>DASSHM010000083.1:0-25495 GCA_035692885.1 Occallatibacter sp.
GAAATCAAAAAGCCAAGCAACGTAATGGCTTTCAACGGCAGATCAGTGAACGACGTGATGCCATTCACGGCCAGGGAAATCATCTTTGACAGGGTGTACTTGGTGGCGCCGGCAAAGCGCGTTTGCCGGTCGTAGGAGACCATCGCGGAAGTGAAGCCAAGCTGGGGGATGAGGCCGCGCAATAGAAGATTCGACTCCTTGTAACCCCGCAATACCTCGATGACGCGCCGGCTGAGCAGGCGGAAGTCTGCGTGGTTGAAAACCAGCTCTACACCCATTGAACCGAGCGCGCGGTAAAACCACTCCGCCGTGGTTCGCTTGAAGATGCTGTCAGATTTACGGCTGCTCCGGATGCCGTAGACGACCTCGGCGCCACGGGCGTGCGCGAGCACCATTTGCTCGATCGCGGCCACGTCGTCCTGCAGGTCAGCATCGACGCTCACGAGCAGGTCTCCGGGAGCGGTCAACAGGCCGGCGAGGATGGCGTTTTGCTGGCCAAAGTTGCGCGAGAGTTTGATTCCGTGGACGCGCGCATCTTGCGTGGCAAGGCGCTCGATAAGAGCCCAGGTGCTGTCGGTGGAACCATCATCGACAAAAAAGACGGATGCACCCTGGATCAACCCCTCCTGCTCAAGATGATCAAAAAGCGCGACGAGACGCGCGGCCGTCACATTGAGCACCGCCTCCTCGTTGTGACAGGGAACAACGATGGAGAGCGAGGCGCGTTTGAAAAATTCGGGTGATGGGCTCATGAGCACTCGGCTGATGCAGTCCGAAAAAACAGGCGAACCGCGAAGGCGTCGATGCGGATTTCAGTGAACCAATCTTAACCGAGCAGAAGGGGATGGAGTCGCCCAGTTTTGACTTGGGCCGGTTACCAGAGATGCAACCGTCGAAGCGGGTCGGGTTGTCGTGCCGCCGGCGAGACTCGCGTCTCTGCCCGGTACCGGATTAGCGGTGAAAGCGCGAAAAGAGGTAAATCAGGGCGGACAGCACGACGCTGATGAGAATTGAACTGCCCAGGGGAAAGTAGAAGGAGAGATGCCTGCCGCGGTAGACGAAGTCACCGGGCAGGCGGCCCAGAGTCAGGTCCGTGCGCGAAGCCAGCATGAGCCCTGCTCCGATGAGGGAGACCAGCAGCCCAAGGCCGAATAACACTTTGCCAAGATCCATCATGGATAGCCGCACGTCTCCTGCGGTTAGAGTATCCGGTTTGGAGCAGGTTTTCGAGTCGATGTAGCGCTTGGGGCCGCGAGGCATCATGCTACCGTGGAGGGGCGTGTCCCACCTTTGAAAAGCCAGCCAGGAGTTGGAATCAAACTTCGCCGCTGTTGGATCTTCGGTAGATATGTCGTCCCATTCACTGAGGTTGGATGAGATGCATAAGGGCATCCAAAGCTGCTTCGCGACTATTCATTGCCGCTTTGAGGCCCTCCTCAAAGTGGGACGTCATTCTGGCTGGCAACAGTGAGTCACTCCGCGCTTCGGTGATGATATACCTCAGCTGCATTGCCACTGAATCCATGGAGGCGTCGAGAGGGATCAAGTACTTCTCCAGCGGGCCTGTCATATAACACCTTACACCTCCTGCATCACGACATAGGGGGATACAGCCAGACCCCATTGCTTCAAGAGGGGGCAACGCAAACCCCTCATGGTCGCTGAGGAGAACAAACGTCTTCGAACACGCGAATAAACTCGTCATTGCTTCACGAGATGGACGTAGAAGGCACTGATGACATTTTCCTTCAACGAGCGTAGCGATCTTATCGTCCGGTGTGATTATTGCCGAGGTAAGATCTCCAATTCGATCCAGTAGATCAAGGTATAAGTCCATTCGCTTAGTATGGCCGCCTCTTAACACCAGTGAAACATCGATGGGACGATCGACCTTGGAGGAGTGTTGAGCGAATTGAGGGTCAGCCCATATTGGCACCTCCATAATCTGTGTGATTCCAAGTTCTTTCAAACTAAAAGTCAGGTAGGAGTTCGTAGTGAGAATATGACATGCGGAGTAGGCTCTCAAAATATACTTTTGAAGGATTGAGCGTAGAATTCCTTCCGGCAAGAAAAGCCATTCCAGGCCTTGAACGAAGCAAAATCTCCGCTTGAGAGAAGAGAGACCGCGAAACGGAAGTGTGGAATAGTGTGTCAAAATAACGGCAATATTTGCAGGCGCCATACTTCGCCTGAGGAAGATGAGGTATGCGTAATACCGCAGAAGCATGAACGGCAATTCAAATGCTGCCCAGCACTTCCGTGGAGGCGCGTTGGAGATGAATCTGACTGGGAGATCCGGAATAGATACGGAATGCGGATGCTTCCAGAGCGAAAGAATTCTGGTGTCCACACCGCGGCTTTTTAGATCCCGCCCGAGGCGCACCGCTTCTTGTATACCTCCGCTGATACGTAGTGTCGGGAGGATAATCAAGACCACTGGGCAAACATTTGAAGACACAGGCGGATCGTCGACCTTTCTTTTACAAGAACCTGAATTGTTGTGCCCACGCAGGGTATTCCTTACAAGAGCTTACGATCAGCAAAGTGGGAGCGGAGTCTCAAGGCGATTCCATGCTTGATAGTGTATCCGATTCGTAAACAACGCGCTTTGAATCGACTCATCCCATTCTCTCGAAGGATTTGCTCAACTTCTGCAAAGCTTTTGCGGAAGCCAGAATCACTAACCCCGCCTAAATGGTACGTTCCAAGAACTCTGGGAATCACAATAAATCCTTCCACTCCAAATTCCTGAAAATAGCGATGAAACCAGGCAAAGTCCATAGCGAATCTTCGCTTCGGATAGCCACCAAATTGAGAGTAGAGATGACGAGGCACTACACACCAGTTATGCGGCACATGCATGCCTCGCCAGAGTTTTCCCGGTTCTGCGACCATCTTCCCGACAAGACTACCAGATGAATTCGCTAGTCTCACGGCGCAACAAGTTATCCGATTCTCCACGGCCGATTGCCTCATCGTCTCAAGGTAATCAGGGTCGAACGTGTCTCCTGCATTTAGGATAACGACAAAACGTCCAACAGCGAGGCGGATACCCTTGTTCCAAGCGTCCGCAATGCCGTCGTCGGGCTCACTTATCCACTGCGACGCAACAATACATCCCTGCAGGAATTCAACGGTACCATCGTCAGATCCACCATCAATAACAATCCACTCAAAATCCAAGCAGGACTGTGCTTGCAGGCTCCGGGCCGTGCGCTCCAGGCCAACCTTGTCATTAAAGACCGCCGAAATCACCGAGAAGAGAGGTACGTTCATAAACGATACCTGGGAACATGCCAAGGCGCATATATGATGCACATCTTATACTTTCACGTCGAGGTGAGTCCCGATTCTGCCCAGAAGAATGGCGAGTGCCAATGCCAATGGGGGGTAGAAATAGGGATCCTGGGTGAACAAAAAGCCGAGGCTTCCTGCGAGTAAGAATATACCAAGTTGAGAATCTGCGCTTAGGTTATTCCTGGCGCTACGAAGCACAGAATATATCATTCCAGTAAACAACAAGAGGCCTACAATTCCAGTTTCAAGTAACATCCGAATAAAAAAATTATAAGTAGACGCCCGCATCGTTGCAGACAGAGAGAACTGCTCCCTCGCCTCCGATGAAAGAAACAGATAGCTCGGAGCGAATTGAGGACGAAAAAAATAATGGAATTGCCCGAATCCGATTCCCGTCAGGCCGTAGCCTCGGATCGCCACGTTAGACGCAAGTTGTGCAGAACCAATCCTCATAACACTACTCAGGTTGTCCTGCAAATCTAATGCAGCATTTGCGATAATCACATAAAGGGATATTAAAACGACTGCGATGGCAATCGGAAGATATCGAAGCTTAAGTACGCTACGGCCTCGCATCCATATTACGAGGCAGAATTCACAGATCATGACCGGGACAAATGTCTTAGCACGAATAATCACAGCACACGCAAACAAAGCGATTGCCAGAACGCACCGCCACCGGTAATGAGGAACCGATCGGACGAGCAACAAAGGACCACCATAGAGGCCGGCAAATGCACCGAAGTAAGACGGTTCGCTCATTAGACCGCTTGGTCTTCCGATGTCGCTCGTTGTACGGAATAGTTCCAGTGGAAGACTTGCAGGGCTGAACAAATGAGTCGCTTCAAGCAAGAAGATGACCAAATGGACTACTGCCGCCCAAGCCATCAGTGTAACTACTCTCGAGCGCCATCGCGCTTCGCGAAAGAACTCTGCATGTACTAGAACGACCAAGGCAAAGGCCAGAAATAAGGCTGCTTGTGCCCCGAATTCGATCTCCGGGTTCTTCGCTCGGCCAAAACCAGACCACCCGAAGATGGCGTTTATGCTGAATGCCAGTGTTCCGAGTGCAAGGATCCCAAGAAATACCACACCAGCGCGGCAGGTAGGGGTCCCAAGTCTTCGCAGGCATCGAGGTCGCAATAGTGCCAACAGCAGCACTCCGAGTAGAAGGAACAGTATTGCCGGCTTCGCGCCAGCCTCGCGTAGCAGCCTCCCAGACGGCGCGAACCAGTCGCACGGAAGGAGAACAAGCAGAATCAAGAGATAGACGGAGAGAATGGAATCGATAGCTGATAAGGGTTCTTTTTTCACTGGTCGTTGGATGCGAACCGGGTTAAGTGAGAGTTGCCATTGACAATAACTTTGCTGAAGTGTTGCGATACGTGTGACCCAATCTGGTGTTGACGAGACGCGAGACTATGATTGGGCCACATACAGAACACCACGCCGACAGGCTATATGCATGATCCACAAATTTGCAAGCGACAAAAACCAGAGCTCGATCCAGCGTTTTGCCATCATGGTCGAGCCCATTGCATAAAGTTTGAATAGGATAAGCAAGAGTCACCAGGGCGAAGCCAGGAGAATTCATTGTTGTGCTATCCTCATCGTATGGCTAGGATTGTAGGAGCCGGTACCTCAAGCGGAGAACTTTCGCTTGGAGAGTTGTGATGTTGAGTTCCAGCAAAAGGCGGCGCAAGAAGTAGTTGGTTGATGAGTTGCCTGCACCCGCAACCTGATCGTAACGGTTCAACCAGGGCAGTATCAAGGCGCATAGCTGATGTGCACCGGGTTATGCGGGAAACCCGGCGTCCACGATTGCTGTTTAGAGACGAGACATTTCTGGATTAAGCCTTCTCCGGCGTAAATAAATGGAGTGGTCGGTAAAGCCGAGTGTTGAACGGGAACGAAGTGGATAGTGTTCGACGACGATAACGGTCTTCCACTGGAAGTTGGGCTGGGAAGTACCTTGGGAAATAGTTCGTTCACATCAGCCGTACTCGATAAACCTATGTCCCAAGCCGACAGGAGGCAGGGGAAACGCTGAACGGAATATCGTCACAACGAGTACCACTCAGATCCGTCGCCCCTACCGACGGCAGATTCATTCTTGAATTGCTGTAATCGCAAGAGTACACAATCAGAATTTAAATACTCAGTGATCGGTTCGATCACGCGGACTGCGGCAAGTGGTGAAGACAAGCCGGGTACAGAGGATACCAGCAAGAGACGAAGGCCGACATGCGAGAATATCCAGCCTCAGGAGTACTCGATATGAACTGCACGCGCCGCTCGTTGGTGAGCCACGATCGTACTGCACGGCAACCGACCGACTGTGTCCACTAACTCCCGCTACTCTGCTACAGCACACCTCAAGGTCAGCTGTGGTGCGAATACGGACTCGCCTTGGCCTCGCAATCCGCTCATAGACTGCAACGCAAGTATTTATAAGGTGCATGCTTCAGTGCCCGATCACCTAAACCAAATGCTTGCGGGAGCGAATACTCAGGCACCTGAGATAACATAAAATCACGTTTTACCCTCATTTTCCTTCATGGAGCAGCACTGAACGAACCCACGCAATGCGATGTCAGATTTGTACGAGGCTTCTTTTTTGCGATGACAATCCCCAGTGGTCTCGCAACTAAACGAGTGCCTGATTAAGGCGAGGCATATTGAAGCGCATATCCCACAGCTTAGATCACAGCTCGAGACGAAGCCAGATGCTGCGTTTTGCGGCGTGGAGCAGCGGGCTGAGCAAGCTAACGGGCGCGGCGTTGCAAGCAGTGGCGATCCCGCTCATCTACCACACATTAGGTGTGCATGAGTACGCCATCTACCTATTACTCACAGCAGCATTAGCAACAATGTCCCTCATGCAACTCGGAGCTGGGCCAGCTCTATCTCAGGCAATTGCCAAGGCGAATGCAGAAGGCAAGACCCAGGATGAGGGGTGCGCATTAGGTGCCGCCATACTGTTCACCAGCGTGATCTCTTTACTGGGTGGATCAGCAATAGCGATGGCCGTTCGCATCTTTCCTGCAGCCATGGTGTTTGGCCCAGCGTTTGCTTCAGATCAGCTAGAAATTATTCATTATACAGATGCGGTAGTACTCATCGTTATCCTGGTTGTTCTAGCTAGCGTAGTGGATTCAGCACTCGCCGGCTATCAGGAGCAATATAAAACGAACCTTGGTGTATGCATCAGCAATGTACTGAGTGTTGTCGCTCTTCTTGTGGTTTGTTGGTATCATGCGAATCTGATTGAGATCATATTCGCTCTATACGCCACGCCGGTGCTTAGCCGCATTGTCAACTTTTCAATTCTCTTGAGACAACGGGCATATCTGATCAGCGGAATGTTCCGGTTCAAGAGCAAAACGCTTCGGCTCATGAGTAGTTCTGGGGTAGCTTTCTGGATCATTCAACTAGCATCTCTTATCGAACAACACGGCGGAACCTATATTCTCGCGCATATGACGAATCCCCAGATTACAGACATATTTGGGATCATCTATAGGGCAATAGGCCTCATCACCTCTATTGTAGGCATATTGACACAACCATTGTGGCCCGCATTTACGGATGCGGTCACACGCCATGACCACAAATGGATCTATCGCACAGCCAGACAGATACGTAAAGCGTTGATATATCTGGCGCTCTTCCTCTCTGCAGCCACCATTTTTGTTGGGCCTTGGGCGATCCATAATGTTTGGAAGATTAGTATAGTAGGGTATCATTCAGTCGTAGTTCTGCTTGGAATATATATAGCCTTCAATATCTGGACCCATTATTATTATGTAATTCTTATGGGACTTGAGCGAGTGTGGGAAGTCGCTTTTGTGATCATAGCTGAAAATGTGCTGATGGTCGCGTTTGGCATGGCTCTGGTCGTGCGCTATGGCGCAAATGGCATGGCAGTCGCCTACCTTTTTGCAAGCCTGTTCTTGCCGGCTTGGCTCTTGCCCCGCCTGTTTAAAAAGACAATTGCCGAACTAATGCCAGCATCGCTAAGATTATGACATGTCCTCGAAAGAATACGCCGGTTGCAGGTGGAATTCTCTCGTAAATGTGAAGGAGCGGACTTGAATACGGTGGAGCCGGTAAACGGAAGTGAAGATAATTGCGATCTTGGAACAGCATGAGGCCAGAGCTCACTTTGCGGCAGATGCTGGGTTGAGGAGCACAAAATCAATCTGGTTCACATCCAGCCGGTAGACCCATGCAGAACGAGCACGTCGAGAGCTTTCATGGACGGTTACGAGATGAGTGCCTGAACGTAAACAGGTTCTGAGACCCACAACGATTTGCGCCAAACGCTGGGAAGCAGGTGCGAGGAAGACAACTACGAGCGATTGCGCAGCTTCCTTGCATGCAGAACCCCTGCCGAGTTCAGCAGTTCAACAGGCTATGGAGATGCAGCAGACAATGCGCGCTTCCCAAAGCCCCGACAACGACGACGGCGGTGAGATATACTCGCCCAGGACACGGGAATTTCCAACTTATGACTGGTTGAAAGAAATAGGACACATCACCTCAAGAATGCAATTCCAGACGCACTTCTCAGCCAAGTGCAGGGCAGTGAGTCTTTATACCCGTGCAATAGGGCTTACATTAATAATCCATTAGAGTTAGGTGAGATAGGACGTCGAGGTATACCGGTGATTGCGAGTATAGACAAGGCAGATATGCCAGCGGACATCGAAAATTCGCAGGTCACGGCATCAGTCGTTGTCTTCCGTACGTCACCTGACGAGTTGAGTGCGCTCCTTGAGTGTTTTCGACTGTCAACCTATAAGGCTCAGCTCTTGGTTGTGGATAATTCCCCATCCGATGAATTAAAGAGCGTAGTCAAGACCTCGGGAGTTGCCGAATATCTTTGGCTTCGTAAAAACATCGGGTTTGGAGCTGCACACAATATTGCCATCCGGGAGCTTCAACAAAGAGGCCGGTATCATATGATAGTAAACCCCGATATCTTATTTGGATCCACGGTGATTGAGAGATTAGTTCGATTTATGGACGGTCACCCCGACGTGGGTCAAACAATGCCACGAGTCGAGTATCCGGACGGGACTGAGCAGAGGCTATGTAAACAACTTCCCACTCCTGTTGACCTGTTATTGCGGCGGTTTGTCGACAAGAGGCTGTTTAGCCGGAGGCGTGACCGCTACGAACTTCGTGACGTAAATCTGCAGGTCGCGCGAGTGGTGCCCTTCTTATCAGGGTGCTTCATGTTTCTGCGAACCGCCATCTTGCAGACTGTGGGAGGGTTTGACGAGCGGTTTTTCATGTATATGGAGGATACAGACCTCTGCCGCCGGATCAACCGCGTCGCTCAGACAGTATTTGTGCCGCAAGTTTTAGTTGCACATGGCTATGCAATGGGCTCCTATCATAGCTCTAAATTGCTTTACTATCACCTGAAATCAGGCGCTCAATATTTCAACAAGTGGGGATGGTTGTTTGATAGCGAGCGCGGCCGGTTAAATTGCGCGGCCCGTCTACAGTCGTCAATACTGGATGTATCAATGACGCCAAGATTGGTGCGCGATGAAAGAGCACACGATAATTAGGGTAGTCTCCACCTGGACATGTCCGGTCGTTCTGTACCCGGAGACTCCAGCTATCACCAGATGAGAGAGGGGAACTTCACGGGCGCTGAATTGCTGTGGCGATGATGAGGGGCCTCAGCTTCTACGGATGCGGAATTCCTGGCCCATTGCAGCGATGGACTGGCGGTCGAGAACCTGTGCGGCATGGGGGAAGACAACCTGCTCCTCAAGGTTGATGTGTTCCGAGTAGAGCTTCTTCAGGTCCTGCGTGGCTCCGAGGAGCTTTTGTTCGCTGTCGGCGGAAAGGCGTTTCTCCGCAATCCACATGAGATAAAGCTGCTCCACCAGCGCGTGCAAGTTCGTAGCTGTGTGGTGGTCGCTCTCGAGCAGCCCCAGATTTTCGAAGGTCGGATCGGCAGATTCCGAGCGCGCGCGCATGCGCGGGAAGAGTGACTCTTCTTCATCGGCCGTGTGCCGAACACCACCAACGCGGAAGTACTGCAGCGCCGCCTGAACGGCATCGCGCTCCTCGACGCTCAACTCGCGACCGTGCGCGCGCTCCACCACCATGCACAAGATATGAAGAAAGCTCTCAATGCGCCGGTGGCAATCCTTGAGCATGCCAATGGGGTCATCGAATCCGCTGTCAGGTTTTGCGCCAATCTGGATTGCCATGATTTGCTGTCCTCAAATAGCTGGTGTGCTGCCGGGTGCTATGTGTGCCGCGTTTCGAGGCGGAACGTGCTAAGCGCCTTGCAGCACGTGCAGGGCAGCCGCTTGTTTGATGATACTCCGCGGCTGAACGTATCCCCGGGGCACGTAGGCGCAGCACGGCTCCTCTGCAAAAGGATTGCCGGTGAGCGCATAGGCGCGAGAGCGGGAGCCGCCGCAGATGTGCTTGAATTCGCAGGCGCCGCATTTTCCCTCGAGCCGGTCAGCATCCCGCAGGTCCCTGAAGAGCGGCGACTCGCGATAGATGGAGCTGAGCGGCTGCTGGCGGATGCTGCCGGCTGAGAGCGGAAGAAACCCGCTGGGAAACACCTCGCCTGTGTGGGAGATGAAGACGAAGCCCTTGCCGTCATTCAGCCCGTGGGGCATGCGTCCGATGGTGTCCGCCACCTTCTCAGCCGCTTCGTCACTGATTCCGGCCCGGCGTTCAGCAACCTGCTGCTGGACCAGATAGCGGCGGTAGTGCTGTGCTTCAGTGGTCTTGATGTCAAAGCTTGCCGACTTTGAGAGGTGACGAATCTTTGCGAAGGCCTCCTCAAACTCGTCCGCGCTCATGAGGTCGCTGAGCTTGCCGCGGCCGGTGGGGACGAGGAAGAAGACGCTCCAAAGCGTGATGCGCAGGCCCTCCATCAGCGCGACGATGGAATCAATCTCGTCGATGTTGCGACGGCTGAAGGTGGTGTTGATCTGGACAGGCAGGCCAATCTGGTTGGCCCACTCCACGGCGTTGAGGGTGCGCGCAAAGGAGCCGGCCATGCCGCGGAAGGCATCATGCGTTTCTGCGGATGCGCCGTCCATGCTCACCGCCAGCCGGGCCAGGCCCTCCGCCTTCAGGCGGGCAACAACATCCCGCGTGAGCAGCGGCGTTGCGCTCGGCGTTAGAGATACGCGAAGCCCCTGCGCGCGGGCATGGCCAATCAGCTCAAACAGGTCAGGCCGCTTGATGGGATCGCCGCCGGTCAGGACGAAGACCGGAATCTTCATCCCGGCCACCTGGTCGATCAGGTGCCTGCCTTCCGCCGTGGTGAGCTCCATGGGATGGCGGTTGGGTTGGGCAGAAGCGCGGCAGTGGACACACGCCAGGTCGCAGGCCTGGGTTACCTCCCAGATTGCGATGAACGGCCGCTCATTGAAATCGATGGCGCGAATCTCCCCGTTCATGCATCCATCAAAGTGCGTCCGGCGGTGAAATCGCAGTGACCAAAGTCGCATGCTGGTAGAATTCCGACGTGACCACCCAGCGCGTCGACCTCGCCACAGTGCTGCAAAAGACCCCCCTGCTGTCGGGTCTCTCTCCGTCAGAGATCCAGTTGCTCGCCGCCCGCGCGTCCCGCAAGTTGTTCAGGACCGGTGAATTGCTGTTCTCAGAGGGCGAGCCTTGCAGCGGACTTCACATCATTGCGCATGGCAGGATTCGCATCTTCAAAACCTCAGTGAATGGGCGCGAGCAGGTTCTCGCGGCCAATGGTCCGGGAGAATCGGTTGCGGAATTGCCCGTGTTTGACGGAGGGCCCTTTCCGGCGTCTGCCGTGGCTGTTGAGGATGCCGAGGTGGCCTTCATTTCGCGGCGCGACTTCCGCGCATTCTGCCTGGAGCATCCTGAGGTCTCACTCAAGGTATTGACCGTTGTGGGTGAAAGGCTGCGGCGTCTGGTGGGCATTATTGAGGAACTCTCGTTTACCACCATTCGGCAGCGGCTCATCTCCACCCTGGTGAAGCTTGCGCAGTCTGAAGGGAGAGAGACGGGACGCGGCATTGAGTTTCAGCTTCCGGCGTCCCATCAGGAGCTCGCCAATCAACTGGGCACGGTGCGTGAACTGATTTCGCGCAATCTGATGCGCCTGCAGGCCGAGGGGCTGCTGGACGTGGATGCACGGCAGATTGTGGTGAAGGACATGAAGGGCCTGCTGGCGCTGCTGGAAGCAGCTTCCTGATGGGCGTGTGCCCGGCCGCGCTCCATCGTTGTATGCAGAAGGGCCCGGGTTGAACCACCGCCCGGGCCTCTGTGCGTGATGATTGCGCCGCAGTTACTGCGTGGTCACAAACGTGGCGTGAAGGCTGGCCTGGGAATCTTCTCCCGCCCATACGTCAAACTCCGTTGGCTCCACGGCCCACGCCTTTGTCTGCGGGCTCCAGAACTGTAATTCGTTGCGCCCGAGCGGAAAGGTGAGAGTGCGGGTCTCGCCCGGCTTGAGCGTAATGCGCTTGAATCCCTCCAGTTGCCGCACTGGCCGCGAGGCTGATCCGTAGCGCTGGTGGATGTAAATCTGCGCCACCGCGTCGCCTGTTACCGCGCCGGTATTGGTCACATCCACGCTCACCTCGTTGGTGTCGTTCACACTCATGCCGGCGCGGCTCAGTTTGAGATTGGCGAACTTGAACGTGGTGTAGCTGAGACCATAGCCGAAGGGATAGAGGGGCTTCGAGTTCATGTCCCAGTAGCGCGAGGTGAAGTTGGGACTGTCCTCGGGCTCATGGGTCAGGTTGTGGTTGTAGTAGAGCGGTTCGCCGCCGGCCACGCGCGGCCAGCTCACCGGCAGCTTGCCGCCCGGGTTTACTTCGCCAAAGAGCACATCGGCCACGGCGTCACCGCCCTCCGTGCCCGGGTACCACGCCTCGAGAATCGCGGGTACGTGCTTTGATGCCCAGCGGATGTCGAGCGGGCGTCCATTCTCAAGCACCAGTACGACGGGCTTGCCAGTGGCCACCACGGCTTCCAGCATCTGCTCCTGGATTCCCGGCAGATCGAGCGTGGCGCGCGAAGCAGCCTCGCTGCTCATGTTGGCCATTTCGCCCATCACCGCCACCACCAGATCGGAATCGGCCGCGGCAGCTTTGGCCTTCGCAATCCAATCGGCGGTCTCCTCCGCGGTGGGCGGTGGAGTAGGTTTTCTGCCCGCCAACTGGTCCAGCAGGCCGGGATATTTGCGTGAGGGCGTGGGACCCGCCACCAGAGTAATACGGGCCGCGGAGCCAAGCGCGTTCCTGATTCCGGCATAGACGGTGACGGGGTGGCTCTTGGCTCCGGATCCGAACAGGCCTTCCACCGTCCATCCGCCTTCGATGTCGTGTCCCGAGTCAGCCAGGGGGCCAATCACGGCAACCCGCTTCAGGTCTTTTGACAGGGGCAGCAGATGGTTTTCGTTGCGCAGCAGCACCATGGAGCGCCCGGCAATCCTGCGTTCCAGGGCCAGGCCCTCGGGCCGGTTCAGAACCGCGTTCACCTTTGAAGCGTCAACGTAGGGGTGGTCGAAGAGGCCCAGATCGTACTTGGCCTCAAGAACCGGCAGCACCATCTGATCAAGGTACGCCTCACTTACCTTTCCTTCCCTGACCAGTTGGGCGAGATTGTGGGTGTAGGTGAGGCTGGCCATATCCATGTTGACGCCCGCGGTGAAGGCCTTGTACGCCGCGTCCTGCGGGTCTTTGGCATAGCCGTGGGTCTTGAGGTTGGCCACGGCAAAGGCATCGGAAAGCACCAGGCCCTTGAAGCCCCAGTCCTTGCGCAGCACATCGGTCAGCAGCCAGTGGTTGCCGCTGGCCGGCACGTCGTTCAGGTCCATGTAGGCGCTCATCAGGCTGCCCGCGCCGGCCTCAACCGCGGCGTGGAATGGCACCAGATAGACATTGCGCATCAGCTCCTCCGGCACATAGGAGGAGTCGTAGTCGCGCCCGCCGTCGGCTGCTCCGTAGCCTGCGAAGTGCTTTACGCAGACCAGCACGCTGTCGGGTCCGAGCCGCGCGCCCTGGAATCCGCGCACCTGAGCACGCGCCATGGCGGCGCCCAGGTAGGGGTCTTCGCCCGCACCCTCCACAATGCGGCCCCAGCGGGCGTCACGGGCAATATCGACCATGGGGGTAAAGGTCCATTCAATGCCCGCCGCGCGCGAGTCCTGCGCCGCCAGATGCTGCGCCTGTTCTTCCACCGAGGGGTCCCACGAGGATGCCATCGCCAGCGGGACCGGGAATACCGTGCGGTATCCGTGGATGACGTCAAACCCGAACAGGATGGGAATGTGCAGGCGCGACTTGTCAACCGCAAGATGCTGCAGCCGGTTAATCTCATCGACGTTGTTGAGCCAGAGGATGGAACCGACCTTGCCCTGGACAATCAGATCATCCGGCTTCTCGCTCGCGAGCCCCGGCAGGACGATGCCCGCGGATTGATTGAGCTGGCCAACCTTTTCGTCGAGAGTCATCTGCTTCAGCAGGGACTCGGCCTTTTGCTTTGCCGCGGTGCTGAACAGGCGGGTCTGGGCGGCCGCGGAAGCGCAGAGGACTGCCGATAGTGCGAGAACCACCAGAGCGGAATGGGAAACTTTTTTCAGTAGCATGGCTCGTATCCTTGCAAAGGGAACAGCGTTGTTCTTGAAGGGTTGACGATATTCGCCCGTCGTACCCGCACCAGTTGACGCACAAGACGCACCGTGGAAGCGAAGAGCCAGTGTAGCTCAGGTGACGCCCAACCGGGATGGCGCCTATCCCGCACGGCGGGAATGAGCGCGTGAACCGGGCGGCACGGAGCGGCTCTTTGAGGCTGCTTCCGGGCGCCGACGAGGGTGGCTATTTTGGGGCTGAGACGGTTCTGGCGCGGATCTCTTCAAGCAGCTTGACCTGCGCAGGGGTCGCAATGGGCCGCACGCCAAAGTGATCTCCAAGCTCCATCGTGACGGCGTGACCGGGATTGAAGACCGGCCAATTCGGCAGGTTGTCCCCATTGGGATTGCCGGTTTTGACAAAGTTGGCCCAGTAGGAGGACGTCGTTTCAGCGATGGAGTGGTCCTTCTGCGTCCATGGCCGCTTCACATCCGCGAGGCTGTCAAAGACATAGGGCAGCTCGGCCGAGTGGAACGACCCGTAACGTTCACTGTCTGGCCCGGGGAGCGGATGGTCCCAGAGATAGGTGTAGACAGGCGTCCTGGCATGCAGCGATCTCTCAGTTGCCCATACGAACGTTGAGATCATGTTCTGATCGCGTATGCTCTCCTTCTGTGACTGGCTGGACTCCTCCTGGGTGGCGTTGGGGTAGAGCTTCAAAAACTCGTCCGCCAGATCGCCCGCCGGCGCCAGACCGAAGAACAGCGCCCGGCCGCTGCCAATCGGCTGGCGTACCTCGGCCGCGAATTCCGCCGGGGTGAGCTTTCCGTATTTTGGAAAGGGACTGCCTTCATCGGCGCACCAGCCCGCCATGGTCGCCACATCGTTCTGCCTGCCCTGCGCATAGATTGCGCTTACTCGTTCAGGCAGCATCCACCCGTCGACCGCCGGACCCCAGCGGTAGGTTTCGCCGGGTACGGGCGCCATCAGCAGATAAACGGGCATCGCGCGCAATTCCTTCAGGGTCGCGGCTCCCTTCGCGGCCATGAACTTCGTGCCCTCCGCCTCGACATCCGCCAGGCTGCGCGTCATGGCTCCCGCGCCCCAGCCGCTCTCTGCAATGGCGCGGTGAAACAGCCCCCTGGCCAGCGGCGAGGCGGTGAGAATCTGCACGGACATGGCTCCGGCGGATTGCCCGGCAATTGTCACCTGCGCCGGGTCGCCGCCAAATGCCGCGATGTTGTCATGCACCCATTTGAGCGCGGCAATCTGATCCAGAATTCCGTAGTTGCCCGAGGCATGATCAGGGGACTCACTCGTAAGCTGCGGAAGCGCGAAGAATCCGAAGACGCCGAGACGGTAGTTCATTGAAACCACCACAATGCCCTTGCGCGCCAGTTCCTGGCCGTCATAGAGTGCGACGGAAGTGGATCCCTGCTCAAATCCGCCGCCGTGAATCCAGACCATCACGGGGCGCTTTCCGGTGGTTCCGGTTGTCCATACGTTCAGGTAGAGGCAGTCCTCGCTGCGTTCATTTTGGTCCATGTACTCCTCTGTCCAGGGAGCCATCGAACTGGGGGCGGCCTGCATGCACGATCGGGAGAAGCGGTCGGCATGCAAGACGCCCTGCCAGGGATGCGCCGGCTGCGGAGCGCTCCAGCGCAGATTGCCGACCGGCGGAGCCGCATAGGGGATTCCGCGAAACACCGTTACGGCGGGGTCGGACGCAGGCACGCCTTCAACCAGACCCTTATCCGTGCGGACGGTCTGGGCAGCGCAGGCCAGATTGACGAGAAGCAACATGGCGGCACAGATTGAGCCGGCCGTGAATCGCGTGGGAATCCTTTTCATCCTCAATGCCTCGGGCGGAGAGCAGGCCGGGCCTGCCGTTAGATCTCGTTGATGATTTTCTGGCATTCGTCGTCCAGGTGTTCGCGAAAGGCGCACTGGTCGTCAAAAACCATGGTGCCGTTGGTGGCCGCGTCAAAGGGCTTCCAGCGGGGCAGGCCGGGATGATTGGGGTTGCCGGTGGCGGCGAAGTGAATCCACGCCTCGCTCATCCTGCCGGCGAGCGCGCGGGCGGCCGCTCCGTTGCCGGTCATGTTTTCGCAGCGGGCGGTGTTGTCAAAGACGAAGGACAGCTCAGAGCAGTGAAAGGCCATGGGACGTCCGTCAAGAATGGGTGTCTGCCAGTCGAAGCGGTAGCAGTAAGCCGGGGCAGCCTTTTGCGCGGCCTTGCGGCGGACCTGCTCAAGGGTGGCGCCGCGAACCATGCTGGCGGCGATGGTGGACCAGAGCTGGAAGTTGTTGGCGTTGGGATAGGCCTTGCGAAACACGGCGATGACTTCGGCAGCCTTGTCCTTCGAGAGCCGGCTCACATGGGTCTCAAGCTCCGCGCGGGTCATCTTGAAGGCGTCGGGCTTGTTGATTCCGTTGATGAACTCATTGATGGTGTTGCCGACGATCATGGGAACTGAAGCAGACATGGCGGGAGCGGTGGGATCGAAGGGCTGGTCAGGCAGGGCGGCGTTGCCCACCACGGGCGCCCATCCAAGCAGGCGGCTGATGTGGCGAAAGTCAATGACGCCGGATGCGGGCATGTGAAATGGGGTGGCCGCGATTGCGGCCTGCTCGATCTCGGCGAACGGCAACTGCTGGAGCTTGTCAATCTGGGAGGAAGAGAGGTTGAGCTGCCGGAGCACCTTTTCAGTGAGCGTGTGGGAGCTCTCCATGGTCTGCCCGGTGAGCAACGAGCCGCTCTCGACGATGGCTCGATGGAAGAGGCCCCGGGCCGAGGGCATGGCCATGAGGGTGGAAACTTTGCCTCCGCCGCCGGACTGGCCAAAGATGGTGACGCGGCCGGGGTCGCCGCCGAAGCGCTCAATGTGGTCGCGCACCCACTCGAGGGCGGCCACAATGTCAAGCATGCCGGCGTTGCCTGAGACCGCGTACTGGTCGCCGAAACCGGCGAGATTGAGATGGCCAAAGATGTTCAGCCGGTGATTGACGCTGACCAGAACAACGCCGCGGCGCGCCAGATTTTCGCCGTCGTAGGAGGGCAGCTCAGTGCTGGAACCGGCGCTAAAGCCGCCGCCATGCAGCCACACCATCACAGGGCGCCGGGCGCCGTCGAGGCCCGCCGTCCAGACATTCAGGTTCAGGCAGTCCTCGCTCTGCGTGCCGTCGTCCCAGGAGAAGAGCCACGACTCCTCGTTGTTCTTCCACCCTTCGCGCGGCGCCTGCGGTGAAACGAAGCCGTGATAGAGGCAGGGGCGGGTCCCGGTCCAGGATGCGGGCTTCCGCGGCGGCAGAAAGCGGTTCGCGCCCGAGGTGTCGGCTCCATAGGGAATGTCCTTGAAGGCGTAAATACCGTTGCGAATATAACCACGAATGCGGCCATAGGCGGTTTCTGCCTCGGGGTTGGTGTCAGAGGCGCGGATTGTGTCGCCCGCGGCGGGAGCGATGTCTGGATAGCCCGAATCGATGGGCCCAGCCGCTGATTCAGCGAGAGCTGCCGTACCGAGACCGCCGGCGACGGCCGCCAGCGCGAGGCCTTTCATCACATCACGGCGCGAGGCTTTCAAGCCTTCAGCGGGCGTTCGGGTCGAGCGGGCGGGTGAGGTCTCCATATTTGCCGTCATGACTCCTCCATAAAATTGTTTCAGGAAAACCTGAGTGAAAGCGCCGGGGCCCAGGCGCGGTTGGAGTTCAACCACATGCCACAGGCGCTGATCTTAAGAGCGAAATCAAGAACAGGCGGAGTATAGTCCACGCGGGCGCACGAGTGCGCGCCGCTGCCCGTTGCATTGCAGCCGCATCAGCCTATTTCCCAATACAGAAGGTGGAGAATATGAGGCCGAGAATGTCGTCAGGGGTGGTCTGGCCGGTCAGCGAATCCAAGGCCCACAGCCCGCGATAGAGGTCCAGCAGAATCATCTCGTGGGGAATGCCACCGGCGTTGGCCTGCGCGGCGTCGTTGAGCGCGGCGCGGGCGGTGGCCACGGCCTGCTGGTGCCGCAGGCTGGTCAACATGCCGGGTTCAGCGGCCGCTCCCCCGGTGGCGAGCGCCAGAATTTGCTCGCGCAGCGCGATGATGCCTTCGCCGGTGAGTGCGGAGGTTGCAATCGCCACCCGTCCCGCGCTCTCCACGGCTGAAAAATCGCTCTGGACGGCATCCGGCGCGGCCAGATCACTCTTGTTGATGGCGACCATCGCCGGGCGGCCCTCGACGGCAGCCAGCAGACCGCGCTCTTCCTCATTCAGCGGCTGGGTTGCGTCCAGCACGATAAGCACCAGTGCGGCGTCGGCAAGCGCTTCGCGGCTGCGCGCGATGCCGAGCTGCTCGACTTCCTCACAGGCCTCGCGCAGACCGGCCGTATCCACCAGCTCCAGCGGAATGCCTTCAAGTGAAATTCGTTCCGTCACCAGATCGCGCGTGGTTCCGGGCATGCAGGTCACAATGGCGCGGTCGCGCTGCACCAGCCGGTTGAAGAGGGAACTTTTGCCCACATTGGGCCGGCCCACAATCGCCAGGGTGAGGCCGTCATGCACAACATGGCCGCGGGCAAACGATGCCTCCAGCGCAGCCAGCGGAGCAGAGATTTCGCCAATGCGGCGCGCTATCTCTTCGCGCGGCGTCACGTCCACATCGTCTTCGGCAAAATCGATGCCCGCCTCGAGCAGCGCAATCAGCTCCACCAGAGCCTGCTTCACGGGCAGCACGCGGCGGCTTAACGCGCCCCCCATCTGGCTGGCGGCCTGCCGCGCCTGGGTGAGCGTCTGCGCCTCGATCAGGTCCCGTACCGCCTCGGCCTGCGTGAGGTCGAGCCTGCCGGCAAGAAACGCGCGCTGGGTGAACTCACCGGGCTCGGCCAGTCGAGCACCAAGCGCAATCGCGCGCTGCAGCAGCAGTTCGAGGATGACCGGCGATCCGTGCGCGGCTATCTCCACCACATCCTCGGCGGTGTAGGAGTGGGGCGCGGCAAACCACGTCACCATGGCCTCGTCGATGCGCGCGCCGCCGGCCTCGGCCCCGTCGAGCACGTCCGCCAGCCGCGCATGCGCGTGCTCCGGCGGATGGCGCAACACCACGAGCTCTTCCACGATGCTCAAGGCAAGCGGTCCGCTCAGGCGCACAATCCCGATGCCTCCGCGGCCGGGCGGCGTGGAGATGGCGGCGATGGTCTCGATGGCCGGGCTTTCGGCGTCACTCATGGGCTGGGACCAGTGTAGTGGGTGGCCGGGCGGCCGGGCGCGACTGATCCGCAGGCTGCACCGCGCGTGCCGTCAAGGTACCGGGCTCAAGGTATAATCTGTACATCGCGCCAGGGGTGGACCAGTTCGTCTTAATGGCCGCATCGATCTGTAATCGGCAGTCGATTGGCTCTGTTCTGTTGAGCCGGCTGTAATGGCTCGCAGCGGAGCCACGGCGCGGGCGGCAACAGCTTCAATCGAGCGCGAGAGATTCATCCAGGCTTGGCGGTTTCAGCCATCCTGTTTTCTGTTCCTCTTGCGGCGCCGCGCAATTTACTCAGAGAAGGTGGTATGTACGTACAATTGTTGCCCGCAGACGCCCGGCGGTCGCCGGTTTGGTCCCTTCGCTCCGTGATTCGCAAGTCATTCCTGGTCATCCTTGTTTGCATGGCTGGTTTCTGCACGGCCGCATGGGCGCAGGCCAACACCGTCTGGCAGGGCGTACTGCGCGATTCAGCAGGCGCCCCCATCGCCGGTGCGCGAGTCATCCTTTCGGCCGGCGGCGCATCCGCCGATGCGGTAACCGGCAAGAACGGCGAGTTCAGGCTCGCGGCCCTGCCCGCCGGCCAGTACCGGCTGAAGGTGGACGCCAACGGCAGACAGGCTGAGTATGCCCAGCCGGTTACGCTGAGCGCTGCGGTCGCGAATGTTGACATATCGCTCTCGAATCGTGGAGCGGTGACCGTGACAGCAGCCGGGGGCCAGTCATCCACGGGCGGCGAAGAGCTTTCCAGCCAGGCGGTCAGTTCCTTGCCGCTGAACAAGCGCGACTTCAGCTCGCTGCTGCTGCTGGCGGCCGGCACCATGACGGATGCCAACGGTTCCGCGAACTTTACCCAGCAGTTTGCCATCAACGGCCAGCGCGGCGTTGAGGCCACGTTCGCCCTGGACGATGCCGACATCAGCGATCCGGAGATGGGCGGGTCGACGTTCTCCAACTTCAATGTGGATGCGGTGGAGGAGATTCAATCCAGCTCCGGCTGGATGCCCGCCGAAGTTGGCCGAGGAGCATCCGGATTTACCAACATCATCACGCGTTCGGGCGCGAGCGGGTTTCACGGCTCGTTCTTTGAGTTCGTGCGCAACTCCGCGTTCGATGCGCGCAACTACTTCGACTACGCCACGCCGGTGTATCCGGGCCGCATTCCGCCGTTCCGGCGCAACGAGTTCGGCTTCACCAATGGCGGGCCGGTTTACATTCCCCACGTCTTCGACGGGCGCGGCCGCACCTTCTACTTCACTGAGTATCAGGGCTTTCGCCAGGTGCTGGGCACCACGCAGGTCATGCCCGTGCCCACGGCGGACGAGCGCGCGGGCATGGACATCGTGACCTATTCCGACGGCTCGACTGACACGCTGATGGTTCCGGTGAACTCTGAAATTGCCGCGATTCTCGCGCGCTATCCCATGCCCAACTACGCCTCGGGATCCTACGGCGCGCATACCTACGCCACAGCGTCCAAGGTGACTACAAACGCCGACCAGTTCTCGGTGCGCATCGACCACAAGATCTCGCCGAAGGACCAGTTCTTCGCGCGCTTCACCCTGAACAACCTCACCGGGCCGACCACCAATCCCGACCAGACGGCGATTGATCCCACATTTGCGGTGCGCTTTTTTGACCGCCAGCGCAACGTAGTGGGCAAATATACGCGCACGGTTTCACCGCGGCTGGTGCTGGAGTCGCTGTTCAGCATCATCCGTTCCACGCCGGGGTTTCCCGCCGAGAACTACACCGACCCGGGGGTAAAGTTCAACGACGGATTGTTTGAGGCGTTCAACGGCGCGGCCGGTTCGGTGATGCAGGCCTACGGCAACCTGTTCCAGGGCCGGCAATCCCTGACCTATGCCGCCGGACGGCACGAGTGGAAGGCCGGACTTGAGGCGCGCATCAATCGCGACACCACCTACTGGGGCATGAGCCCGAACGGCGAATACGACTTTGGCGGCGGCGCGGCCTATGCCACAGAGGCCATTCCGTCGCAGAGCGGCACCCATGACATCGCCGTGGGCGATCCCCTGCCGGACACGTTGTCGGCGTTTCTCTCCGGCAGCGTATTCAGCTACACGGTGGAGCTGGCCGCGCCCGGCATCTCGGGCGGCAGCCACATGGGACCGGCGGCCATCAACCGCGAGAACTATGCCGCATGGGTGCAGGACAGTTGGAAGATGACGCCGCGGCTTACGCTCGACTACGGCCTGCGCTGGGATGTGTATACGCCCATCAGCGAGCGCGCCCGGCGCACCAGCGGGTTGCGCTACATCAATGGAGTGCAGCAGTACGTCGTGAATCCGCAGCCGGGCTACCAGACCAGCAAGCATGGCTGGGAGCCGCGTGCTCAGATTGGATGGCAGGCGAGGAACAACCTTTCAGTGCATGCCGGGGGTAGCATCATGGTGGTTCCGCCCAACAGTTGGCAGGACAACTTCCTCACCGGCTCAACGCCGTTTGCCGTGTCTCCACGGCTGGTGGCCACACAGGCGGCGCCGATTCCCTACGGCTTCACGCTGACGCCGCAGCAGTTGCCCGAGGCTTACACCCTCGACGGCCAGCCCATCCTCACCCCGGGCAAGTTCAAGCCGGTGCCCGCCAACACCATCATGGATGTGGACCGCTATGAAAAGGACATGGCGGCTCTGACGCCCAGCCACGTGGTAAGCGCGCTCAACCTGAGCAGCATCGATGTCTCATTCACCAATGCCACGCTGTACACCTGGACGGCGGGGTTGGAGCGCAAGCTTGGCAACCTGACCGCCGATGTGAACTACGTGGGCACCGCCGCGCAGCGGCTGCCGCGCTACAGCTTTCCCAACGCGTATCCAGGAGCGTCGCCGGGCTTCGCCCCGCACACGGAGTTTGACAGCAGCGGCAATGTGACCGGCGGGTTTGGCGTGGAGAACGTCATCGTGTCTGATTCGCACTCCACCTATCACGCGCTGCAGGCATCGCTTTCAGGCACCGTGGGCCACGGCGGTCCGGGCCTTCAGGCCAGCTACACCTGGGGCAGATCGATTGACAACTCCAGCATCGTGGGCGGCGGCATGGGGCAAACCGGCGCGGTGGCGTCAGGCTTCTCGCAGGATCCCTTTGACACGCATCCTGAGAAAGGGCCGTCAACGTTTGACGTGACCCACAGCTTCGGCATGAGCGTGGCTCAGGATCTCCATCTCGACGGGATGAACTTCCTGCGCCCGCTGGGCCGCACGTTTACCTACGGGTGGGAGATGCTGAGCATCTCCAGCATCAGCTCAGGCGCGCCGTTCACGGTATTTTCCGGAGTGCAGCAGACCGGTTACGGCGCCAACGGCGTTGACCGTCCCGACCAGATTGCACGGCCGCATCTGTCCACCGCGCGCAGCGACCGCAAGGACTACTTTGGCGCCGGCGCTGACAATGCCGCGAAGTTCTTCTCCATCCCGATTCATGTACCCGGCGGAACGGGCCCCAATCAGGGCCGCTTCGGCACGCTCGGCCGCAACACCTTTCGCGGGCCCGCCTTTTACAACTTCGACTTCGCCTTTATCAAGGACACACCCTTTGGCCACCGCAGCAGCGGCGCCGAGCGCATGGATGTGCAGTTCCGGGCGGAGTTCTTCAACCTGTTCAACATTGTCAACATGGGCCTGCCCGCCAACATCCTCAACGGCTCGGGCTTTGGCGAAATCAGCAAGACCGCCGGCACCTCAAGGCAGATCCAGTTTTCCCTCAAGCTGATCTACTGACCATCTCCGGCGCGCTCCCGCCAGTGCGCCGGTCTGGCATTCCCCCGCCTGTGCTATAAAAGGTTCGCACTCTGCGGCGGATCACATGGGGGATCATATGGATGCGTTCAGATCTGGATTTCTTGCCCGGCTGGTACTGGCGGTCACCGTACCGGGTATTGCCGTTACTCCACTCATGGCGCAGAAGGCGCCATCGCGCGCAGCCGCCTCGCACGCGCTCAACCTGACCGTGGTCAGCCCGGAGTCGGAGGGCTTCTCCACGGCGCGGCTCGAAAATCTGCACGCAATCATGCAGCACGTCGTGGACACAAAGCAGATTCCCGGCGTTGTCACCATCCTGGCGCGGCACGGCAAGGTGGTGGATTATCGCGCCTACGGCGTAAGCGATCTGGCCGGCGGCAAGCCGCTGCAGAAGGACGCCATCTTCCGCGACTTCTCCATGACCAAGCCCGTCACCGGCGTGGCCATGATGATTCTGTATGAGGAAGGCAAGTGGCTACCCAACGACCCGATCGCGAAGTACATTCCCGAGTTTGCCCACCTCAGGGTCTACAAGGGAGTTGGCGCCAATGGAAAGATGATTCTCGCCGAGCCTGACCACGCGCCAACCATGGGCGAGCTGATGTCGCACACGGCGGGCTTCACCTATGGGCTGTTTGGCGACACGCCGGTGGACAAGATGTATCGCGATGCAAAGGTTCTGCGATCCCAGAATCTACAGGAGTTCATCGACAAGCTCTCCCGGATTCCGCTGCTCTATGAGCCCGGCCATGGATGGACCTACAGCGTGTCAATGGACATCGAGGGCTACATTGTCCAGAAGCTCTCCGGCCAGTCGCTGCCTGACTTTGATCGCGACCACATCTTTACGCCCCTGGGCATGCGCGACGCGGGCTTCTACGTCCCTGCCGGCAAGCGCAGCCGCTTCGTCACCCTGTACCGCACCGGAGCCAACGGCGAGTTGATTGCCGACCCCACCGGCGGCCTGAACGTGGGCAACTATGACGCGCAGCCCACCATGCCCTCGGGCGGCGGTGGCATGGTCTCAACCGCCGAGGACTACTACCGCTTTGCGCAGATGCTGCTGAACGGGGGCGAACTGAACGGCGCGCGCATTCTGTCACCGGCCACCGTCAAGCTCATGACCTCGAATCATCTGGTGCCGGAGCTGCTCACCGGCCAGTACGGGATCGGACTGCAGCGCATGCGGCCCGGCTTTGGATACGGCTACAACGGCGCGGTGGTCTTCAACCCGGCCATGGCCGGCCTCTCCGACGGCAAAGGGGAATATCTGTGGGATGGAGCGGCAGGCACCTGGTTCTGGATTGACCCCACCAACGACATTGTTTTTGTCGGCATGATTCAACGCATGCTCGGCCCGGCCAGCCCCAACCTTGAATACGAGAGCCGCGCCGCTGTATATGGAGCACTCGTCGATCCGGCAAAGTAGCGCCGAAGCATGATGCCAGGTGGCCCATCCAGCGCGCATCAACCTCAGCCGCCGGATGGTACACTCCCACGAGCGGGAGAGGTGGATGGGCGCTACAAGGATTGAGTTTCGCCTGCGATTTGCGATTTACTGTGTCATCTTCACGCTCGGCTTCTGGGCACCGTGGATTGGCACGCGAAGCCTGGGTCGCCATCACTCGCTGCTGGAGTGGCTGGCGCTGGAGCTGAGCCGCCTTGGTCTGCTGAGCTTTCACGCCGCCACGGTGGCAGTCATCGTCATCGCGTCACTGGCCGCGGCCGCTGCAGTGGTGCTGCGCCTGTGGGGCTCGGCCTGCCTCGGCGCCGCCACCGTGCATCACGGCCAGATGCAGGCCTCATCGCTCATGGCCGATGGGCCATTCCGCTACGTCCGCAATCCGCTGTATCTCGGCACGTGGTGCATGACGATTGCCATGGCCTTCATCATGCCGCCCACGGGCGCTCTTTTCACCATTGTGCTGATCAGCATCTTTCAGTTGCGGCTCATTCTGGGCGAAGAGGCCTTCCTTGCCGCGCGGTTGGGCGAGCCCTACCAGGAATACCTGCGCGCCGTCCCGCGCCTCGTGCCGCGGCTGCGCACCGGGCTGCAATCCGCCGGCAACCGGCCTGAATGGCTGCGCGCTGTGCTGTCGGAACTGCTGCCCATCGGCGTCTTCATCACGCTTGCGTTTCTCTCATGGAGATATGACAACCTGCTGATGCTGCGCGCCGTGCTCGTTTCGTTGGGTGTCTCGCTTGTCGCGCGCGCGGTGGTGATGCGCCCGGCGGCGAGATCTGTTGCCGCGGAATAGCATAATGCAATGGTTCCGCACGACCCGGCGGACGCATTGCAGCAGTCTCCGCCATGCGCAACCTCGACATCAGGAACCTGGCAAGGCGGGCCACGGGATTGAGCGGGACAAATCTCCGCATGAAAAACGAAAGAGGGAAGAGCGCTGGCGCTCATCCCTCCTCGTCGCAGGCTGATGAAGAACTACTTCTTGCTCGGCGCGATCACGTCCTTGGCGGCCTTGGCCACGCGGAACTTGACCACGGTCTTGGCCTTGATCTTGATGGCAGCGCCGGTCTGGGGGTTGCGGCCGATGCGGGCCTTGCGCTCCGCCTTCACCAGGCGGCCGATGCCCGGA
>DASSHM010000084.1:0-2974 GCA_035692885.1 Occallatibacter sp.
CGACGGCTATATCAATGTGGACGCGTCGTTGGCAAAGAGTTGGAACCTCGCTGAGCTTGCCAAGCTGGGCTTTACCTGGGAGGTGTACAACGTCACCAACACGCCGCGCTTTGACGTGGGAACGCTGAACACGGCGTTGACACAGTCGTCGCTCGGGTTCTACAGCTCGATGCTCACGCAGTACCGCCACATGCAGTTCGGCCTGCGTCTCGACTTCTAGCGAGCCACGCTGAAGGGCATCCACAACGGCCGGAGGGGTTCCTTCGGCCGCTTCTTTTTGCGCTCATATCAACGATGGATGAGCCGGCATGTTGATGGCTCAGTTTGCTCTTCTGGCCAGGGCTGCAATCCGGCGCAGATCGGGCAGCACGTTGCCCAGGGCCGCCGGCGCGGCATTGCGCGTGCCCAGGGCGAAATAGAGATCGCGGTAGTGGCGATAGAGCGGCTCGTAGACGGCCGCGGACTGCGGGTCCGGCTCGACGGTGCGCAGCGGCAGGCACACGGCAGCCTGCGCCTGCTCGATGGTCTTAAAGGCGCCCGCCGCCAGCAGCGCCATGATGCCCGAGCCGAGACTGGTGGGGATGCCCGCGGGCACCAGCACCGGCTTGTTGAGCACGTTGGCATATACGCGGTTGAGCACCTCGCTCTTTTGCGGAATGCCCCCCGCGTTAATCACACGATCGACGCGAACACCGTGCCCGGCCATGCGCTCGAGAATGATGCGGGTGTGGAAGGCGGTTCCCTCGATGGCCGCGAAGAGTTCGTCCTGTGCGGTATGGACCATGTTCCAGCCCACCGTGACGCCGCCGAGTTCGGGATTGACAAGCACCGTGCGGTCGCCGTTGTCCCAGCTCAGACGCAGCAGCCCGGTCTGGCCGGCCGTGTAGGCGTCCAGCCCCTCAGAGAGTGCGGCGACGGTGGTCTGCGCGCGGCGGGCGACGGCTTCAAAGATGTCGCCGGTGGCTGAAAGGCCCGCTTCAATTCCCGTGAATCCGGGGTGGACGCTTCCGGGCACCACGCCGCACACGCCCGGCACCAAACCGGCCTTCCTCGCCATGGCGATGATGCAGGTGGAGGTTCCAACCACGTTGACCACGTCGCCTTCGCGGATATTGGAGCCAATGGCGTCCCAGTGGGCGTCAAACGCGCCCACGGGAATCGGAATTCCCGCATCGAGCCCAAGCTTCGTGGCCCATTCCGCGGCAAGGTGGCCGGCAAGGTGGTCGCTGGTGAGATATTCGCCGCCCATTTTGGCGCGCACGCCCGCCAGCAGCGGATCGACGGCCACGAGAAAATCTTCTGCCGGCAGACCATCCCATCGGGGGTTCCACATCCACTTATGGCCCATGGCGCAGACGCTGCGCTTCAAATCGCGAACAGATGTGACTCCGCAAAGCGTGGCGGCCACCATGTCGCAGTGCTCCAGCGCCGTGACAAATCGCTCGCGCTTATCGGGGTTATGGCGGAGCCAGTGCAGCAGCTTCGCGAATCCCCACTCATGGGAGTAGACGCCGCCGCACCACTCAATCGCCTCCAGGTTCATGGCGTGCGCTTTTGAGGTAATTTCCTCGGCTTCAGAGTGGGCGCGATGGTCACACCAGAGATAGTAGTCATCGAGCGGCTGGAGCCCTTCGCCCACGGGAATGACGCTGGAACCGGTGGTATCAAGCGCGATGGCCTCAACCAGTCCACCGTCCGTGCCGGTGTTCTTGAGCACATCCCGGGTGGCAGCCACCAGAGCGGCCATCTGGTCGGCATGTGCCTGGGTGGCAAAGTCAGGGTCTTCTCGTCGGCGGTTGAGCGGATACGGCGCCGATGCGGTTCCAATCGGGCCTTTTGTGCTATCGACGAGCGTAACGCGAACACTCAATGTGCCGAAATCTACCCCGGCCACGATGGACATGGTTTGAACCTCCAGTAAGCGCTTTCCTGCACGACCCAACAGAGTACACCACCAGTGCCTGTAGCGGACAAATCCGCAGGGCGTATCAACTTGAGGGGCAATGAGGGTGAGTTGAAGGCTGTGGCCTGCGGAGAGAGTGGGGATGAATTCAGGAGGCGGCGAGGACAGCTTCAGCGGGGGCGGAGAGAGGGAGGCGGACGGTGAATTTCGTCATGCCTGGGTGGGACTCGACATCGATGCGGCCTTTAAACTTCTGGGTCACGATGCGATGGACAATGTCGAGGCCGAGACCGGTGCCGGAGCCGAGAGGCTTGGTGGTGAAGAAGGCTTCGAAGATGTGGGGGAGTACTTCAGGAGTGATGCCGGGTCCATGATCGGTGATGCTGACGGCGAGCCAGCCGGGGCCGGAGTCTTTCTCAGTCCAGGTGGCAATTTCGATATGGCCCTGTTCTGGCGAGGCGTCCGCGGCATTGTCAATAAGGTTGGTCCAGACCTGGCTGAGTGCAAAGCCGCGGGTGTGAATGGTGGAGGGCGCGGCCGCGAATTCCTTTTCAGCCTTAATCTGCTTGCCGCGAAGTTTGTGGCCGAGGATGGTGAGGGTGCTCTGCAGACTGTCATGCACGTCAAGATCGCGGGCGGGCGATTTTTCATCGTAGGCGAATTTCTTGACGGCCGTGACAAGGTCGGAGATGCGGGCGATGCTTTCTTCAATGGAGCAGACGAGCGATACGCTGGAGACGAGCGCGCCGAGCCAGTTAAGCGCATCAGAGAATGCCGAGGCATCAAACACTTCTCTTGCGCAGTCGAGCTCGTGCCTGTCATAGCCCATGGTGATCAGCGTGGGAGCAATGGTGAAGGCGTTCTCAACACCGGCGCCGTTGAGCCACTGAGCCATCGATTCTTCGGCGTCAGCCTGCTCGATACTGCTCAAGGCAGCGGGCCGGCAGCCCTGCACGGTGTGCTCCAGCAGGCCACGCATGCAGGCGAGCTGCTCGGGAGTCTTGGTGCGATTGCTGTTGCGCAGGCTCATCTGTTGCAGGCGCAGCAGATTTTCGCGCAACTGAGTCGCGG
>DASSHM010000085.1:0-5062 GCA_035692885.1 Occallatibacter sp.
CAGCCGCTTGCCACCGGCAAGCTCGACAGCTACTTCATGCTTCGACATAGAGTCCTCTTTTCGTTTTTGTCACTTGGGAAACTTTTGGGAAGAAGGGCGTAGGCAGACCGGCGCTCTGGAGGAGGGTCCGCCAGAGCCCGCAGAAATCTGCCCGTCCTGCCCGCAGGCCGACGCCTGCTGGACGCGATAACTCCGCGCTGGCACCGGCGTGAAATGTGGCTCGCCAGGTGCACCATGACCACAAGTTCCTTCTGGAACATGGGCCTTGACCAGATTCCGGTCTGGGCGCTTCCAGGTCAATGTCAGCTTTCTGATTACTTGCGAAGACCGAGCTTGCCGACCACATCCCTGTAGCGGTCAGGATCATGTGTCTTCAGGTAATCCAGGAGGCGGCGGCGCTTGCTCACCAGCATCAAAAGACCTCGGCGGGAAGCGTGATCCTTCTTGTGAGTCTTGAAGTGCTCGGTCAGTTCGCCAATCCTCTCACTCAATATCGCGATCTGAACTTCCGGTGAACCGGTGTCGGAATCGTGAGTGCGGAAGCGTTCAATCAGTTCGGTTTTCTTTGCAGTCGCCAGCACGGCGTGTGTTGCTCCTCTTGCTATCTCAGTCCACTCTTCAGTGTCTATTCTGAGATTACCATGAACGTGCCATCCAATGCCATTTGCAGGACTTCGCTCACCTGGTCCCGGTTATGGACGCCGGAGCTGCTCACGGCTCGGACTGCAACCAATAGTTGGTGCGGGCCACAACACGCGCTCCAAAGTCCTGCGTTGTTCTTACGCGGAGAGTGTGCAGGCCGGGGCTGGGTTTCGACGGACTGAACGTGATCAGGTAACGGTTTCGGATGTGCTTGGCCGCGTTTACCACCCGCTGCTCAAATCCTCTGTCGCCCGCAAAGGTCGTGTACTCGCCGCCGCTCATCTCCGCAACCTCACGGGTTACGTTCTTCTTAAAGGCTTTTACGATCATAACGAGGGATGAAACCATGTTCATGGTGCGGTCCTCACCTGAATCTTTCACATCATGCTCGAACTCGGCACGAGCGGGCGAGAACGAGACACTGAGCACCAGCACATCGGACTGCCCTATTTTGCGGACCAGTTGCACGATCTTCGTATGCCGGCTTCCGTGATCCCGCTTTTCGCTGATGAGCAGGAGCACGCGCCGGAATCGCCTGGGCTGCGTCTCAAGCAAATCAACGGAGTAGCTGACTGTATCCAGGATGGCAGATCCTCCATCACCTGGCTCAAGGTGCTCAAGTTGCTGGTTGAGCGCCGTATCCGAGTGAGTGAAATCACATAACAGGTGTGGCTCCGAATCGAAACCAACCAGTGCCGCCCTGCTCCGCGGGTCGGCAAGGAAAAGATTGAGCAGCGGTCCGAGTCTGGCCAGTTTGCCGAATTCAAGAACACTCGCGCCGCCTTGCTCCACGGCCACCACCAAGGCCACCGGCGCCGTATCCATCTCCTGCTGCACGTGGATCTTCTGTGGCACACCATCATCCAATACTTGAAAGTCGCCTGGGCTGAGCCCATAGAGGATGCTGCCGTCGCGCTTTTCGACGAGGGTGGGAACCAGTACCTCGTTGGTCGTCACACGCACCGTCGGCTTTTCTGCGGCCGTAACCGGAATTGGACGGGGAGGCTCGGGCGGCGGCAGTTGCTGCGACCACGCCCGTCCCGCCATCACAGCAAAGGCAAGGAACGCCAGAAGAAGCCCGAGGCTGCGCCGGTAATTCAATCCTGAAGCAGTTCCAACGAGCGGATAAGCCGGGCGGCAGGATTGTGATGAGGCCGCGCGGTATTCAACTCTGCTTCCGGACCTCTTTCTCCAGCGTGCCTGTCCATGCAAGAAATTCAAGCAACTCCCATCGTGAAGTCCAGAGGAAACCGAGCACATCCCTGGTCCGAAGCGACGCAGCCGGCTTACCGGAATATGTTTCGACGCGCCACCGTAGATACTCGCTTCGCCACGGGCGCAGGCGGTGACCACGTGTCGCATTCCAGATAAAGCGCAATGGGGCAAACAATGCGTATCCTTCCCCACTTGAGTATAGACGTTCACATGTTCGTTCCATCTTAGCCACCGCCAAAGGCGTGCGAGCAAGACCCATGATGAGAAAGATGCAGAGGGGATCGGTGAGAGTGTTCAGCCGGTTGCCGTAGCGACTTGCCGATGCATCCGCTGGGATGCCGATGGTTCGCGCCGGTTTGCCCGGCTATCGGCGCGATCAGGCTGATGGAAGTGCCGCGAAGAGTACGGATTGATTGGCCGAATGTTTTACAGAACCTTTCTCGGCGCCTGGTGCCGGGCGGAGGGCGCGACGCCGCATAAGAAGATTCCGGTCATGCCCCGCCCGATTCCGTAACCGCATATCCCTGAGTCCGGCGCGCAGCCGGGTCACCGCCGAGGCGTGCATCTGCGAAATACGCGACTCAACTACGCCCAGGGCCAGACCAATCTCACGCATGGTTCGCTCTTCACGGTAGTAGAGGTTCATCACCATTCGCTCCCTCTCAGGTAATCTGTCCATGGCATCGGCCAGCGAATACTCGAGTTCGCTCCGCAGGCAGCGATGCAATGGATTCGTGTCTTCATCCGCGATCGCCTGAACTGGCATCCCGTCGCCTGAACCGTCCTCCTGGTCCAGACTCAACGGCCCCACCTCGAGGCCGTTCAAATCGCGCCGCAAATCCTGATACGTCGTCAGGCTCATGCCCAGCTCAGTTGCAAGTTCAGAGCCCAGCGGCTTGCGTCCGAGGCGTGCCATCAACTTGCGGCTGGCATCCTCCACGCGCCGCGCCTTACGCCGCAGCTCGCGGGATCCCCAGTCGTACGCGCGCAGGCTATCGATGATTGCTCCGCGAATGCGGAACTGGGCGTAGCTGCTGAATGCTACCTTGCGTTCAGGGCGGTATTTCGCCGATGCATCGAGTAGTCCGAGAACTCCGGCGGAGACGAGATCGTCCATTTCAACATGTCGCGGCAATCGCATGTGGATGCGGCGTGCCACATGGCGCACAAGGGGCAAATGTTCCGTCACCATCCGGTCCCGTTCAGCGCGGGTGAACTCATTCGGTGATGCTGGCGGTAGGGCCGAACTTCCTCCCGGCTGCCGCTGCCCTCTGTCTTCGCTCGCGGTGTTCACCATGTCCCCTGCCCTTGGCCGTCGTTGGTCCTGGCGCGCAGCAGTCCTCCGCGACCGCCAGGCATGACGGACAGATGCATCAGGAGGGCCAGAACCAGGCATCCTGGATTGGAAGGTTCTTAAGAAACGGCAGCGAATAGAACAGCGGGGTACGTCAAGGGAACTTCGCTGCTACACTTACATGTGTGGGTGATTGCAGGCCGGACGGGTGCCGAAGGCCTGTGGCGCAGACTCAATCGAGGTCGAAGTCCATGCCAGAATTAAATGAAAACAAGGGTTTTACAAGTACAGGCCTGCGCTTGAAGGTGGGCCTGGCCGAGATGCTCAAAGGCGGCGTCATCATGGACGTGATGAACGTGGAACAGGCCCGCATCGCTGAAGAGGCCGGCGCCGCCTCGGTGATGGCGCTGGAGCGCGTTCCCGCCATGATTCGCGCCGAGGGTGGAGTGGCTCGCATGGCCCGTCCGGCGTTAATCAAGCAGATTATCCAGGCGGTCTCAATTCCGGTGATGGCCAAGGCGCGCATCGGCCACTTTGCCGAGGCGCAGATTTTGCAGGAGCTTGGCGTGGACTTCATTGACGAAAGTGAAGTATTGACGCCGGCAGACGAGGCGCACCACATTGACAAGCACGCCTTTACCACGCCGTTTGTGTGCGGGGCGCGCAACCTCGGGGAAGCCCTGCGCCGCATTGCGGAAGGCGCCGCCATGATCCGCACCAAGGGCGAGGCAGGCACCGGCGACGTGGTGCACGCGGTACAGCATATGCGCCAGATCGTACGAGAGATGAAGGCGCTGACCGTGCTCTCGGAGCAGGAACTGTATGCGGCGGCCAAGGAACACCAGGCGCCCTATGAACTGGTTCGCATGGTCGCACAAACAGGCAGCCTGCCCGTGCCCAACTTTTCCGCCGGGGGCATTGCCACGCCGGCCGATGCCGCGCTGATGATGCAACTGGGCGCGGAAGCCATCTTCGTCGGCTCCGGCATTTTCATGAAGGAACGCGCCACGCCGCTGGATGTGGAAAACAACGCGGCGGAGCGCGCCGAGGCGGTTTCGCGCGCCAAGGCTATCGTTACAGCAACGACGCACTATAACGATCCCAAAATACTGGCCGAAGTCGCGGAGCAGGTTACCGGGACGATGAAGGGGCTGGCCGCGGCGGCGATTGGCGAGTCGGAGTTGCTGCAGACCCGCGGCTGGTAGGCCCGGCAGCACAGGAGCGCATGGATTGACGCAGGGAGGCAAGCCATTGCGCATCGGGGTGCTTGCGATCCAGGGGGATTATGCGGCCCATGCGGAAGCTTTGACGGCGGTCGGCGCTAGGGCCGTCGAGGTACGCAAGCCTGAAGAACTGAGCGGGCTTGATGGGTTGATTCTCCCGGGCGGCGAGTCTACCACCATGCTGCGGTTTCTTGAGAAGGGCGGATTTTTTGACGTCCTGAAAACGTTCTGTGCGGTGCGGCCAGTTTTCGGAACCTGCGCTGGAGCAATCCTGCTTGCCCGCGAAGTGCGCAGCCCAGCGCAAAAGAGCCTCGGAGTCCTGGATGCCGTGGTGGAGCGTAATGCCTACGGCCGGCAGATCGACTCAACCATCGTTACCGATGAGACTTCCCTGCCGGGCGGCCCGCTCGAGATGATCTTCATCCGGGCGCCCAGGATTCTTTCCACGGGAGACGGAGTGCAGGTACTCGCGCGGCGCGACGGATATCCAACGCTGGTGCGTCAGGGGGTCATCATGGCGGCCACATTTCATCCGGAGCTTGCGAGCGACCATCGAGTGCATCATGCGTTTGTTGAGTTGGTTGCATCGGCCGCGGCCTAGGAAATTGCCGCTTATCCTGAACATGGGATTGACTTCACCTGCTATCCGGGTTCTTTCGTGATGCGTCCAAGCCAAAGTGGGAGTAAT
>DASSHM010000086.1:0-19888 GCA_035692885.1 Occallatibacter sp.
CCCCGCCGGTGCCGGCAAAAGCACCATCGCTCGCCACCTTGCCGGCCGCTTCGGACTGCTCAACCTTGAAACCGGCGCCATGTACCGCGCCTTCGCCCTCAAGGCGCTCCGTGAACACCTGCCCCTCGATGAGGCCGCCAGCCTCCAGGGGCTCACCGCCCAGACCTCCATCCGCCTTGAACCGGGCGGACAGGAAAATCGCGTCCTGCTTGATGGCGAGGATGTCACCTCTCTCCTTCGTACCCCGGCCGTCACCGATGCGGCTTCGCGCGTGAGCATCTTTCCCGCCATCCGCTCCTGGATGGTCCGGCTCCAGAAACAACTGGGCGCCGCCGGCGGGGTGGTGATGGAGGGACGGGACATCGGCACCGTGGTCTTTCCCGATGCCGAGGTCAAGATATTTATTGACGCCGCGCCCGAGGTGCGTGGCATGCGCCGCTTCGATCAGCTCGGTCCCCAGACTCCACTCCAGCCAGAGCAGATCATCAAGGATCTCCGCGCGCGCGACGAGCGGGACCGCGGCCGTGCTGATTCTCCGCTTCGTGCCGCCCCCGACGCCATTCACCTGGATACCACCCACATGACGCTTGACGAGGTTCTGCGCGCCGCCGAGCTGGTTGTTGCCGGGCACCTCCAGCGCGCTGCCCTCCGCCGCTAAGCCCAAACCCGTCGCGGAGCCCCTTCCGGCTGACTTTGTCCCATCAACAAGCTGCCCCGGGATTTTTCGTCCCACAACAGTGGTGCCCAAGCCCCTCCCCGATGCTTTAGGCTTGTAATCAGTATGGAAACGACCTGCACCCGCTGCCATCAGCCTGTTCCAGAGCAGAGCTGCTTCTGCCCCGCGTGCGGATTGCCGCAGCTCGTCTACTCCTCTGAAGACGAAACCGCTCAGGCACAGCCCGACGTCCGCGCCGTCGCCATCCGTGATGCATCGTCGATCAATTGGAAGCCTGCCATACGCGCGGCCTCCATTCTTGCCGTTCCCGCCGGTCTCATTGCCAGCGGCATTTCGCCCGTGGGCGTCCTTGGGCTGCTGTGGATGGCCGCCTCGGCTGCCTGGGCCGTGAGTCTCTACGTGCGCCGTCAGGGCCCCGCCTGGATCACCATGGGCGCGGGGGCTCGCATTGGGCTCATCACCGGCCTGATGGCCGCGTGGCTCGCCTTCAGCGTCACGGGAGGCGCCCTGTTTGTGCAGCGCTATGTGTTCCACAAGGCCGGACAGATTGATTCCGAGTGGCAGCAGCGTGTTGAGATGAGCCAGGCGATGGCCCAGCAATGGGCGGAGGGCGTGGGAGCAGGAGATGCCGCCCAGGCCCGTGCAATGCGGGGTCAGGTGGAAAAGTGGATGCTCACTCCCTGGGGACATGCCGGCATTGAGGCCTTTGGCTTTGCCACCAACTCCCTGCTTTTGCTGTTCTTTGCGGCCGGCGGCGGCGCGGTGGGTGCGCGTTGGATGGCACGCAGCCGTCGAACCGGCTTGTAGCGCCCGGTTTACCCCGGCTCGTCTATCGTCGCGCCCATGCGGCGGATGACTCACTTCAGCACTGGTTTCGTCTGGCTCAACTTGCTCCCAAACCGCGAACCCTCGTATCATCCGGCGAGAGAGAATCCATGAGCGATGAACAATCCCAAAGCACCCTACGCGTGAAGGGCAGACTGATGTCTGCCTCGGAGATTGAGCGCACTCTCGTGCGACTGGCTCACGAGATCGTGGAAAAGAGCGGAGGCTGCGAGAACCTCGTCCTGGTCGGCATCAAGCGCCGCGGCATCCCACTCGCCGAGCGCCTCGCCCGCCTGATCAACGGCATCGAGAAGCATCCCATTGACACCGGTATGCTCGACATCCAGTTCTATCGCGACGACCTTTCCACCGCGGGCGTGCGTCCAGTGGTCAAGCCGGGCGCAATCGGCTGCGACATCGAGGGCCGCGACGTGGTTCTCTGCGACGACGTGCTCTATACCGGCCGCACCATCCGCGCCGCTCTCGACGCGCTCTTTGACCACGGGCGGCCCCGCCGGGTGCAGCTTGCCGTGCTCATTGACCGCGGACACCGCGAATTGCCCATCGAGGCCACCTATGTGGGCAGACATGTGCCCACCAGCAGCCGCGAAATCATCGAGGTCAAATTTCTCGAGGTCGACAAGGACGAACAGGTGCTGCTCGTCGAACGGACGGATCATTGACGCCGATCAGCCGGCGCGCTTCCCGGCACGCCTCTTCACCCGGGCCGGGGGCCCATCGTGGAACCCTATGACTGCTGCCTCTGCTCCAGTTCGCCGCCATCTTCACGCCCCGCAGGTCCCACCCTCCCTGTTTCCGCACCACCCCGGCTCCCTGCTCTCGGTGCAGGACGTCCCGCTCGAAGCCCTGAGCCACATCCTCGCCCGCGCCACCGCGCTGGAAGAGATGGACCCGCTTGAGCGTGCCCGCATCCTCGCCAAGCGGCGCATCGCCCTGCTCTTCTACGAGTCGTCCACGCGTACTCGCACCAGCTTTGAGCTGGCCGCCAAGGGACTTGGCGCCGACACCACCCTCGTCTCCAGCCTCTCCTCCAGCATCGAGAAAGGCGAGACGCTCAAGGACACCGGGCTCACCCTGCGCGCCCTCGGCGCAGAGACCATCATTCTCCGCCACGGCTCCTCCGGGGCCGCCTGGCTTCTTGAAGCCTCCGCCCGTCTGCCCGTGCTTAACGCCGGCGACGGCATGCATGAGCACCCCACCCAGGCTCTGCTTGACCTGTGCACCATCCTGCAGCATCTGCACCCCGGCGTTCACACGGTCGCCGATGACACCCTCGCCGGCGTCACGGTCTCCATCGTGGGTGACATCCTTCACAGCCGTGTCGCCCGCTCCAACATGTTTCTGCTGCCGCGCCTCGGCGCGCGCGTCATCCTCTGCGGGCCCCGGGAACTTCTTCCAGCCCTGGCTGCTGAAGCCGGACCTGGCATCTCTGTCGAGCGCGACTTTGAAGCCGCGCTGCGCCAGTCTCAGGTGGTGATGATGCTCCGCATCCAGGCCGAGCGCCTCTCCGGTCTCCAGCTCGATCTGGAGGACTACAAGGCCAACTACCAGCTCACCAGCCCGCGCCTCGCCGCGCTTGCCCCGGCGGCTCTCGTGCTCCATCCCGGCCCCATTATCCGGGGCCTTGAGCTCACCGGCGACGTCGCCGACGGCCCGCAATCGGCCATTCTTGAGCAGGTCCGCAATGGCGTCGCCATCCGCATGGCCGTGGTCGAACGGGCGCTCATCGCCAATGGAGGCCGCGCATGACCTCTCTCGTTATCCGCAATGGGCACCTGATAGACCCCGCCGCCGGCATCGATGCGCGCAAGGACATCCTGCTCAAGGACGGCCGCGTGGCCGAGATCGCCGCGCCCGGCAAGCTTAAGCAGACTAACGGCACAGAGTCCCTCGATGCCGCCGGCCTTACTGTTGCTCCCGGCCTCATCGACATGCATGTCCACCTGCGCGAGCCCGGTCAGACTCACAAGGAGACCATCGCCACCGGCACGGCGGCCGCCGCTGCGGGCGGATTCACGTCCGTCGCCGCCATGCCCAACACAGACCCGGTCAACGACTCACCCGAGATTACCCGCTGGATGCAGGCTCCCGAGCGCGAGGCGGCAGTCCGCGTCTTTCCCATCGGCGCAGCCACGCGGGGCTCGCGCGGAGAAGCGCTCAACGACTTCGCCGCTCTCAAGGCCGCCGGCGCAGTCGCCGTCACCGACGATGGGCACCCCATCCTCAAAGACGGCATTATGCTTGAAGCCCTTGCCGCCGCCGCCCGCGTCGGTCTCAGTGTCATCCAGCACGCCGAGGACACGCGCATGACGCAGGGCGCAAGCATGAACGCCGGGCCCACTGCCTTCCGGCTGGGGTTGCGTGGCATGCCTTCCGAGGCGGAGTCCTCGCTCGTCGAACGCGACATCCGCCTGGTGACCGAGCTGCGCGACCCGCGCGTACACCTCCATGTGGCCCACACATCCACGGCCGCCGCCGTTGCCGCCGTGCGTCAGGCGCGCCGCAATGGCCTTCGCGTTACCTGCGAGGTCGCTCCCCATCACTTCCTGTTGACCGAGGAACACGTCGGTAATTACGACACCCACGCCAAGATGAATCCCCCCCTGCGCTCCGCGGCCGACCGTGACGCCATGATTGAGGCCATCCTCGACGGCATCGTCGATGCCATCGCCACTGACCACGCGCCCCACGCCCCGCACGAAAAGGAGGTTGAGTTTGAGCGCGCGCCGAACGGCATTACAGGGCTTGAGACCGCCCTCGGCCTGTGCCTCCGCTGGCTCCATGCGGAGTGGAAGCTCCCGCTGGGACGCGTCCTGAGCCTGCTCAGCGCGCAACCTGCAGCCCTGCTCGGCCTCAAGGGCCGCGGAACCCTCGCCGTGGGCAGCTTCGCCGACGTTGTCGTGTTTGACCCACGGGCGGAATGGACATACAGTGTGGCCCAATCACGCTCGCGGTCGCGAAACTCTCCATTCGATGGCTGGCCCATGCTCGGCAAGGTCCGCTGGACCATCAGCGAAGGTCGAGTCGCCTACACAAGTGTCTGATTCACATGGAGTTCAGAGCTGCGGCCCGCACCATCTGAGCCGCGAGTACGCACCTCTGGGCCCGCCCGTTTCGAATACAAAGTGACGGTGGCAGATCAAATCACTGATTTGCCCGTGGACTAGAACTTGACGGCAACGCCGTGCTCGCCCATCTCTGTCAGCACGTGCAGCAGGTGCGTCATCCCCAGCAGGTCGCGAACCCGCTGGCCGAGATTGATCAGTTTCAGCGTGCACCCGGAACCCCGCGCCGTCACATACAGCCTGACCACCGTCCCCAGACCCAGGCTGTCCATCTGTGTGAGTTCGGTCAGGTCCAGCACCACCCGCCTGGTGCCCGGCAGCATGTTTTTCACGTCGTGGTAGAGTTCATCGCACACGCCGGCCACCAGCCTGCCGTGGCATCGCACCACCACGGTCTCGCCCGTGTGCTCCATATCCAGCGTGAGTAGCGCTGCGTCCTTTGCCATGCCAATTGCCTCGGGGGAGGACGGGTTCAGGCAGAAATGCCTGTGCGTGATTTTCTCACAAAACTCTGCCCTGGCATCGCAATTGTTTTGGGAGGCCTGTCCTGCATTTATCGAAGATTTCGCCCGTTATGCATCGCCACCGCCGCCCTCAGCCCGCCCTGTTCACCAGGGCCGCCCATGCCTCCGGCTCCATGGGGGCGCGTGGAACGCGTGCCCGGCGCAGCTTGTAGGCCATCTTTCTCATCCCGCGCAACGGTTTCCCGTCCCGCACATAGGGGATCAGCTTTCCGGCCCGCCGCTCCAGTGCCGCCCGCTGTCCGCGAAGCGCTGCGCCGTCCTCGGGCCGCAGTTGCGCCCACGCAATCGAGTGCACAAAGCCCGCCGCGCCAAACTGGTCGCTGCGCAGCACGTCCTCGACAAATACGCGAATTGGCCCTGAAAACTCGTGCAGGGCATCATGCATCGCCACCACGCCATGCGGTTCAAGGTGCGGCACAAACCCGTCAAAGTCCGCCTTTGCGCCGGCGTATCCGTGGTCACCGTCGATCCACAAAAAGCGAATCGGTTCTGTCCAGGTCCGGGCCACATCCCCTGAATACGCGCGGTGAACCTCCACCATCTCTTCCACGCCTGCCGCGCGCAGGTTGGCAGCGAACTCATCATAGGAGGATGCGCCCGGCTTCGTGCGGTGCTCGCTCAGCTCCGGCGAGTCGAAGTTATGCGGGTCGATGGCCACCACGCGCCCCAGCCCGTAGTGCCGTGCCACCCGCGCCAGCACAATCGTGGATTTTCCTTTAAAGCTGCCGATCTCCACAATGCGGCCCTCGCCCTGCGGCCCGCACGCCGCCGCCATGCCGATAAACCGCGCCTCGTGCTCCAGAAGAAAACCGGGCACACGCCGCGCGTCATTCCACGCATCGTCCAGCACGGCATGCAGATCGGGCGGAATCAGTACCGGATGCAAGGCTCGTCTCCCTGTCCATCATAGCCGTTCAAACTCTTTGCGCCGGTTGCGCTTTCCATCCACTTTGCTCTTGCCGGTGCCTGTGCAGGCAGCCTATTCTGGTCCGCGTTTACCGTTGCACCCACCTTCGCGCCTGCGGGCGCAATCCTGCGCGAGGCCGTTGCATTATGAATAAGAGAGACTTTTTGAAGACATCGGGGGTCATTGTGACCGGCAGCATGTTCTCTCATCTGGTGGGCGCCGAGCAGCCCGCCGCGCATCGCACCAACTGGTCCGGCAATCTCACCTTCCGCACCGGCCGCCTCTATTCGCCCGCCTCCCTCGACGAGGTGCGCGCCGTGGTTAAAAAGTGCGACAGATTGCGGGCCCTCGGCTCGCGCCACAGCTTCAACGCGATTGCAGACAGTTCCGCCGGCCAGGTGTCTCTCGCCCGGCTTGACAGCATCGCCATCGACGAGAAGGCGCATACCGCCACGGTCGGCGCGGGCATCACCTACGGCCATCTCGCCCCTGTCATCGATGCGCGGGGATACGCGCTCCATAATTTTGCCTCGCTGCCCCACATCACCGTGGCGGGAGCCTGCGCCACCGCCACCCATGGCTCCGGCCTGCACAACGGCAACCTTGCCACCCAGGTCTCGGGGCTCGAAATCGTCACCGCCGACGGCAATATCCTCCGGCTCTCGCGCCAGCAGGACGGTGACCGCTTCCCCGGCTCCGTGGTCGCCCTCGGCGCTCTTGGCATCGTCACCAGCGTCACCCTCAACCTGCTGCCCACCTTCCAGGTTGCTCAATCGGTCTATCAGAATCTCTCCTTTGACCGCCTCGAGCATCACCTCGACGACATCTTCGGCAGTGGATACAGCGTGAGCCTCTTCACTGACTGGCAACATCACCGCGCCACGCAGGTATGGATTAAGCGCCGCCTCGCGCCCGGCGACGCCAACCACTGGGACCGTGAGTTTTTCGGCGCCCAGCTCGCCACCGAAAAGCTGCACCCCATCACCGGGCATCCGGCCGAGAGCTGCACTGAGCAGCAGGGAATCCCCGGCCCGTGGTATGAGCGCCTGCCCCACTTCCGCATGAATTTCACGCCCTCCAGCGGCCGCGAGCTGCAGACCGAGTACCTTGTTCCGCGCGAGCGCGGCTACCAGGCAATCCTCGCCGTCGAAAAGCTCCGCGACCACATCACCCCGCATCTCTTCGTTACCGAGTTGCGCACCATCGCCCCCGATGATCTATGGATGAGCACGGCCTACCAGCGGCCATCGCTCGCCGTGCATTTCACGTGGAAGCCCGAGTGGCAGGCGGTGCGCAGAATCCTTCCCATGATCGAGGCGCAGCTCGCTCCCTTTGATCCGCGGCCGCACTGGGGCAAGCTCTTTACCCTGCCGCGCACTCCCTTGCAGGCCCGGTATGAGCGGCTTGGCGACTTCAGGCAGCTTGTCGCGCAGCTCGATCCACATGAGAAATTCCGCAACCGGTTTCTGCGGGAGCATCTCTACGCAGGCTGAGGGACCGCCTCACGGCACGGCCGCGATCCTACCCCTTGCGCCGGTAGAGAATCTGGAATTCGTATCCCGGATTGGCGGGGAAGAGGCCTGCGACATGCCGCAGCCGCTCGGCCAGCGCCGGAGCGGCCAGCAGAGGGTACTCCCGCTCGCGCAAGTCGTGATACTCAAAGTCCACGGCCAGCGACAGCATGTAAACCGCCAGCGCATCAGCGAATGTGGCCTCAAACAGCGCGTTGCGCGCTCGCTCATCCACCACTTTTTGACCGTTTCGCGAGTCCTGCGCCCGCCGCCGCGACTCCCATGCGTCCTGGCTGGTCTCTCCACGCACCTGGGCCACCGCCTGCGACCAGACCAGCGACGAAAAACTCTCCGGAACGCCGGTCACCTCCACAAAGTTGTGCGCCACGTTGATGAAGAACTCAAAGGCCAGTCCAAAGCGGTCATCCATCAGCCGCGTGGAGATGAACACCGCCTCCGTGCTCCCAAACGTGGCATTGCGATGGCAGACAGCGCGGTCGCCCAGCTCCACGGAGTATGCGGGCGCGATCAGAGTCTCGCCGGTGTCCGCAATCGCCAGCGGAACAAAGAAATAGGCCCGGCTGCTCAGCGCCGCGGCCAGATTCACCGGAACCGCCATCACCAGCCGCTCCAGGTCGGTGTCCCCAAGGCGCGTGTCGCCCCACGCGGTGTAGTGGATGCCGTTGGATGCCTGGCTTACCGTGGCCTGAATCGCAACCTTCTCGGCCTGCCACGGATCGATCTGTGTGCCGCTGGCCATAAACCTGTATTCTAGACGATGGAGGCCGCGATGACCCCGCAATCCGCTCCAAGGCTCCGCAGCGGCACCGTGCTGGGATTCCCGCTGGAGGGCTTTGGCCTGTTCACCAGCATCCTGCTGTCGCTCGCGACGGGCGCATTCTCCTTCTTCGCGTCCACCGCCCTCGCCATCTTCGCTCTGCTGGCGTGGAACATCCTCGGTGACCACAGCATCAACTACGCTGACACCTATCTCTACGTCGGTCTCCCCGTGGGCATCCTCGCTCTCGCCGTCGCCTTTCCCTACTTCGGTACGCTCTGGCTGCGCGCCCATCTCCACCGGTAGGATCCTCGATTCACAGCCTCAGGCCGCCAGCGAAAGGCGTTGCTGCAGCACGCAGATGCTGAGCAGCAGCATCAACACCTGGTCATTGGCCACCCGCTCGCCCACATCCATGCCCGGCAGGCGATCCAGCAGTCCCACCACCGCCTTCTGGTTGAAATACGGCACCGCCGCCATCTCCGGCCCGCGCAGCGTGTCCTGCACAAAGTCGTGAAAGGTCTCCTCCGGGGTCAGCGTCGCCGGCGGACTCAGGAACGGGTGTTTCTGCCGCCTGTATACCGTATCGGTCACCACATCGCGCACCGCCTCGCGCAGCACATACTTCTCCGTCATGCCGCGAATCTTCATGTTCACCGGCTGCGAGCACACGCACTCCACCACCTTGTGGTCGAGGAAGGGCACGCGCCCTTCAATTGAGTGGGCCATCTCCATCCGGTCGCCGAGCATGGTCAGGATGTACCCCGGCAATACGGACTTGTCCCACAGATACAGGGACTGGTGAATCGGATCGCGGCCCTTGAGCTGGCCCTCCACGTCCATGTCCGAGAGAAATGGCCGGTACGCCTCGCGGCCGTCGAACCGGCGTCCAAAGTCCTCGGCAAGCAGGGGCAGCGTCTTCATGGTCCGCGAAGAGAACGTCTCCATCCACGACGGAACATATCCCAGCACCCGCTTCACGCTGTCGAGATTCCCCACCTCGCCATCGGGTAGCAACAGGCCTCGCGAGACCGTGTTGTGCTCATCGAGCCACGCGAGCAGTTGCTTGATCTCCTCCGGGTTCTGCCCTTCGCGGTTATAGAGCAGCATATCCCGCCTGAAGTGAGCATAGCCTCCCAGAATCTCGTCCGAGCCCTCCCCGGTGATCACCACCTTGTATCCGGCATCACGAACGGCCTTGCTCAGCAGATACTTCGCCACTCCATGTGCATTCACGCAGGTGCACTCGGCCTGCGCAATGGCATCCGCAAAGTTCTCCGCCAGTTGCTTCTGCCCGATGGGGATGGCAAAAAACTCCGCGCCGGTTTTCGCCGCCATCTCGCGCGCAATCGGCCCCTCGTCGTATTCAGCGTGTTCAAAGGTCAGCGTGAATGCCCGGATGGGCTCGGGATGATGCCGCGCCGCAAGTCCAATCACCGCGCACGAGTCCAGTCCGCCGCTCAGGTACACGCCCACCGGCACGTCGGCGCGCAGTCGTATACGCACCGCCTCTTCCAGCACATGCCGGAACTCCGCGGCATAATCTTCGCTGCTGCGATTCGAAGCTGCCTCGCCTGCCAGTGGATAATTGAAGTCCCAGTAGCGGTTGATCTGTGCATGTTTGTCCGTAACCAGCATGTAATGCCCGGGGGGCACCTGGTGGACACCGTCATACAGGGTACGCATCTGGTGCCCGGCAAACGCGACCACGTGGTACAGGCTCTCCTCGTCCCAGCGCGCGGGCACGCCCGCGGCAAACAGCGCCTTCACCTCTGAAGCCACATACAACTGGCCGTTGTGCCACGCATAGAACAGGGGCTTGATCCCGAACCGGTCGCGGGCGATAAACAGGCACCGCTGCCTCTCATCCCACAGGATCAGGGCAAACTCGCCCCGCAGTTGGTGCATGCATTGCGGCCCAAGCTCCTCCCACAGGTGCAGTGCAATCTCGCTGTCAGACCGCGTGCTCAGCCGGTGGCCGCGCTGCTCAAGTTCCCGCTGGATTGTCTCGTACCCGTAGAACTCGCCGTTGACGATGATGTGCGTGCGCCCGTCTTCGCTGTGGATCGGCTGGTCGCCCGTGGTGAGGTCAATAATGCTCAGCCGCGCATGACCCAGGCCAACATGCCGGTCTGCGCTGATCCACTCGCGCTGGCCATCCGGGCCGCGATGATACAGCGACTTGGTGGCGCGCTGTAACGCCACGGGTGAAACGGGTTCGCGGCGCGAGTAGACGCCCACAATTCCGCACATGGGTTCCGGACCTCCGTACTTGCCGTTCGATGTAATTCATGGGGGAATCGAGGGAACGCGGGGTGGAGCATAGCAGCCGCTCTCACGCGGCAGCAAGAAAAATCGGCATAACCTGAGCGTCAGGTGCGCCGAATGCAAACAAAACGGCCCCGCCATCGCGGAGCCGTCTCTTCAGCCTGTCGTTGCGGCCCTGTTCGGTTCAGTGCCCTGCGGGTTTGGGATTGGCAGGATCAAACCGGGCTACCTGAACCTTCCGGGCCAGGCCGATCTTCTCCAGCAGCCAGATACCCCAGAAGTTCGGATCCACCTCATACCAGGTCAGGCCATGACGCGCTGAAACCGGGTGCGCGTGGTGATTGTTGTGCCATCCTTCGCCGCCCGTCAACAGCGCCACCCACCAGTTGTTGCGTGAGTCATCCCGCGTCTCAAACCGCCGGCTGCCCCACAGATGCGTGGCCGAGTTCACCAGCCAGGTCGCATGCAGGCCCAGCGTCACGCGCAGCAGAACGCCCCACAGCACCATGCCCACTCCGCTCTCCCAGCCGCCAAAATACCAGCCCCCGCCCAGCAGCAGCAGGCCGCTCAGCGTAATCGGCAGCCAGTGATACTTGCTCAGCCACACATGAAACCGGTCGCGGCCCAGGTCGGGCGAGTAGCGGCTGGCCAGCACATCTGTCTGGGCGTGCAGCGCCTCGCCAAACAGGATCCATCCCGCGTGCGCCCACCATGCGCCCTCGCGCGGCGTGTGCGGGTCCCCTTCCTTGTCGCTCAGTTGGTGATGCACGCGATGGGTCGAGACCCAGAAGATTGGCCCGCCCTCCAGCGAGAGCGTGGCAAACACGCTCATCAGATATTCCACCCACTTGGGCGTCTGATAACCGCGGTGCGTCAGCAGCCGGTGATAGCACATGCCGATGCCCACGTTGATCGCCAGCACATACAGTACTGCCATGACGGCCAGCCGCTGCCAGGTGAAGAAGAAAAACGCCACCACCGCACCCAGATGAAACAGCATCATCGCGGCCATGGTGATCCAGTTGACCCCGGCGTCGGCTGTGGCGGCGCGGCCCATGCGCAGCAACGCACGCGCAGGCATGGTGTGCGCCGGGCCTGTGGTCCGTGCCTCAGGCTGGATGGCGTTCGGTTCAGGTACGGCTTCAACGGAAGTTGCAGGGGAAGCTACGGTCGAGACAGACGACATTCTTGGCAGATTCCTTTGAGAGTCAATCTACATACACCCTCGCTCCAAGCATTGTATAGGAGCGTCGGCTTATGCCAAACCAGAGATTTCCAAGGCTGTCCCTTGATTTTACCCTGCGGTACCGTTCCCGCCACTGGGCAGCGATAGGTGAAATTTGGTTTCATCAGGTCAAAAAGCCTGATGGTCAGACGGACTGCCAAAATATCCTCCGCCGGTCGCGAAGATCTGCTCCACCGTACCGCGCAGCACGCGATACAGCGCAAACCGCCGGTGGGTGCGTCCCCGCAGCTCAAAAAGGAGTTCGCCCCGGTTGTCGGCCATGGCATCCACCGCGTCCACCAGCCGCATCCGTGGATTCACATCAAGGTGCCGTCCGTCCGTGACGTGCTTGAAGATGACAAGCAGATTGCCGTAGAGATCCGGCTGAGCAATCAGCGTTACAAATCTCTGGTCGAGGAGCGGGCCGCCCGTTCGCGCCGTCAGCACCAGGGTGGCGCCGGAGCCATACGTGAGTTGAAACACCCTGAACTGCTCATCCTCCAGAGGCATCGGAGCCGCATGGTCGTCGGGCCGGGTCTTTGCCCGTGGCTTGGCCTTCCGGACCTGCGTCTCTTCGGGCGAGGGCGGGCTTGTTTTCAGAGTCTGCCGCGCGGCGTCTTCAAGCTCCGCCTTCATCTTCAGTTCATCCGCGGGATTGGACCAGGTAAACGTCCACGGATGGTCGGGATGATTCGTCGCATCGGACACGGCAACCATCTGGTGCGTGCCGGCGGGCAGGCCCACCATGGTTGGAGTCACCACCGGACCCATGTTTACGGGCTTGCCTCGCAGCAGCCTGGGCCGATCCGGATCGGAGATGGCCGGCAGCGGCTCCACGTTGCCCACGTCAGCAGTCTGCTCCGGCGCCGGATTCGGCCTTGTCAATGTCGGCCTGTCAGGATCAGGAGCGGGCCGGGCGCCCGCTGATGCGCTATCCGGCGTCTCCCTGTGCGGCGTGGGCCGGTCGGTATCCGACGCCGTTGCCGGGCCTCCGTTTCCGGAGCCGTCGCTCCCAGCCCCGCCCGGTTCCTTCCTTCCAGCGGAACTGTCGGCCTCCTTGCTTCGATGCAGCACGGGACGCCCATCGCCCTTATCGTCGAACTGATCCTTGGCCGGCTCTGCCCCGCTCGCCTGCTGCTTCGGCGGCGGCATCGGCTTCCACGCTCCAAAGCCCACCCATGTACCCGCCTGCTGGCCCGAGCGGTCGATGTCGTACAGGCCAACCTTCTTCCCATTCTTCTCAAGGACATACTCCACGCCGCCATCCACGGCCAGCGGCTGCGGACGCGCCAGGTATACGCCCCCGTCCTGCAGATCCTGCCCGTCAAACACGCATACCGGCACCAGCCTGCTGGTCTTTGGCTTTCCCGCCTCCCCCGTCCACTCCAGCACTCCCACCGAGCGCAGCACTGGCTGGTCCTTTGCCTTCTTCTCAATCTGTCCCGGGTATTGAGCCGTGGCCGGTAACAGCGCCAGCAGCCCCACGCCGGCCAGCGCGATGATCCGGGCCATCCTGCGCAACCCCGCTGACGGTGACATCTGCCGCCCGGCTCGGAAATAATGCAAGCTGTTGGTCAATCCATTCACCTGACGAGGAGACTCCCCATGGAGATCAATCAAAAGGTTGCCGACTTCACACTTCAGACCGACGAGCAAAAGACCGTCAGCCTCTCTGACTATTCCGGCAAGCCGGTCATACTCTTCTTTTACCCCCGGGCCGATACCCCCGGCTGCACCATTGAGGCCTGCGGCTTCCGCGATACCTTCAAGAAGCTGCAGGCCGCCGGCGCCGTCGTACTGGGCATCTCGCGCGATACGCCCCGGGCGCAGGCCAGCTTCCGAGCCAAGTTCGATCTGCCCTACACGCTCCTCGCTGATGTAGACGAGAAAGTCTGCAATCAGTTTGGCGTGCTCAAGGAAAAGAACATGTACGGCAAAAAGGTCTGGGGCATTGAGCGCACCACGTTCCTCATTGGTCCTGACCGCACCCTCGTCCACATCTTTCCCAAAGTCAAGCCGGAAGGCCACGCTGAAGAGGTGCTCACACTGCTGAAACAATGGTATCGCGCACACAAGTAGAACTCATGCATCCCCGCCGCGCCCGCCTGCCGGGCCGCCTGCTGCCCCGCGCCTTCTTTGAGGATGCTCCCGACCGCGTTGCGCCCCGGCTGCTGGGCAAGCTGCTCGTCCATTCCACACCCGCCGGGCCTCTGATTGGCCGCATCGTCGAGGTCGAGGCATATCTTGGCCCCCACCACCAGCCGCCCGACCCTGCTGCGCACTCGCATCGTGGTCCCACCGCGCGTAACCGCGTGCTCTTTGGCCCCGCCGGGCATGCCTATGTCTATTCCATCTACGGCCGCTATTTCTGCATGAACATCAGTTGCGAGCGCGAGGGCCGCGCCGGCTGCGTACTGCTGCGTGCGCTCGAGCCCCTGCTCGGGGTTGCCAGCATGGCCGTCCATCGCGGCCTTGCGGCCAGCGCGCGGCCCAGGTTGCTTACCTCGGGCCCCAGCCGCCTCTGCCAGGCTCTGGCCATCAGCCGCTCCCCGCACAACGGCCTTGACCTCACCAGCTCCCGCTCGCCCCTGCAGGTGCGCGATGACGGATTCCGGGTTATCGAAGCCGCTGTCACCTCCCGCATCGGCATCCGCCATGCCGTCGACTGGCCCTTGCGCTTTGTCCTGCCACGGCACCCGTGCGTCTCCGGTCCGCAAAATTTGCCGCTACGGCGCATCTATCCTGGCTAATCTCTCGTCATAGCAATAAGAGGTCATTCCGTTTTGCAAGGAGAGCCCGATTGAAACTATCTTCCCTGAAGACTTCATCCCTTGCGGTCGCACTTCTGTCCGCCGCAATTGCAGTCACAGCCATGGCGCAGGCGCCCGCAACTCCGCCCGCCGGAACGCCGTCCGCGAAGCCGCACTTTCCTCCCCCCAAAAACCTGCAGGTTCTGCCCAAGACCCTGACCACCGAGCAGGTGCTCGGCATCATGCATACCTGGGCGGGCTCGCTCGGCACCGGCTGCGATCACTGCCATGCCGCCGACCCGAATCACATGGGCCCCAATGGCCGCCCCATGCTCAACTTTGCCGATGATTCCAAGCCGGAGAAGAGTACCGCGCGCATGATGTACAAGATGGTGGAGGACATCAACTCCAACTACATCTCCATGGTCGACAACTCCGGCCAGCCGGTGACCTGCGGCACCTGCCATCGTGGACACGTCAGTCCTCCGCCCTTTGTCATCCCGCCGGAGGAGCACGAGCACCACGGGCCGCCGGCAGGCGAAAAGCCGCCCGCACCGCCGGCGCAGTAAAGCCAGTCCTGCCTTGTGAAGCCAGGCCCGCCTAAGGCTTCCAGACAAACGTGGCCACAGAGCCACTTGGCATCGTGGTGGTCGCGGTCTTGCCCTGGAAGCCGATGCGGAATGTCTCGCTGTGCTTGCCCGCATTCAGCACGTACAGGACAATGGATCCATCCTGATTGTGGAAGGCGACGTCCTTCAGCGTCGAGCCCGTCGGCTCGTCTGACGCGATGCGCACCGCGCCGGGCAGCAGGAATTTGCTCGCATGGCCCAGCACGTAGTAATCCAGCTCCCGCTTCACGGCCGGCCGGTCCGGATTGCTCAGGTCGATGGTGACCAGCCCGCGGCAGGTGTCGCATCCCCCCACGTGCGGCCCGTGATTCTGGTCAGTGGCCAGCGCCCACAGCACGTAGCTCTTTGACCAGTTCCGCATCACGGCAATCAGCTCCGCGGCCTCCTCAGCCAGCACGTTGCCGTTGTCCTCGTAGCCCTTCTGCCAGGTTCCGCCGCTGGACTCGGTCACCCACTGGCCTTTCCTGGGAAACTCCTCGTGGTTCCGGGTCATCACGGAAGGGTCGCCCTCATAGTGGTGCCAGGCTGTCCCCGCGGCCAACGCGCCCGCCTTCGGATCCTTCAGCACCGTCTCGGGATAATCCGGCCGGTTCCAGTTGTGGTCATACACCATCACATTGGGCATCAGGTGCGCCGCGGCCAGCGCCGGGCCCAGGTCCTCGCCCAGAAACTTCGCCTGCTCGGCTGCCTCCATCTTCATGCCGCTGTAGGTGGGCGGCGCATACAGAGGCTCATTCTGCACGCTCAGCGCATACACCGGCACCCCGGAACTCTGATACGCCTCCACCGAGTCCACCAGATACTGCGCAAAGGCGTGATAAAACTCCGGCTTCAGGCTGGACGGCTCCTTCGTCTCGGGATTCGACCCCAGCATTGAGCCCGTGGTCTTCATCCATCCCGGCGGACTCCACGGCGAAAGCATGATGTGCATGTCGGGATTCAGCGCAATCGCCATCTTCAGCAGCGGAATGATGTACTCCTGATCGTGGGCAATCGAGAAGTGTTCCAGACCCGGATCAGACTTCCCGGCGGGCGTGGTGCACGCCGTGGTGGTCTGCGCGCACAGGTCGTCGTAGGAGTAGAACGTCACGGCCAGGTCCGACGAGCCCAGCGGCTGACGCAGAAAGCTCAGCGCGATGCCGTGATCGCGGCTAAAGAGCGCCTCAAATGTCCGCTCAGTCTGCTTGGCGTTCAACTTTTTGGCAAACAGCCACGCCGCCGCGTCAGTCAGCGATGCGCCAAAGCCGTCAATCGACTGGAATCGCTGCGCGGCGTCCACTTGAATCACCGGCACCGTGCCCGCCTGCTGCCTGCTCGTGAACTTCATACCATGGCGGTGCGACAAGGCTTCCAGCAGGTCTGGCGTTGTCTGGTACATCTCAACCCGTTGCGCGCCGGCGGTGGCTACCGCGGCCAGGCCCAGACAGGCGGCAAAAATCGTGGAACGCAGCATGTACTCTCCTTCTCACGTAGGCGCATTCTTGCTCATCGCGCCTGCCCCGGTTCATATTCCGGCTTGACACTTCACTGTTGCGGCTCAGCGCACATAGTCGCCGCTCTTGCCGCCGGTCTTCGCCTCCAGCCGAATCTCGCGAATCACAATCGACTTGTCGAGACCCTTGGTCATGTCATAAACCGTCAGCGCGGCCACCGCAGCGGCGGTCAGCGCCTCCATCTCCACTCCCGTCTGCCCCACTGTCGCGGCCGTCGCCGTAATGCGGACGCCATCCTCCGCGGCCTCGGCCTGCACATCCACATGCGTGAGCGCCAGCGGATGGCACATCGGAATCAACTCGGCAGTCTTCTTCGCCGCCTGCACCCCTGCAAACCTCGCCACCTCCAGCGGATTGCCCTTGGGATTGACCGGCAGCGCCGCTCGCACCGCCGCCGGCAACTCGACAAATGCCGAGGCGGTGGCGGTTCGCCGCGTGGCCGGTTTGGCGCCCACATCCACCATGCGCGCCTTGCCTGATTCATCAAAATGCGAAAGCTTCTTCCCCGTTTGCTCTGTCATTGGTTCCTCAAAAAATCAAAATCCGGACGACTGTGCCGGCTTCAAGAAGTTCACACTGCTCCGGCACAGCCACAAAGCAGTTTGACCGCGCAAAGGCCGCCAGGTCGCCCGAGCCATGCCAGGGAATCGTCGCCACCTGCGGCGGATTCATCTCCCAGCGAGCGGGCAGAAACCTGGTCAGTCCCGGCGTCGACTTCACGTCCGTCTTCAGCCGTGCCAGCGCAAATCGTGGACCTGCCTCGCCGCCTCCCGCGAGCGCCGCCAATACCCGCGCCGCAAACACGAGAAACGTCACCGCCGACGAAACAGGATTCCCCGGCAGACCGAAGAATGGCATCGAGCGCACATCCTCTCCGCGCGGCAGCTCGCCAAACACCAGAGGCTTGCCCGGCTGGATACGCACGCCGGTAAAGTGAAACCGCGCGCCCAGCCGCGCCAGAGCGGGTTCCACCAGGTCGAACTTGCCCGCCGACACACCGCCGGAAATCAGCAGCATGTCAGCTTCCATCGCCCGCTGCAGCGCATGATCCAATGCCTCCGCCGTATCTGCCGCGGTTGGCAGAACCCACGGCGTTCCACCCGACTGAGCCACCAGCGCAGCCAGCATGGGCGCATTGGAATTGCGAATCTGTCCCGGCCCGGGCATCGTCTCCGCACCCACAAGCTCGTCGCCCGTTGTCAGAATTGCCACGCGCGGCATTCGATACACCTCAACCACCGCCTCGCCGCACGCCGCGGCCAGGGCAATCTGCGCCGCGCCCAGCGCCGTGCCCGCCGTCAGCAGCTCGTCCCCCGCCCGCGCCTGCGCCCCCTGTGCAACGACATTCTCGCCGGCCGCGATGGTGCGCGATGCCTGCATGGTCACCGCGTTGCCGTCCCGGTCAACATGCTCGACCATCACCACGGCGTCCGCACCCGGAGGAACGGGTGCTCCGGTCATGATCTCCCATGCTGCGCCGGGCGGTAGAGGTCCTGCCGCGGATTCGCCCGCCTGCGTTGAGCCCGCCACCGGCAACGGCCGGTGCGCTGAGGCTTCCGCGGCCCGGCAGGCAAAGCCGTCGCGCGTGGACCGCGCAAAGGGTGGCTGGTCCTGGTCGGCGCGCAGTGAAGATGCGAGCACGCGGCCGGCGGCCCCGGCCAGCGCCACGCGCTCCGCATCAGGCTTGCGGCTGCGAAATCTCGCCACAACGGCGGCGACCCGCTCACTTGCTTCCTCGTAGCCGGGCAGTTTGTCTTCAGAGGAGCCGCTCATGCCAAGGATTGTAGACGCTGGCCCACGCCGGGAGCGCACTCGGCGCCGTTATCATCATCGTTCTCACACCCTGAAACACCAGGAGGCGCCCCCATGTGGGAGTGCCTCCTGAGTTCAAGCTGCTGCAACTCTTACTTCTTGCCCGCTTGCTGCAGAATGCCGGCCACCTCGTTGGCATACGCGCCTTTCGGCGCCAGTTCAAGATACTTCTGGTACGCCTCGGCACAGCCCGGTGGCAGAATAATCTTCTTCGTCTTTGGATCGAACGTCGCCTTCCCGATCAGGCCCTGTCCTTTCAGGTAGTAGAGCAGCGCATCGTTGGGCGTGAGCTTCAGCCCCTCGTCTGCGGCCGCAACCTGCGCATCAGGATTCCCCGCCTGGAAGAAGATGACCGCCTCATTCCTCAGGTAAAAGCTTGCCTCGGCAGGATTGGCCTTGCCCGCGGCGTCAAACGCGGCATTGGCTTCCGGCACCTTGCCCGAACGCGCGTAGATCTCGCCCAGGCCCGCCTGCGCCATGCCCTGAATTGCCGGATTCGGCTTCTTTGAGGCCGCATCCACCTCCAGTGCCTTCTTGTAGCTGGTTTCGGCATCGTCATATTTCTTCAGCCCGGCCTGTGCAAGGCCCATCTGCGCCCACAGGATGGATGCATCCGGCTTGGCCGCAGTGTCCTTCTGCATCAGCGACTCAATCTCGGTGTACTTGGCCGTCTTGATATCCTCAGTCTTGGATGCGATGGCAGCCTGCGATGCGCCCGCGCCGAGCTGCTTCACGGCCTCGGCCTGCGCCCCGTCCGCCTCATGGATCAGCTGCGTCACCTGCTTCAGGTCATCGTTCAGGTGCTTGATCACCACGTTGGCCTTCATCGCTTCAGAGTTCTTCTTGCGCATCTCGTCCAGTTGCTTGCGCTCTTCCTCGGGCAGCTTGTCGATGTACTCCTGGCGCGACATGTCGATATCCTGGGTAAAATCCGTCCCTTGAATCGCCACGTTCGCGTAGCTGTCCGCCTGCTTGTCCATCGCCATTCCATCTGACCGGTAGATCACCGTGTAGGTGCCCGCGGGAACCTGGCCTGAGTAGTCGCCGCTCGCATCCACCTTGAACGTGCCCTGGTCGGCCGTCTGCGCCGCGAGTCCCGGTCCCTGCGAGGCACGGGTAGTCAACATAAACTGAACCGTGCCACCAGCCTGTGGCGCACCGGTCGGGTTGGTGATGTGACCGTGCACTTTTACCGGAGCTTCGGTGCCGGGTGCCGCGGCAGGCTTCTGCTGTGCAGCCGCGGGTAATACCGCCATCGCCAGAACGCCCAGCCAAAGTGAAATGGTACGTATCATATTTGCTTCTCCTTGGGAGCTGCGCGAACGGGCTGCCCGCGGGCTCTATCAAAATCTTAATTCAATTTGAACACCGGTTTCCGCGCAGGGTTGCGTCGCACTTCGCCTG
>DASSHM010000087.1:0-5825 GCA_035692885.1 Occallatibacter sp.
TCGAGCATGTTCTGGGACCAGAATCCGTTGTTCGCCCAGTTCCCCACGCTCTCAATCTATGCCGCAAATGGCGCGGTGCGCGGCATCGTCTCGGGAATTGGATTATTGAATCTCTGGATAGCCTTCCAGGATGCCATTCACCTCCGGGACCGATGAGCGCATGAATAAAGAGGAAGAGCAAAATCAGAGGGCAGGCAGCGAGGATCCACAACCCGGCCCCAAGAGCGCCGGACAGGCCTTCACACCGTTTGCCAACAGCGAGCCGCCTGCTCTGGAGCGGGCCGCGCTGGCTTATGAGAATCCGGGCTTTCTGAACAGCGCGGATGGCCGCATGATTCGGATTCTGGCTGAATACGGCGAGCCGCTGTCACGTTTTCGGCGTGAAAAAATTCAGGACACAGTGGTCTTTTTCGGCTCCGCACGCTTCAGGAGCCGTGAAGAAGCCGGCCATGCCCTGGAGCTGCTTGAAAATACGGGATCAACGCGCCCGGCGCCTGTCCACGAGCAGCCCGCTGCGGTAGACGAAATCAAAGCCGGTACCGCAACGGACCTGCAGCTCAAGCGCGCGGTGGCGGCGGTGGAGATGGCCCGCTACTACGAGGATGCCCGGCGGTTGGCGTGGCTGCTTACCAACTGGGCAAAGACCGTTCCTTCCCGCAGGCACCGCTTTGTTGTCACCTCCGGCGGTGGACCGGGCATTATGGAGGCGGCGAACCGTGGCGCCTATGAGGCCGGCGGCAAGACCATAGGCATGAATATTGCACTGCCTTTTGAACAGAAGCCGAATCCCTATATCACGCCGTCGCTGAACCTGGAATTCCACTACTTCTTCATGCGCAAGCTTTGGTTTGCCTATCTGGCCAAGGCTCTGGTGGTGTTTCCCGGAGGCTTCGGCACCCTTGATGAAATGTTTGAGATTCTCACCCTTGCACAAACCCACAAGCTCGCCAAGCCCATCACCGTGGTGATCTACGGACCTGAGTACTGGAAGAGGGTCTTCAGTCTTGAGGTATTGGTGGAGACCGGGGCGATCTCCCCCAAAGATCTCGAACTATTTCAGTTTGCCGGTACGCCGGAAGAGGCGTTCGCGATCCTGCGCGATGGCCTCACCGCCAACCACCTTGTTCCCGAGGCAACCGCTGCCGCCGAGCACGCCTTCCAGGAGGTCATCCCGGGCTTGACGCTGGAGGATTTTTTGGGACCGGAGATTGCAAAGACACGGCGATAAGCTTCAAGAGACAGATGTGTGGCCTGGTGATGCCAGACTCCCGCCGGTGATCGCGTTCCCATGGGCGCAACATTGAGCGGCTTCGCCCGGGCAATCTGCGGGAGTGAGCCGTGATTTGCCTTCAGGGTGGGCGTACCGTGGTTGGCATTAGGACCCGCGTCAGGGCATATGAAGGCAACTATTGTTCGCGTGGCGTACTTTCCCGACTCGTTTCATGAAATGAACGGGGTGGCCCACACCAGCCGTCAGTTTGAGGCGTTTGCACGGCGGCATAACCTGCCTTTTCTCTGCGTGCGAGCGGGCAACCGCTCCACGGCTCTGATTGAAGATGGCAATGTATGGACGCTCGAGCTCCCGCGCGGAATCCTTTCCTTTGCCGTGGAGAAGGATTTGCGCGTTGATCCCGCATTTTTGCGCCACCTGCCCATCATCGATGAGGTGCTCGATCGCTTCCGGCCTGGCCTCGTTCATATCACCGGTCCCAGCGAGGTCGGCATGCTCGGCGCCGGGCTTGCGCATCGTTTCGGCCTGCCTCTGGCGGCCAGTTGGCATACCAACATCCACGAATATGCAGCGTGGCGCTCAGAGCAATTTTTACGCATGTTGCCGCCTCGCCGATCAGCCACGGCGAGCCACGCGATTGGTGAGCTCACCATGTCCATGGCCGCCCGGTTTTATTCCATGGCACAGCTCCTCTTCGCTCCCAATCCCACGTTATGCGCCCAGTTGGAACAGGCGACGGGCAGGCCCTGCCGTCTGATGCCGCGAGGCGTTGACGCGGAGTTGTTCCACCCCGCACGACGCAGACGCGACGCTGATGACCGCGACCATGTGCTGGGCTTTGTGGGCCGTCTGTCAGTCGAGAAGAATGTCGCTCATCTGGTTGATGTGCAGCAGGAACTGGAGCGGCTGGGTCAAGCTGCGTTTCACTTCCTCGTGGTTGGCCAGGGCGCGGAGGAGGCGTGGCTGCGGGCTCGGCTGCCGCGCGCGGAGTTTGCAGGAGTGCTGCTGGGCGAAGAGCTGGCAACCGCCTTCGCCAACATGGATGTCTTTGTTTTCCCGTCGCACACTGACACATTTGGCAACGTTGTGCTTGAGGCGCTGGCCTCGGGAGTTCCCGCGGTGGTTACGCCCGATGGCGGGCCCGGAACCATTGTGCGCGACCGCATCTCCGGCAGGATTGTGCCGGATGGGGAGTTCGCGGCGGCCATCAGCAGCATCTTGAATGATCCTGCCCGGCACGCTGCCATGCGCGGGGCGGCGCGTGCTTTTGCAGTGACGGCGGGCTGGGATTCGGTGTTTGAAGGTGTCTATCGCGATTATGCCGCCATTCTTCCGCACGAGCGCGCACAATAAGCGGCTGAGCGCAACGCTGCATGGCCGCCGCGCGTTGTGGTTTTCGTTCTTCTGCCTGTGTAAGCGCCCTCCGCCTGATCTTCGCAGAGTGCCTTGCGGTGAGTTAGGATTCCCGGGAGACGAATGAATTTCCGCATGGCGCAGGAGAACAGGGATGAATCGAAGGGGCATGTTCCGTGGAATCGCGTTGAGTGTCTTAATTGTATCTCTGGCGGGCGTTCCAGAGTTGGCTGCCCAGGCGCCTGCCGCCGTTCCGATTTCCGCGCCTGACCAGCACGATGCGATTCTTCTGCCGGGCTTTACCAGACCAGCCCAAGACACCGAGCAATGGGAATCCTTGTTTGGTGGACGCATCGTTCGCAATGTCGTTGTGCCTACGCTCACGCCCGTTCTGCCAGACCCATCAAAAGCAACCGGCGCGGCCGTGATTGTGGCGCCCGGCGGCGCCTTCATGATGCTGTCGATGGACAGCGAAGGCTATCAGGTGGCTCACTGGCTGGCAGATCATGGGGTTGCGGCGTTTGTGCTCAAGTACCGAGTGCGGCCAACCGCGCGTGATCCACAGGTATTTGTCGCCGATTTATTCAAGCTCATGCAGGCAATCCCCAGCGGCCAGCACGTGGATATTGGCACGCCCGCTGAAGCGCTCGCAGACGGGAAGGCCGCCATGCGCATGGTGCGCAGCCGCGCGGCAGAGTGGAGGATTGACCCGCACCGCGTCGGCTTTTTAGGGTTTTCAGCCGGAGCCATGCTCACACTCAGCATGGGACTTGAGCCCGATCACACGGTCCGCCCTGACTTCATCGGTTCAATCTACGGCCCGATGGCCGGCCAGAATGTGCCTCAGGATGCGCCACCGCTATTTGATGCGCTGGCCTCTGACGATCCGCTATTCGGCAAGAGTGGTTTTGCGCTCATCTCCCAATGGAGACAGGCCAATCGGCCCGTCGAGTTCCACTACTACGAGAAGGGTGGGCACGGCTTTGGCATGAGGCGCCAGGGCTCCACAAGCGACCTTTGGATCAACGAGTTCTACGCCTGGATGAAGGATCGCGGGTTGCTTGGCTCCAAGGCGGAATCGTAAGGGCGGGTGCGCCGGGCAGGCATGAATGTAAGAGTCCAAGGCGTGCGCCAGCGATCCAATCATCCGCCGCGGCTTACTGCATCAACTGACCGTTCCTGAGATTCAGCGAAAACGGTGTTTCCTTGTCGGCCATCATCCGCCATCCCGCGCCGCGCAGTACGTCACCCTCGATCCCCGTGATGCTCAGGCCCTCATCCGACAGTTTCCCGGTTCGCCATGCTTCTCCGCGCTGTGCCCACGCCAGAATTGCATTGTGCCCGACGAACAGAAGCAATTTTGACTCCAGAACCGGAAGAACCTGAAGAACAGGCCGGTATTCGATCATGGTGAACTGCTCCGGATCAGACGCATCGATGAGATATGCGTAGCCGCCGGCGACCGCGCACAGCACATCCGGATGGGGTGTGGACCATAATCCCGTTGGCACGGCAGCATCGCGAAAGCCCAGCGCGCAAGTCGCGAGAAAAGGCTCGGCTTCCGTTGTATCCGGCCGCACAAAAATCTCCAGAGCGCCGCGCTCCACCTCTTGCGCCTGACCAGGATAGGTGAAATGCCGCGGCGGCAGAATCAGTGGGCGCGCCGTGAGCACCTGTGCCTGCCATGCGCGGGGGAAGCGAAGATCAAGCTGTGGAAGTGGCAACGGGCTCACACTCCCATAAACTCAGCGATTCGCCGGCGCACATCGGGCACGCCCAGGTTCAGCTCCGCGCCGTCCTCTATCAGAGGGATGATCTTGTCAAACTCGGGTCCGGAGTGGCTGCCGGTGATGGCAATGCGCACGGGATGGAACAGCTCCTTGCCTTGCACGCCGGTTGCCTGCTTAATCTCCGTCATCCACTGCTTAAAGTCCTCCGGCGTCACCGGCCCGCTGTGTGCACGCGACCGGCTCGCCAGCTCGCCCAGCACGAGCGGGGCTGAGTCCGCTGCGAGCACCGCGGCATTTTCTTCATCCGCGCGCGCTGCCTCCGGGTCAAAGCCAAAGAGGAAGGCAGCCTTGGCAGGCAACCGGTCAAGATGATCCACCGCCGGAGCAAAAACGGCCACCATCCGCGCAAACCACTCCTGGCCTTGAACGGAAACATCGTTCTTCCTTGGAAGCAGTCCCCCAAAGTAGCCCCATGCAAGAGCCACGAGCCGCTCCGGTTCAGCCTTCCTGATGTAGTGCCGGTTCAGCCAGTTGAGCTTGTCAAAGTCGAAAATGGCTGGCGAAGGTGTCACGCGCTCCAGTGAGAAGGCACTGGTCAGCTCTTCCGGGGTAAAGGTTTCAGTCTTGCCGTCCTCCGCGCCCCAGCCCAGCAGGGCCAGGTAGTTCAGCAGCGCCTCCGGCAGATAGCCCATCGAGCGGAAACTCGCAATCGACGTTGCGCCATGCCGCTTGGAGAGCCGCTCGCGGTCCGCCCCGAGGATTGTGGAGAGATGCGCAAACTCCGGAAGCTGCCAGCCAAAAGCGCGATAGATTGCAACCTGTTTGGGCGTATTGGACAGGTGATCATCGCCGCGGATGACGTGGGTGATCTCCATCAGCGCGTCGTCAACAGTGACCACGTAGTTGTACACAGGCATGCCCGGCAGGCCGAAGCGGCCTGTTCGCACCAGGATGGGATCGCTCACGGCTTCGGCGGCAAACTCAACCTCGCCGCGCACAATGTCATGAAAGCGCAGCGGCACGTCGCCTATCTTCAAGCGGATGGCGAAGGGCCTTCCCGAGCCAAGATTCTTCTTAATTTCATGCGCGCTCAGCGATCTGCATTTGCCTGAATAGACATGCGTGCGATGCTCCGCGACCGCCTGCTGCCGCTCCGCTTCCAGTTCCTCCGGCGTACAAAAGCAGTAGTACGCCTTGTCCTCGCCGAGCAGCCGGTCAGCGTGTTTGGCATAGATGTTCAGCCTTTGTGATTGGCGATACGGCGCAAATGGGCCACGCTCGGGCATTCCAGGGCCATCCGGGCCTTCATCCCAATCGAGTCCAAGCCAGCGCAGATCGTCAATGAGCTGTTTCTCATACTTCGAATCCGAGCGTTCCACGTCGGTGTCTTCGATACGCAGAACAAAGTCGCCTCCAGCGCGCCGCGCAAAAAGCCAGTTGTAGAGCGCAGTCCGAGCGTTCCCTACATGCAACTGGCCTGTGGGCGAAGGCGCGAAGCGGACGCGAACTCT
>DASSHM010000088.1:0-24253 GCA_035692885.1 Occallatibacter sp.
GACGAGACTTGGCTCAGCGCGCAGTTCGACCGTCCGGTAATGGTCCATCGCTACCCCGCAGAGGTCAAGGCGTTTTATATGGAGCCGGATCCGGACGACGCACGCTACGCGTTGTGCGTGGATGTTCTTGCTCCCGAGGGGTATGGCGAGGTCATCGGGGGCTCGCAGCGCGTTGCAAGCTATGAGCTGCTCAAGTCGCGCATCGAAAAGCAGAACCTGCCTTTCGAGGCCTTCCAGTGGTACATGGACCTGCGCAGGTACGGCTCAGTGCCTCACGCGGGCTTTGGCATGGGAATCGAACGGGTTGTCGCATGGGTTTGCGGCTTGGAGCACGTGCGCGAGACCATCCCTTTCGCACGAACGCTGCACCGCATCTACCCCTAGCAACAGTCCGTCCTGCGGAATCAACGCGTCGCCTCAATCGCTGCGAGCGGCCTGAAGCTGATGAGATTGAGTCATCCGGGAATCCGGGGCCGGCAGGGCGCAATCAAATCGTGAGAAGCCAACATTAAGGCAGGAGAGTTATCGATGGGAGTAAGCGTCATTGAAGTCAACACCTTGAAGCGTGCTCCGGGAATGGACGGCATGATGTCCGAGGTGCTGAACCGCTGGAGTCCGCGCGCCTTTACCGATCGTGCTGTGAGCCGTGCCGCCCTGCGCCGCGTTTTCGAGGCGGCACGGTGGGCTCCTTCTTCAGGGAATGAGCAGCCTTGGCGATATCTTGTCGGGCTACGTAACTCGTCTACTCACAGCAAGATATCAGAGACTTTCGCGGGCTATAACCGCAATTGGGCACCCCAAGCTCCGGTTCTGATCCTGGGTACAACAAATACAAAGCTCAGCCGCCACGATGCCGCCAACATCTACGCAATGTATGACTTGGGAGCAGCGACAGCGATGCTGGTGTTGCAGGCCACGGCGCTTGGGCTCGCCACGCACCAGATGGGCGGCTTTGACCATGACGCCATTCGCGAGGCTCTTCAAATTCCTGAAGAATATGCACTTGGCTCTGTAATGGCGCTTGGTTACCAGGCCGACCCCGCTACACTGGCAGACGAAGAGCTGATCAAGCGCGAAATGGCGCCCCGCAGCCGCAAGCCAGTGACGGAGATCGCCTTCTCTGCGTGGAATGAGCCGGCTCCGCTGGAATGAAGAAGCGACAGCTGTTTGTTTTTCTGCCGCTTATGTCCCCAAATCAATGAAGCGTCGAGCCCGAGCTGAAGGATTTCTTTGTGGTCAAGACAGGTTCATCCTGGCAGTCTAGGCGGTATGCAGCGTCTCGCCGCCCTCGGCACCGCCGGACGCGGAAGGGAAAGCGTGGCATCGGGTGGCGCGGCCGGGTGGTTCTGGCCGGCGGTCTGGCCGTTCTGTCGCTCCTGTGCTGGGCAGTCATCGCCCGTGCCGTTGCACCCCGGTTCAACACTGACCAGAGCCGTTTTGACGCGATTATTGTGCTCGGCGATCCAGCCGATTCAGATGGAAACCCCACCCCCGTGCAGATCTCCCGGATCACTGAGGCGGTGCACGAGTATGAGAGAAACGTGGCGCCACGGCTGATTCTGACAGGAGGGGCCGCGCACAACCGGTTTGTTGAGGCCCGGGTGATGGCGCAGGTAGCCGAGGCGCAGGGCATACCTGCTTCCGCAATCATTGAGGAGCCCTTGGCCATGAACACTATCCAGAACGCCTGTTACGCGACGCGGATTGTGAAGGCGCACGGATGGAACTCGGTTGAAGTGATTTCAAACAGTTTTCAGCTTCCGCGTGCGGCGCTCATCTTCAGCCATCTTCCACTCAAGTGGCGAGTCCATGCCGCACCCTCATTCGCGCCTAAGTCGCGCATTTATCAAGCCGCGGTTCATGCGCTGGAGACCGTCAAGACCGTCCACTACCTCATCTACGGCGAATGGGCCGAGCACTGCCAGCCATAAATTGCCCGGCGACCGCGTTGTCCGCCCGCGGCGTGGTCCTGTAAGCTGTCTGGTAATGCGTCTTTTCATCGGCTTTTCAGCAGCTTTTGCCGTTCTTGCCGGGCTTGGCCTCTGTGCCGCACAGCGCGCCCACGCCCAGGAACAGGGCACAGCGGCTCAATCCACCGGCATCGGCACGTACATCGTGGTTGATCCGCTGGCCAATGTCCGCTACGACAACCGCTACGACCTTTCGCTGGGCATGGCCTACCGGCACATCAAAGCCGGTCCCAATCTATTGCAGGGCGCGAACCTTGGCGGTGTTGACCTGAGCGGCTCGTACTGGCTGACCAAGCGCTGGGGCCTTGAGGGCTCAGGCCGCGGCTACCTCGGCACCAGCGGCGCGGCGCCCAATCCCTATTCCATCAACGGCCCCTTCATCAGCGAATATATCTTTGCCGGAGGCGCACAGTGGCTTGGTCCTCATAACAAGCACGGCGCGCTCATCGCTCACGCGCTTTTTGGTGGCGCCCGTGGAGACTTTGAAACGGACCTGCGCGGACAATCGCCCTCGGTGGTTGGTTTCTACAATGATCAGATTGCCCCGGCGGCCATCATCGGCGGGCATATCGATTTGAACCGGTCGGCACGGTGGGCACTTCGCATCACTCCGGATGCGGTGATTACGCGCTATGGCATCAACTATGGAAACCATCTGACGCAAACCGACGTGAACTTCGCCATTTCGGTTGGCGTCCAATACAAATTCAAAAAGATACGCTGAGGCATCCGGCGCGCCGTCAGGCTACGCGCCGGAACACTCAAAGCGGAAGCCGGAGTTCGCGGCAACCCATGCGGTTGCTTCGGCTCCGGCTTTTTCGTGGACAATTTCAGGGCGGTAATTCCCGTCTTGGCCGGCAAGCTGCACGCGCCGCCTTCGTGTGGTATTCTCCACCATTCGACGGCATCGGCGCGAACAGGTGAATGAAAGAAGCACCGTCGTAAGGATGCCGGCACCCGCTGATCTGCAACCAGGTGGCGCCACAGCGAGTGAGGGGAGGCGAAGCAACGATGGAGATGAGGGACACTCTTGGGGTTCTGCTTGCGGGAGGAGCAGGCGAAAGGCTCTTCCCGCTTACCCGGGATCGCGCCAAGCCGGCGGTGCCGTTTGGCGGCCATTACCGCATCATCGACATCACGCTCTCAAATTGCATCAATTCCGGCCTGCGCAAGGTCTATATCATGACGCAGTACAAGGCCCTCTCGCTGAATCGCCACATCCGCGAGGGCTGGACCGGCATCGTTGCCCAGGAGCTGGGCGAGTTTATCGAGCTGATGTCGCCCATGCAGCGCACCGGCGCCAACTGGTATATGGGCACAGCTGATGCGGTGTACCAGAATATCTACTCCATCGGCAGCGAGCAGCCGAGATACATCATCATCCTCAGCGGCGATCACATCTACAAGATGAACTACAGCCGCATGCTCAGCCATCACAAAGAAACCAAGGCTGAGATTACGCTCGCCACGCTCCCCATTTCACCGGACGAAGTGTCGCGCTTCGGCGTGGTGGAGGTGGGGAAACAAGGCGAGGTGCTTGGCTTCCAGGAGAAGCCGGCGTCCACCGCATTCCGCTCCCCGTTCAACCCCAGCGCTGTGGATGCATCGATGGGGATATACATCTTCAACACCGAGGTGCTGCTGAAGGCGCTGATCGCTGACGCTGAAGATCCGGCTTCGAAGCATGATTTCGGCCACAATATCCTGCCCGGACTGCTGGGCAGGAAGAAGATGATGGCCTACAGCTTTGTTGATGAAAACAAGAAGGAGGCGCTTTACTGGCGCGATGTGGGCACGGTGGACTCCTACTATGAGGCCAACATGGACCTGTGCTCCGTTTCCCCGACCTTCAATCTCTATGACAAGAGCTGGCCGATGCGCACGCGCGTGCGGCAATATCCGCCGGCCAAGTTCGTGTTCGGAGAGCCGGGGCGCACCGGCATGGCAATCAACTCCATCATTACGGCGGGTGTCATTATCTCCGGCGCATCTGTCTCCGCCTCGGTCCTTTCCCAGGATGTACGGGTGAACTCATACTCTGACGTTGACTCGAGCATTATTTTTTCGCACGTCAACATCGGGCGGCATTGCCGCATCCGCCGGGCCATCATTGACCGGCATGTGCACCTTCCGGAGGGTACGGTCATCGGCTATGACCTGGTCGAGGATAAGAAGCGCTACTTTGTTACGCCGTCGGGAATCGTAATCGTCACGCGCGATGCCTCGTTGTTTGAGAATCCGGTCGATCCGGAGTTCTCCGATCACTATTAGCACCGAAACTGGTGCAGAATCTTTGGCAGTCCATGCTGAATCCCGGCGGGTCGCGGTTCCGCACGGGGCTGGCCCGGTGGCCGACGTTCCGCATCGAATTCCCGCCGGAAACAACGTTGCTTTCGGGGTAAACTACGCGACGGGAGAGGCACCCCGGCGCCGATGGAACGAATCTGGTTGATTCTTCGTAAATTCCTCTATGCAATGCGTGGGTGCATTAAGCTGGAGCGGGGCGGGGCTGGGTTCGGCTGCAAGGACGCCGCGCCGCAAGGTGGAGTGTCTTGAAGCGGGGGTTCCGCTTACGCCCGCTGAACGCCGCCGTTCCGGCGGCACGCCGCATGCGCAGGAAGTTCGAGCGGTGCATGAGGGGGTGAGGCCGCTGGAGATCGATTGGTCCCAAGTCGTGCGCCGCTGCATCGATGGAGACTCTGGCGCATGGGTCGAGCTGGTCCACACACATCACCGGCGTGTGTATGCCCTCTGCTATCGCTTTACCGGCAACCCTGCCGATGCCGAGGATCTCACTCAGGATGTCTTCCTGAAGATTTATTCGAATCTGGCCAGCTTTGACACCGGGCGTGGCAGCCTGCAGGTGTGGATTACAACCATGACCCGCAACCTGCTGGTGGACAACTTTCGCCGAACCCGCAACCAGCGCGCCACGGGCTCATTGGATGATGGCTGGGATGCGGCGGACGAACTGCGCCCCATCGACCGGCTGGTATCCTCCCATCCTTCCCCACATGAGACGGCCGCGCAGAAGGAACTGGCACAGATGGTGCAGGAGGCCCTCGCCAGAGTGTCGCCGGAACTGCGTGAGGCTGTGATTTTAAGGGACTTACAGGATATGGATTACAAGGAAGTCGCCCAGGTGCTGGGCATCCCCGAGGGGACGGTCAAGTCGCGGATCAGCAGGGGACGCGCGGAACTGGCGCGGCTGCTGGAACGTAGTAAACGTGAGGTGATGTAGTCATGGCAGACCGCGTACACATCCCGAATTCGCCGGCCTGCGGGCAGTGGGAGACGCTGCTTGCGGATGCGCTGGACGGGCTGCTGAAACCCGAGGACGAGGGTACGTTCACCTCGCACATGGCAACCTGCGCAACCTGCTCGGCACTGTTTGAGGAGTCGCGCCGCGGCCGCGAGTGGCTGGGGTATCTGGCCGAGGCCCCGGAAGTACCGGCGGGGCTGCTGGAGAAGATTCTGGCGCGGACGGGCCCGGGGCACGCATCCGGTTATGAGCTGGCAACCGGCGGCGGCAAGGTGGTCCAGATGGTTCCGGCCTGGCAGCGTCCCGGCATGATGGGTTTTATCCGCCGCTTTGCCGAGCCGCGGCTGCTGATGACGGCGGCCATGGCGTTCTTCTCCATTGCCCTCACCTTCAGCCTTACCGGCCTCCGGCTGTCGGATCTGACCATTTCGAATCTGCGCCCGAGCGTGGTGCGGTCCTTTATGGAGCGCAGGCTGACCACGGCGTCCACGCCCATCATCCGCTATTACGATCACCTCCGGCTGGTGTATGAGGTGGAGTCGCGCATGCGCGAGCTGCGGCGCTCATCGCAGGGCGAATTGAATGACGACCAGCAACAGAACAACGCGCGGCCGGCGGCGCCCGGAGAGTCGAAAAAGAGCGGCCCCCATAAGGATGGCGGATCACGCGTGAACCGGCCTCCGGAGTCTGCCGCGCCGTCGCTGGGCGAGTCAACGGATTCCTCCGAGTATCTTGAAACTTCACTCAAACTTCATGACCGGCCCGCGCACTCCGGCGGCTCCGTAAAGGCAAGGCGGGAAAGGAGCACAGTATGGACTGCGTAAATCATGCAGGCGTAACGGCGACAGCCTACTGCCAGAACTGCGGCAAGGCACTGTGCGGCACGTGTGTACGCAACGCACCGGGCGGGCAGGTGCTCTGCGAGCCCTGCTTCACGGCCTGGCAGGGAATGCAGCAGCCCTTTGTGGCTCCTTCCGCCGGCGGACCCAGCCCGGTTCTCGCCGCGATCCTGGGCCTGATTCCAGGCGTGGGCGCCATGTACAACGGCCAGTTCTTCAAGGGCCTGATGCACGTGGTGATCTTTGCAGTGCTGGTAAGCATGGCCACGCACTTTGGCATCTTCGGGATATTCATCGCGGCCTGGGTCCTGTACCAGTCGTTTGAGGCCTATCACACGGCCATTGCGCGGCGAGACGGGCTGCCTCTTCCCGACCCGCTGGGGATGAATGAGATTGGCAACTGGCTGAACCCGGGTTCGGCGGCAAAGACCCCGTATCCCGGGCAGCCCGGCGCAGGACCCGGAATGCCGGGAGCGCAGGCTGCGGCTCAGGGAACCCCGCCTGCAACTGGATATCAGCCGCCCTATGCGTCAGGCTATCAAACTCCATACCCGCCTCCCGGCGAGTTTGTCGAGCCTCCAGTGCCTCCGGAACCTCCCGTGCCGCCTGTCTATTGGAAGCGCAAGGAGCCCATCGGCGCGGTGATCCTGATTGGCCTTGGCTTGATCCTGCTGATGGGCCAGATGGGCGAATGGTTCTCACAGGCAGTGCACTACGCGTGGCCGCTGCTGCTGATTGCATTCGGGGTCTGGCTGATTATGCGCCGCGTCGGTGATGTGAAAGGGGGCGGGCGATGAACCGCTACATTCTCATCCGGCGCTTGCGCGGTCCGGCCATTCTGCTTCTCATCGGCATTATTGCGCTGCTGCATCAGGCAGATATGGCAGGCTGGGGCCTCTTCATTCCGCTGCTGTTGATCTTGATTGGCGTGCTCAAGCTCGCCGAGCGCGCTGCACTGGCCGCGGCTGATGACATTCCGTCCTATCCGGGCGGATATCCCGGCGCCTCCTATCCTTATGCCGCTGCGGGTTCCAGCGGTGGGCCGCAGCCGGCACAACCCGGTTCTTCCATCGTTTCTCCGCCGCAGGATCCTGGCAACAAGGGTCCCGAGGGAGGGTTGTCATGAGCAGCGTTCCCCCATCCACGCCTCCGGGCGGCGCACCGCCCCCGTATGATCCACACACCCAATGGCGGGCTTATCGCGAGCAGCAGCGCGCGGCCTGGCGCGCGCAGCGGGATGCCTGGCGTGCGCAGCGATCTGCGTGGAAGGCGGGCTACGGCGGCAGTCCTGTGCCGCGCGTGCCGTCAATCGTCGGGCCGGTCATTCTGATTGCCATTGGCGTGGTCGGCCTGCTCATCTATACCGGCAGAATCGCGCCGGGAGCGTTTTGGGCCTGGTATGGCCACTGGTGGCCGCTGCTGCTGATTGTGGCGGGACTGGCCCTGCTGGGGGAGTGGGCGCTGGACATGCGCCGCCAGACCCCCGTGCGCAGATCCGGCGGGTTCGTCGGCATTCTGATTTTGCTGGCGATTCTGGGCCTCTCGGTGGCCAGTTGGAACGGCATCTGGGGCCCGATGCGCGCCGAGTGGGGCGACCAGAATGACAATTTTTTCACCTTCTTCGGCTTGCCGGAGCACGACTTTGACCAGCCCGTGGACAGCATCGCGATTCCCGCACATGCCACGGTTCGCATTGAGAATCCGCGTGGCGACGTGAGCGTGACTGCCGGCGACGGCGCCAATATCGAGGTGAATGCTCATGAGGTGGCATTTGCCAATACCGACGCCGAAGCCAGGAAGATTTTTGACGCGGAGGCGGCGAAGGTGACGGTGAGCGGCAACTCCGTGGTGGTGAAGTCAGAAGGCCATGAACGCGGGCGTGTGAACCTGGTCATCACCGTTCCCATGACGGCGGCCGTCGCCATCAACTCCGGCCGCGGTGATGTAAGCGTTGCAAGCCTTGGCGCCGGCGCCTCTGTGAATGCCTCACATGGCGATGTACACCTGAACTCGATCAAGGGGGCGGTGCAGGTCCACTCCTCCAACAGCAGGGGAGATTTTAGCGCGCAGCAGATTGAAGGGGATTTAACGGCTGACGGCAACTACAACGATGTGACCCTGTCAGGAATCAAGGGCAAGGTGACGATGAATGGCGAGCTGTTTGGCGACGTTCACATGGAAAGCATCGTTGGACCCATCCACGTGCAGACTTCGATCACGCAATTGGATATGGCCTCGCTCCCGGGCGACATGACGCTCAACTCCGATGATCTGCATGTGGCGCAAGCCAGGGGGCAGGTGCGGGTAGTCACGCGCTCAAAGGATGTAGACCTGAGCCAGGTGAGCGGTGACTCGTATGTCGAGGATCGCGACGGACGCATCGCGGTGGAGCCCACGGGCAGCTTTGCGATTGACGCGCGCAACCGCAAAGGCGACGTAGAGGTGACACTGCCGCCCGATGTGCAGGCCACCGTGGAGGGAAAGACTCACAACGGCGATATCCTGAGCGACTTTCCGCTATCCGTTACAGGCGACGTGGATAAGACGGTCACAGGCCGCATCGGCGCGGGAGGAGTGAAGATCTACCTGAGCGCCGAAAATGGCGACGTGCACATCAAGCGCGGCGACGCGTCCATGAGCCTGCCCACGCCGCCCGCGACTCCACCGCCGCTCAATGCGCCGCATCTGAAAGCTCCAAAGGGAATTCCGGCGGAGCCCGTGACGCAGTAGCGTTGTTCCCGTGTGCCTGCCGGTGGTGATCAGACGATTCGCCGCTCGACGCGGCTCCCGATTCGCGTGAGGATGTCCCAGGGGATGGTGCCGGCGGCGTCGGCATGATCGAACGCGGTGATGGTTTCGCTGCCCTGGGTTCCAAGGACGACGACTTCATCGCCTGCCCGTACGCCGGGGATGTGAGTGACATCAAGCACCGACTGGTCCATGCTGATGCGCCCCACCAGCGGCGCCCGTTGCCCGCGAACGAGAAGGCTGAAGCGATTGCCGAGGCGGCGGTCAAGACCATCGACATAGCCGAGGGCAACCAGAGCCAGGCGCATCGGCTCAGTGGCGACAAAAGATGCGTTGTAGCCAACGGCCGTTCCTGCCGGGACTGACCGCACGCCTGCCACACTCGCCTTCCAACTGAGCACGGGCTGCAACCGCTGGCGCGCCGCCGTCAAGGGATCCGGCTCAGATGGTTCAAATGCAGGAGTGAAACGCGGGACCAGACCATAGAGAGCAAGGCCGGGCCGCATCATCGCCCGCATGCCGTGGTCAGCGGCCAGCGTGGCCGTTTGTTCAGCCTGTCCCGCGAGCAACGCGGCGGAGTTGCCCACGTTCAACCATTCCGGGTGAAGTCCGGCGCGTGCCACCTGTTTGAGCGAATCAGTCGTGAGCGCAAACTGCGTCCCGGTGAGGCGGCCGTCGGCTTCGTCGGCGGCGAGAAGATGGGTCATCACCGCTTCAAGATGAAAATTCGGGTTGTCCGCAAGGCGGGCCAGCAGGCTCGACAGCCCGTCCAGGCCGACGCCCTGACGGCTCATGCCCGTGTCAATTTCAAGATGCACCGGCAGGCCGCCAATGCCCGCGCCATGCGCGGCCGATTCAAGCTCATCAAGCTGCCACGGCTCCCAGATCACGGTGGTGAGCCGGTCGCGTACAACTTCAGGTCCCTGGCCGGGAAAGACACCGCCGATGACGAGGATACGCGCCGCAGGGCACGCCTCTCGGGCGGCCGCGCCTTCTTCCACGCTGGTTACGCCAAGCCAGCGGGCTCCGGCGCGGACTGCGGCGGGCGCGCAGGCTGCGAGCGAGTGCCCATAGGCATCTGCTTTCACAATGGCAAGCAGCTCCGCGCGAGTGGCCGCAAGGCTCGCCAGAAATCGGAAGTTGTCCTCGAGAGCGCGGGTGCGTATCTCTACCCAGCAGGGGCGCGTCGGCATCTGAATGTCCAGTCATCAGTTTAGGGTATTCCTTCACGTTCGAGCGAGGCGCGGGCAGGCCGTATGCACCTAGTCGGAAAACTGTGCCAACTGTTCCCCGGATGGCCGGGGCGTGAACCAACTGACCACAACCATTGCCGCCAGGGCAACAAACAGCGCCGGAAAGATTGCGTCCCGTTGGGCCAGAACGGGCGGGAAAAGGGATTTGAAGCCGGGGACATCCCATGCCAGCGTGATCACCGTACCCGCGCCGATGGCCGCCACCGCCCCCCACGCGGTGACGCGACGGGAGTAAAAAGCCGCCAGCACCACCGGAGTGAGCGCGGCAGAGTAAATGGTGTAGGCCCAGAGCATTTTTTCCAGAATGCTGGGTGCGTATACAGCCTGATACAGCGCCCACACCCCGAGCAGAACGACCGCGAGGCGGGAGACGATGAGGATGCGCTTCTGAGATGCGTTGGGCGCCAGATAGCGGACGAACACGTCCTGCACGAGGTTGGTGGCAGGCGAGAAGAGGTAATTGGATGCGGTGGAGATGACCTTGGCGAAGACCGCTCCAAGCAGCAGAGCGCCCATAAGCGCCGGCAGCCCGTGGCGGGCCGCGTAGGGAATGATCTCATATGGCTGGCGGGCAACTTCACCCGTCTGGTAGAGGGCGGAGCCGATGACGGCGATGGCAACGATGAGGGTTTCAAGAATCACCGTACCAATAATCCAGCCAACAACGGAGATGCGCGCGTCGCGCTCGGATTTTGCAGAGAAGAACTTCTGGTACATGACCTGATTGCCGAGCATCAGCAGCAGGGTGGGAACGAGAAACTCCATGGCGCGGGCGAAGGTGAGGTTGCCGAGAACCTCAAAATGCGTCTCCGGCAGCGCGGCGTGCAGGCCGGCCCAGCCGCCCGCCTTGAAAAAGAGCATCGGGGTGGCGATGATGCAGATGATGGTGACGAGCGTGCCGATGGCCACATCCATGTAGGCCACTGAGGACATGCCGGCCAGGGCCGTGGTGACAATGACGAAGATGGCGATGATATAGGTGCCAAGGTCTGGACTCACCACCGTGGGGAAAATGAGATGGAGAACGTTGCCGCCGCCCTTGAACTGATAGCTTGTGATGCCAACGTAGGCAAAGAGTATGGCAAGGGTGCCGAGCACGCGCGCGGTCTGGTTGTAACGGGCTTCGAGCAGGTCGGGCAGCGTGAACTGGGCAAATTTACGGGCTCGTGGCGCGATGAAGTAGATAAGCAGGAGCCCGATCCAGCCGCCGGCCGGTAGCCAGAGCGCGGCAAAGCCGTTGCGGTAGGCATTCTCGGCGCCGGCAAACAGTGACCCTGCGCCAATCCACGAGGTGAGCAGGGTAAGAACCAGCACCAGCGCGGGCAGCGATCTGCCCGCCACAAGGTAGTCCGCCTTGGTTTTTACTTGGGTGGTGCGGTAGAGCGCCACAGCCAGCAGGGCGGCCGCGATGACAACCAGGACGGCAACGTAAAGTTGAGGCATCCGCTGGGTTCCTCGATGGGTATACGGGCTCCCAGAAGTGTACCGGACGAGGCAGCCGCCCGGGGTGCAGGCCGTTGACCTTGCAACGTGCAGTTGCTAGACTGAACTTGCGGGGTGGAGCAGCCCGGTAGCTCGTTGGGCTCATAACCCAAAGGTCGCGGGTTCAAATCCCGCCCCCGCAACCATTTAGCCGACAGGCCAACCCCAGATAACCCCATATAACAGCGATTGCCAAAGCGCTATGGGGTGTCTGGGGTTTCTGCTGCAGGGTTCCTTCACGGCTCAAGCGCTCCTCAGGGCCATCCTGACTACCTTGCTGTTGGCCTCCCGCTTGGCCGCCATCAAGGCATTTCCATAGACATTCATTGTGGTCGAGATCTGGGCGTGCCGCATCAGCTTCTGCTGTACCCCGATCGGGGCGCCGGAATCGTCCAGCCAGGAACGGTAGGTGTGGCGGAAGGTGTGCCACCCCAGGCCATCGAACTTCCCGGCCATCTTCCGACGTTCTTCGTGGATTGGAAGACGCCTGCCATTCGGTGTCGGGTGGGCTTCCCGACACCAGGCGCCCACGCCGGCCCCGCACTTCGGGCAATCCACCAGACACCATCCGGCGGGACGGATGTAGTCCTGCTGAATCGGTGCTGTGTGGTAGTGGCGCCCGGTGTTAGGGCTCGGAAAGACCAGTTCCAACCCCATTCGCGGGGTTGAAACATCGGTCAGAGCCTCCCGGACCTGTTCCTGGCATTTGCGTTTCCACTCCAGAAGAATCGCTGCGAAATCAGGATCAAGAGGCAACTCGTCTTCCGAGTACTCCGTCTTGACCCACTTTACGCGGCCATGAACGACCGCGCGGACGACCCGCATGTGCAGGTTCTCAAAATCGATGTCCTCCCACTCGAGCGCCAGCACCTCTTCGGCCCGAAGACCGGTGCACTGCGCCACGACCACCATCGTGCGATAGGGTTCGGGAATCAGCGCGAGGATCTGGTAGTACTGCTCGACGGTGAGAACGATCGGCTTCCTGCGGCGTTTGCTGATGCCTTTGATCTCGACCAGTTGCATCGGATTCCGCTGCCATTCGACCAACTCCCACAGCATGGCTTTCTCATACAGACGATGCATGAGCGCCTTGATGTGGCCTTTGGTTTTGGGAGCGGCATCCATCTGCTTCAGCCATTCCTGGACCTGGATCGGCTTGATGCGGGTGAGGCGGATTCCTCCCCACCTTTGCCGAACCAATTTGATGACGCTGAGATACGAGTTCACGGTTGCGTAGCTCAACTCTCCTTCGCCGGCGCTGCGGTCACCGGGACGGAGTTGCTTGATTTCAAGCAGGCGCTCGTCCTCGATGAAGCGATCAAGAACGGCGTCGAACGTCGGCTCCAAAACGGCCAGAGCAGGGTTCTCGGAGTTAAGTTTGAGCACGAAAGCCTCCAGATGGCGCTCGACTGCCACCTGCGTGGGAAACTTTTCCGTGCTCATGAACATGGATTTTCGCTTACTGGTGAGCGGATCCTGGTAGCGGTACTCCCAGGCCCATTTGTTGTTTGCCCGCGCAACCTTGCGCAGGGTGCCGCGCTGAAATCTTTGCCGTCTGAACTTCAAGGAAGATTACTCCTGTCCAGTCAGAGCAGCGTGGTTGGTTGTATTTGAGTTTATGCCATTCTCCAGCCATGAATTCAGCGAACTGGCACGAAATCTCCACCGCTTTCCGACCTTCAAAGCCGGAATTCTGTGGCCGCGTGCCATTGTTTCCAGGGTCTTCCAGTGCATTCCCAGCAATGACGCGGCTTCGTGCAAGCCAAGAAGCTCCTCGAACGTACCGGTGCTTACATTTGCTGGTTTCGGCTTTCCGGTTGAAGGGTGGTGTTCCAGCGAAAGGGGAGCAATCGAATAGGCCATCATCACCTCGCCTGAAGGAATCGGATCGGCGTGCGCTGCGTTCCAACCAGGCGGAATAATGGCCTAGTTTTCCACCTCGGTCAAATGATCTTGGCATCCGTGGGATTTGCGTTCAGCCGGCGCAGATTCCCGTCACTTTCGGTTCCTGTTCTGCCGATTCGATCATGGATTCCATGCTGGCCCTTTGTCTTGTAATTTGACTGAATTTTAGCTCTAGCGCATTCTCATCTGCGAGTTGTTGAAGGCGACTGAAGCAGCACACACGCGAGAACATTCTCAAGGTGCTACGAATGCGAATTACTGCGGAACAACTGATTGCAGGGTATCCGGCATTAGAAGTGCGCGAATTCGTGAGACGGTACCGTCTTGCTGAATTTTCTGCCGAAACAGCCCAGCATTTCCTTGCGGTCAGCCCAAGGGTTGCGGCCTCTTTTATTAAGAAATTGGGCGATTTGGGATTCATCGAGGCAACAGGCAAATCAGACAGACGCGGGCTTTTTCAAGTCACCACGAGTGGTCACGCCTTGGCGAATGCGTCTGCAGCGAGGCCCATTCACCGTCGAACTGCCGACCGTGCTCTGCGGCAGTTTTTGGAGCGCATGCGTCTCGTCAATGATGTTGGCGAATATGCATACCGCGTGGGTCAGGCCGTATTGTTCGGCAGCATGCTGACTGACATCGATCGATTGGGAGATGTAGATATCGCAATCCGCTTGGATCCAAAGCTCAATGACGAACATGCCCAGGAGGAATTGTGTAAGACGCGAAGGAAAATTGCGGAAGCTAAAGGCAGAACGTTCTACGGCGTATTCGACTGGGCCATGTGGCCCACTCACGAAGTTCTTCTTTATCTCAAGGCGCGATCGAGCATCTTGAGCTTGCATGACCTTTCCGACGTCGAAAGAATGCCTAAGGTGCGGTATCGAGTGCTGCTGGGGGATCCGCAGCGAATTGCCGAAACGATCATTGACGGCAAAGCAGTCTGAGCGCGCTTCCATGGCATGGAAGAGGTCGTCGGTTCGATCCCGACCAGGTCCACCAAATCCCTTCAAGAACTTAGCGGAACCCCTCCCAAACCGTTTGCCCGCATTTTGCCCGCAAATGGCAGAATCTTTCCGTGAGACGGCACTACGGTCTTCTTCTCTCCTCCTTCCGTAGTGTTCTGCTTCTTCTCCGCGACCACAGAGCTCTTCTGCCCCGATGCCCTCTCGCCTGTGACGCGGTTGAGACGCTCTGGCGACCTTGCTTGCGGCGTCTGAGGATCAGGCCCTCCGGTGCCCGTGGCCACCAGCTCGTCGTGAATTGAGTTGATCGCCGTGCGGACCTCGCGCTGCAACGACTGCATGTAGACTTCCATGGTCGTCGCGAGCCTGCTGTGCCGGCTTCCGACGAAGCGAAATCGCATCCAGTAGAAAGTCGAAATCCCTGGTAGCTCTGGCGTGACCGAGAACAAACTTCAGCGCCTGACCGCCTACCAGGACGAATTCGTCTGCGGCAGATCCGAGCGGTACCAGCAGCTCCAGCAGATATGCCTTCTGGGGTTCAGGAATCATGCCGCCTTCCAGGTTGGCTCAATGGCCTTTTCGAAGAGATAATCTGCCTGCTTCTGATCGCGCCCTCCGCGAGCGCTCAGATCAAGATAGGCCTGGATGTCGGAGACCACCGGAATATCGTCGTACTGTTTGGCATACATGAATACGCCGAGGTCGTATGGCGCTAGGAAACGGAGCGGGGGGCTATCGGCCGCCCGCTTCGAAGGTGCCCGGAGTTTTTCCGCCTGGTCCAGCGACCACAAATACACATCCGCTTTGGCGCAAATGCCGCAGCTGTTTGAAACCTGGTCGCTATCGCGGCCTCAACTCTTATGCAGAACTGCGGCGTATGCGATGGAGCCGCTCGGCATCGGAACCTCGATGACGGAGAGTCTCACCAGCTACATTGTGCGGCTCGCGGAAGCGCACTCCGTGACGGTGGGCGATTTTGTTGGGCGGCTGCTATCGAAGATTCCAAATCCGAAAGGCACTCTTCTGACTCGGGCCGCATTGGAATTCAGGGCAGGCGGCCACGGATTTCACGCTTGCGGCTATCGCATCAACGGCAATTCCGGCCAGACGGCAAAATGGGTGGATGCCCTTGAAACCGCAACTGGGCGATCTGATCTCCGCTACCTTTTGATGGCGCTTGCGGGAGCGGGGACAGTTCGTTTTCCGGACGGCTCTCCGCTGCCGGTAGGAGAATATCCACTCGAAGTCATGCTCTGGATGTCCGGCTACAGCGCCAAGACGGATGAGGAAGCAGATTCATGGCTCGAAACTCGATACAGCCGCAGGACCTTCGTCAGAGGCTTGAGGAGGGGGCCACGCCGAACATGCGGCTGAATTCGATAGGGTTCGGTCGACTATTCCTACCGAGGGGCAGAGATCCTCGCTCAGAGTCACACCACTTGTACCTATAGCGATCAGACTAGCCCACCTGCAGATACTCGGCCGAACGAAGGCAGAAATGGAGTCGAGCCTGGCCGACATTGAGCGGATCATGCCCGTTGAGCAACAGCCGGAATCTTTTGGGGAAGCACTGCGCCGATCACTCTTGGAGGACACCGCTTGGGACGTTCTGCAAGCAGAAGGCTACGATGCGATGAGAAACAGCCAGTACGCTCGGGCACTCATTCTGCTTGTCGGCGCAATGCAGAAGGCTCCCGTGATCCAGTCCTTGTACCTGCAGACCTACCTCGCGCAGAATTTTGAGCAATGGTTCGGGTCCGCGAAGTCCATCTACCGCGAGATAGTGACCCCCATGTTTCGCACATATTGGGAGCGTGTTCTAGCAACCTCAGCCGCTTTCCGTACGGGGACCTCCTTTACCACTCGCCTGTTTGAACTGCTCGACGGAACTCCGGAGGGGACGAGAAAATTCTTAGGAGCAATGCGGTTTTGCCTCGGTGCCACACTGCCCGAAGACACGATGAATTGGCTTAGTCGTGCCTGAAGAATGAACGATCGCAGCAGGGTAATTGATTCATCGAACTTCAGTTCATGCCGTTGAGCGTTCAATACCTTGTCCAGTCCTCGAGCGGCTGGAAGAGGACCGAGTGGGACTCTCTGTCGGATAAGAAGTCCGTGCATGACTTCCACACGATCATTGCCAGGGGCACCAGCATCAATGCCAAGACCAGTCCCGCCAGAACACTCAATCCGGTCTCAACTCTGGTCGGACGCAGCGAATCGATGGAACGCCCACAGTGAGAACATACCGAGTGCTGGGCTTGCGTCCTTGAGGGTTCAAGCGTCGAAAGTGCCATCGTCGTCCTCCTCGTTCTCCTGAGAGAAAGCCTCTCCGTTGTGAAGCGCCGCAAATGCCTCTCGCTCGCGTTTGTCGCGGCGGACCTCCAACAACTGCTCTCCAGTCGTGTGTTTTGGTGAAAAGCAATACTGAACGTAGGCCTCGAACAGCGTGTGGTTTGGAATTTTGCGCTTGAGCAGTTCCTGGAGATGGTGTTTGTAAAGAGCGACCAAGGCTTCAGGCGTAATGCGATGCTCGCTTCGATTGCCCCGCTTCGTGACCGTTGTCTGGAGCCACCCTTGTTCGATCCAGCAAAACACTTCACTGCGGCGGACGTGCAGCATCCGCGCTACGGCTGCGAGGGAAAAACAGTCGCAACGGATTTCGCGAACACTGAACTGCCGTCTTTGTAGCGCATTCCGAAGAGCCTTCGGGCTTCTGTTCAGTCGCTTCGCGACTTCCTCGACCGAGTATTTTGTGAGCAGTTCACGTGCTTCGTCTAGTTCTTCCTGACGCCAGCGACGGTGATCGACCTCTGCCTTGATGCCGTACTTGATCACGAAACGCCAGCATTCTTCCTGTGTGCGGCCGGTCTGACGCTGGAGCCTGCGAACGAGTTGGGCAAGTTTGCTTCCTGAAAGCACTCTGGCATGTTCCGCCAAAGCGATTGCTTCCGATCCCCATGCGGGGACGAATCCTGGTAAGGGGCGAGCGGTTGCCATATGCACCTCAAGCAAGGGGGAGCGTGCAAAGAGCAGAAAAAGCCCTATACATATAAAGGCTGTGGAAAACGCCAAAAGCGGACGCGGTTGGTGGAAAATCAGCTCTCAATGTGGAAATCGGGGCAGTTTTCGGGTAAAGTGGCGTTACTGACTCGACACCTGTGCCCGATCAGTGTTGTCAATCGGACTTTGCTCATTGTTCGGTCATGGCCTCCCCATCTCCCCTAGACCGGTGCTGGACAGTGAAGGACTCGCCGGGTTCTTTGCTGATTATGCCGGCGGTGCGCACAGCCGTTGAAAGGCACTGGCCGGACACGCAAAGAGCCGCGGCCTCTGTACTTGGGGACGAGACTCTCGCTTCGGAGATCATGGAAAGGGCAATCGAGCAAGCCGTTGCCTACCTTGCCGACCATCCACCGGAAGATCAGGAATACGTGAGCGCAATTCTCTCTCGCTTCTGCATAGGAGGTTGGGCGGCGGCGCAAGGAACGCAGGTCACTCGTCTTCATAGATCATTCTTTTGGTCCCGAACCCTCCACATCCTGTTCGCAGATTTCTGCCGTAGACGCAGCGATCGACGCGGAAAGAATTCTTGCAGATGCCCCACCCGAGGTGAGGGAAGCGCTGATGATGCGGTACGGCAGCTCAGAGTCCTGGAGCGACGTGGCGGCCAGAACAGCTACCAGCCCGGGAGCGATACGAAAGAAATGCAAAAGGTGTCTCGACCGCATCCGACAAAAATTGGGAATTCCGGGTGCTCCGCAGTAAACTCCGGCAAAGGCACTTCACGCGACCGGGAAGGATTCAGTGGACGAGCGTCAGTCGTTTTTCGAGGATGATGACGATGATACGTTGCTCTTTGAGAAGCTTCAGGAGCACGTCCTCGAAAAATACCCTAATCCTCAGCGCGTTGGCTGTATCGATCATTCCACGTTGAAAACGTGGGTGTACTCGCCCCAAAAGCTGGATCTCTCCGATCCAAAATACCTACATGTCCTGAAGTGCGCCGAGTGTACGCGGGAGCTGATCGAACTTCGCAGGCTCCGGAACGAGCAGTCGGAGCATGCAAACACTGGAATTCGGTCTCAGCCTGGTCCCTCAGCGAACTGGCGATGGGCGGTATTCGCCTCGGTCATTCTTTGCTGCCTGGCTGTGGCTGGTGTTATCTACTGGCGCACCCATTCGGTAGCTACGCCGGCCCAAGTCGCCGAGTCCACTCCGGTGGCCGTGACGATTGATCTCAGCCAGGCGGGTACGACCCGAGGTACGGATACAACTACCGTTCCGGCAGTAGCCCTTCCGCGTCGTTTGGACACTGCCCACGTGATACTTCCGAATTTCAGTCCAGGTGGCAATTACCTTGTCTCTGTCACAACCGATCGCAGCGGCGCCTCAGAAAAAGCAACCGGCCATGCGGTCGCAAATGTGCAGGGATTTCACACGGATCTTACAGTCACTCTCGATCTGCGTAGCCTACCGCCGGGTACGTACTTCCTCGCAACGACCCATGAGGGAGATCCTGCCTCGTATTTTTATCCCTTGACGGTGCACTGACCTGGTGTTCCGTGTGCGCGATTGCGGATCTTTCCTAGATTGAACCCGGGCGCAAGCCCCGTGGCTTAGGGAGTCGGAGAGACAAGATAATAGCGTCGATGAGGATCCTTCGGGCCGCTTCCAATCTCCACGATCAAACCACGTTCAACCAACGAAGCAAGACGAGTTCGAGTTGCTCGGGAAGAGAGCTCAATTTTCTCGGCAATCTGCGAAGTGGAGAGTCCAACATCAGGATGTTTGGCCAATGCCGCGAGAATCTTCTCGTCGCGGGGATCCTTTGCGGGTCTCCTTCCGATAACGGCCGACAGGGTCACGCGGAAATGCGTCCCAATCTCCTCAAAGCGCGGAGCGTCCAGCCCTCGGTCTTTGCAGGCCGCAGTCATGCGCTGAATCCCGCTCCCCCAATGTTCGATCAGCCCGAGTTCCTGAAATACCCGCCCGATTACCCGGTTGCGGAGCTTTGAGATTCCTTTTTGAATGTCTTCAATGGTGAGGCCGAACGGAAGCAATCCAGGATTCTCAACCTCAAGACGATCATCGAAGAGAGCAACGCGGATGGGCGCTCCCCGCTGGGCATAGTCAGCGTGGACGATTGCATTCATGATCGCTTCTCGCAGGGCCACCATCGGATAGGTCCAGACATCGGTCCGCTTTACAGATCCGATCACGGCTTCGCGGGTCATGTGTTTCTGCAAGAAGGCGATCACTTCTTCAGCTGCGCCGGGAAGATAGGAGCGCACCTCTGCAGTGTCCATAATTCGACGCCGGTCATTACCGGCGAATCTGCCGGCCTGTATCCAGGCGTCGGGATAGCGGCTCAGTCGATCGGCGCCAAAGAGGAGAACGCCGCCGATAGTCGGCACAATCCGCCCCTGGTAGGTTGTCACCAGCCTCAAAGTCTCCAGTTCATGCCGAGTCAGTTTGCGTATCGGCCGAAAAAACTCGGAAGCAGCTCGGAAGTCGATGGCTTCCGAGTTCAATTCCGGTATCGGCTGCTCGTCGAGAGAGGACACCTGGCTGAATCGCCGCATTTCCTCGATCAGAATGGGATCGGCGCGCCGGTTCGTCGAGCCTACCCGAATGAAAACACCCTCTTCCGGCCCGAGGCGGTTGAGGTGGTGAGGGCGGTTGGAACTCGGATAGATCTCAACTCCCAGGACGTGGGTCTTTCGCCAAGCGACAACCTCGATGGAAGGGACGAGTTTGGGGGAGATGTTGTCTGCGATGAGGTTCGCCAGACGTTCCTCTTCCTTCAGGATGTCAGAGACGCCCTTGACTCCTTTCGCGCCGTCCTCAATTCCGATAAGCAGAGCGCCTCCGGACGTATTGGCGAAGGCAATGATGGTCTTTAATGCCCCTTCAGGAGACGAAAGATCGCGCTTGAATTCGAGCGTTTTGCCTTCCGGCCGGCTTAAGAGGGAGACCAAGTCCATAGCTCTGCATTTTACTCTGATGTCCCGGCGCGACTGTGCCTTCCGAGTAGCAGTAGGCAGTGAGACCAAGAGAGTGAGAGTGGGGAATACGCTCGCTCAATTTCGCAAACGGTGTCTGCGAAATCTCCGAAGAGATTCCTGCAACAGAATCCCGCCAGACTGGTGTTTGCGGCGCATGTTTCGTCGCTCATCAGACGTCGAGGAAGGACACAGGCTCGGGTCGTCTTGAGCTCAAATATCCGCGCTCGACAGTGTAGTCAATTTTGTCGTCAGCACATTTCAAAATCGGTCATAATCGCGGATGTACCGATAGCAATCCGTGAAGGGAAGGGGGACAGGGACAACATTCGCGCAAATCGTGGGCGATGCCAAAAGTCCTTCATTTTTCAGCGCTTAATTGACCGATTCAACTGTCTTTGCTGTGAAAGGGTTAACGAAGCACGTCACTCAAAATGTGCTCTACTAGGCGATCCTGAGTGGCAAAATGGCAGAGCATTCGGCTGTTAACCGAAGGGTTGTAGGTTCGAGTCCTACCTGAGGAGCCAATCAAATCAACAACTTAGAGCAGACAAGAGCAGCCAGAAATCCGCCAATTTTTCAAATTGTGCCCATTTTTGTGCCCACGCTCCTTCAAAATGGACGCCCTGTCCATAGCAATCTAGCCTTGCCGTCAGAACGTGTATCCCCTAGCGGGCGTGTTTGGAGAGATTAATTAATCTCATAGTCGTCGTGGCGGTGGGCATTTCCATCGCCTGCTTGATGCCGCTATGCGGTCGCCATCGTGTCTCCGTTCTTTCAGCGGCTTTCAAACTTCACCGGGCTGAGATAGCTCGCCGTATGTGGTTCGCCATAATGGACACGCATCCGTGCTGTCTGGCGCTGTATTCAGCATCCCATCACGCCAGATGCGCGCTCACTCCGTTCTTCGGTCGGACGCGATATTTCCTAGTCGTAATGGCAAGGACGCGCTCCATCTTGTGGAGCGTCTGGGCCTCGTCCGGAGTTACGAATGTCGACGCCAGGCCGCGGCTGGAGGCTCTGCCGGTTCGTCCCACGCGATGTACAAAATCCTCGGCTTCTCTCGGCATGTCGAAGTTCACAACGTGTGCAACATCGGCCACATCGATACCCCGTGCGGCCACGTCAGTGGCTACAAGGACGCGATGCCGCCCCTCTGCAAAGTTGCTCAATGCGGTGCTTCGCTGCGACTGTGACCGGTCACCGTGAATCTGGGTAGCCGAGTGTCCGGCCCGCGATAATCGTCGCGCCAGCCGATCGGCCCCGTGCTTGGTACGGACAAAGACCAGAAAGCTGCCATTGTGCTTTCCCAGGAGATGCTCCAGCAATTCCTGTTTCTTATCTAACGGAACCTCGAAGCTCCGCAGTTCAACATTGGGCGAAGGTTTTAACACCGATCCAATCTCTACGCGCACCGGGTTCCGCAGGTAGTTGCTTGCCACTTCGCGGATGGCGGGACTCAGCGTGGCCGAGTAGCAGAGAGTTTGCCGATCAGGCGGCAGCGCAGCCGCGATGCGCCGGATGGCGGGCTTGAAGCCCATGTCGAGCATACGATCCACTTCATCCAAGACCAGCATCTTCACGCTGTCCAGATTCACCAGCCGGCGCATCAGGTAGTCTTCAAGACGCCCCGGCGTGGCGACAAGCAATCGCGGCCTGCGCCGAAGCGCGGCCAGTTGCGGTCCTTCTGCCAGGCCTCCACAGACGAGCGCCGCGGTGTTCTTTTCCTGCGTGAGATCGTGCCAAGCATCGAAGACCTGCATCGCCAACTCGCGAGTAGGCAGGAGAACCAGTGCCGCCGGGCCCCGGCCGGGAGACGCGCGTTCGATCAGGGGAATGAGAAAGCTCAGCGTCTTGCCTGTGCCTGTCTGGGCCGTGGCGAGAATGTCGCGTCCCTCCAGTGCCGGAGGGATGGCTGCTGCCTGCACCGGTGTGGGATGAATAAATTCGGAATTCGCCAGCCGCTGCTGCAGCGCCGGCGAGAGTTTGAGTTCAGTGAATTGTTTCAAGTGATTCCTTTTCTGCGATGCACCGTGGTTCCATTCTCAAAATTATCCATGGATTCCACACGGCAACCGCAGTCGCATTGTTCCCCGACCGCCGCTCGACACCAGGCAGAGCAGACTCGAGAATTCTTAAGGTTGTATGCAGGAAAGCCAATGAGGCCCAAAAAACACGCTGATTCCGGATTTGCCGCACACGCTACGTATTCGGCTGCGATACGCGTTCGCGCTGCAGCCTGGCCGGGTCAACAATTTGACATCCTTGGGGCCATTGCGCTGAGGGGCTTGGGGAATTTACGTGTAAACGGTCTGGCGGATGAGAGGCGAGAACGACTCACAACCAAACAACTGAGCGTACCTGTATCTTAGCACAGGGCTCTGCGCCAATGTATGCCACTTCAGTTCTCAGATAAGCGTATACTGGTGGAACGTTCTCGGACGCTCGAGAGCATGAATTGAGGCCCTTGTGGCCCAGCAATTGCCCCGCGTGTTTCTCCACGCATTCCATTCGGATGGCATAATCTCTTCCGTCTGTCGCCGATGCCAGATGACTGTCGCGAGCAAAGCCAATGAGATCGACCTTCGGAAGCCCGAAGACGATCATATCTGCTCGGTTTTCGGCTTGCGCGGGATGCTCAATCCAGAGCAAGCGGTCAGCGGCGAAAAATGATCTACCTCTAAGGACCAACGGTCTTTTTCCGAAGCACATCGAACGAATGGCTACCGGATACGGCGAAGTTCGTCGGCGTGAGGATTGACCTATTGCGGCGACCCATCGCTGAAGGGCTCAAATTCTTTTGGTGCTGGGTATATGAAACTGGCAGTTTGTGCACAGACTTCAGGCGGTGAATGATACAAATATGTAAAACCTAATTCCGGTGCATTTTGTTCCTCGTTTGCCAATACCGGAGGGATCATGAAGAAAGTCGAAGTTCTGCGCGCATGGGCGGGCATTTTAGTAGGTCGAACGCCTTCTCTTTCCATCGAAATTACGAAAGAGTGTCCCTTACGATGCCCCGGATGCTATGCATTCGACGCCGCGCATCTCGGAGGCCAGAAGCAACTGCGTGACCTTTCCGATTTTCGTGGGGATGGACTAGTGAAACGCGTTCTCGCATTGATCGATGAGCATAAACCACTTCACGTTTCTCTCGTAGGGGGCGACCCGCTTGTCCGTTATCGTGAAGTAGATCTGTTGTTGCCTCAGATCGAAAGCCGTGGCGTGCATACGCAGGTGGTCACCAGCGCCTTTCGGGAGATTCCGGCTGCGTGGATGGCTCTGAAGAAGCTAAATGTGGTGGTTTCAATCGACGGCTTACAACCAGAGCACGATGCACGGCGCAAACCGGCGACTTACAATCGCATCCTCAAGAATATCAAAGGGACGAAAATTACCATTCACTGCACTATTACCTCGCAGATCGCGGGGCGCTCCGGCTATCTTGACGAATTTCTCAGCTTTTGGTGCAGCCAACCCGAAGTCGCAAAGGTCTGGTTCAGCATCTTTACGCCTCAGCGGGATGCCCACGATCCTGAGATACTCACAGAATCGCAAAGAGCCTCCGTGATCGGCGAACTAAGGCAATTGCGAATGAAATACAGAGCGCTCGACATGCCGGAATCAATGATTCGCGAGCTCGAATCCCCTCCTCGGAATCCGGAAGTATGCATATTCGCAAGAACCACGAGGAACCTTTCAGCCGACTTGGTGACGCCGATTACTCCGTGTCTGTTTGGAGGCGATCCTGATTGCGCGCGGTGCGGCTGTATTGCTTCGATGGGCTTGGCCGCCGTGGGTCACCACCGCGTAGTGGGCCGGCTTAC
>DASSHM010000089.1:0-3100 GCA_035692885.1 Occallatibacter sp.
ATCTCCTGCACGCAGGGCGGGCACCACGTGGCCCAGAAGTTCAGCAGGACGACCTTTCCGCGATAGCTGGCGAGATTGATGGTGGTGGCGCCATCGGAAATGGTGAAGTCGGGAGCCCTGGTCCCCAACTGAGCAGGATGCTCGCCGCGATTGCACCCGGGAAGCAAGGCCAGTGGCAATAGAAACAGGAGCGTGAGAGAGCGCAGATGCCGCACATCCATATAATACGGAGCGGACGGCACGGAGCGAAAGCTCCGGAACGAATACACCGATCAAGAGGACAGACGTGACGCAGAAGGAGAGACCGGAGGCCGAGGCGGAGAACAGGACCGTGCGTAAGCCGGTCCTGGGGCTTGCGCGCGATCCGGGAGAACCACTGGCAATCCCGGCCGCGGCCGGAACGGTGTTTGACCAACCGGAACCGAAGGACCTGTTGGAGCTGACCGTCATCGTTCCGGCCCGCAACGAGGAAGACTGCCTGGGGGCCTGCCTGGAGTCGCTGGTCGCCCAGTCGGAAGAGAGCTTACTGTTGGGCCGGGACTGGGAATTGGTTGTGGTGGACGACCACTCGACCGACAGGACGGGCGAGATTGCCCGGAGCTTTATGGGTGTGCAAGTGCTGGAGGCGGCAAAGCTGGAGCCGGGATGGACGGGCAAGTCCAATGCGCTTTGGACTGCGGCACGGCGGGCGAAGGGGCGGTGGCTGCTGTTTACTGATGCGGATACGGTGCATGAGCCGGGTAACCTGCACCGCGCAATCCACGAGGCGACACGCCACAAGGTGGGCATGCTGAGTTACTCGCCACGGCAACTGGTGAGCGGGCTGGCGCAGAGAACGCTGATGCCGCTTATCTTCAGCGAACTGGCGCTGGCCTATCCACCGGCCCGGGTATCGGATCCCGATGCGCGAATCGCGGCGGCCAACGGCCAATTCCTGCTGGTGGAGCGGGAGGCATATCGACGGCTGGGCGGGCATCGCGCGGTGGCGGATCGAGTGCTGGAAGATGTTGAGCTTGCGTTTCTGGCCAAGCGCAGGCGGGTGGGACTTCGCTTCCGCTATGCCGATGACGCCGTTGCGACGCGGATGTACAGAACAACGAAGGCGATGGTGGAGGGCTGGACGAAGAATCTTGCGCTCCTGTTTGCGAACTCATTTTCACTGGCCATGTGGCGGGCGCTGGATATCGCCCTGCTGGTGGGTTTGCCGTTGCTGACGGTCATGCTCTGGAATGCCCGGTTTGCCGCCCACTCGCTGCAATGGCTTGGCGCCGGGTGGCTGCTGCTGCTGCTGTGGGTACGGAACCTTTTTCGCTTCTACGGAAGAGTTGCAAAGTCCAACTTTTCATTTCTGGATTGTGCGCTGTCGCCGCTGGGTCTTCCGCTGTTTGTGGTTCTGCTCTACCGGAGCTGGTTTCAGCACCGGATTCTCAGGCGCGTAAGCTGGAAGGGAAGGACATACGCCGGATGAGGGCAGGTTGCGCGCGGCGGAGACTGCCCATCTGGCGTGCCGCCAGGGCCGTGCAACAAAACAAGTTGTAACCATCAGGCATTTCCGGCATCTTTACTACTGAGGAATCGGAATGATTCAGTTGACGCGCCGCGCGACATTTTCCTCGTCTCACTATTACTGGAATGAGGCGTGGACCGCGGAGAAGAACGAGCAGGTGTTCGGGCGGTGCGCAAACCGGAACGGGCACGGGCACAACTACACGCTTGAGGTGACGGTGTCTGGCGAGCCTGATCCGGTGACGGGCTTCGTGGTTGACCTGAAGTGGCTGAAGGACGTGATGGAGAGGGAAGTGTTGTCAGCGTATGACCATCGTCATCTCAACATCGAGGTTCCAGAGTTCGCAAAGATAGTCCCAACCACCGAGAACATTGCCATTGCTGCGTGGAATAGGATGGAGCCCCGGATTGCTCAGGCGGGAAGGGCACGGTTGAGCCGCGTGAGGGTGTACGAAACTCCGGAGATTTTTGCCGAGTACCGGGGTGAGGCATGAAGGCGTATTTCTGCCGGCGTTACATGCTGAGCGCCAGTCACCGGCTGCATACGGATGCGATGACAGCCGAGGAGAATCGTACAGCGTATGGAAAGTGCAACCATCCCCACGGTCACGGGCATAATTACTTCATTGAGGTGGCAGCCGCAGGGCAGGTCGACAGCGAAACGGGCATGGTAGTGAATCTTGCTGATCTGGATATGGCGGTGAGGAAGATTGTGCTGGATCGCTTCGATCACGCCAACCTGAATCTGGATTCACTGTTTGCGACTCAGGTGCCGACGACGGAGAATCTGTGCAGAGCGGTCTTTGGTTTGCTGCAACCCGCGCTGCCGGCGGGCGAACTGGAGTGGGTTCGCATTGAGGAGACGGAGAATAATTTCTTCGACTGCAGCAGGACTGAGGTGTAAATCCGAGCGCTGGAAGCTTTGAATCCAGAACGAAGTAGGACGCCCCATTCCCCAAGGGCGAGAAAAAAGAGGAAACATGGCGCAGCCAATTGTAGTGACCAAGGCGGTTCGCAAAGCGGAGGAGCCTGAGGCCGGTCTGAGTGAGTGGAGCACGCAGGAGATGTATCACGAGTTGCTGAGCAGGCTCGGAGAGGATCCCAACCGGGAGGGCCTGGTAGCCACGCCGCGGCGGATGGAAAAGGCGATGGCCTACCTGACCAAAGGCTATAACGAAGACCCGGAGAAGATTCTGCGAGGCGCCTTGTTCAATGTGGACTATGACGACATGGTCATCGTGAGGGACATTGAGATTTATTCCCTGTGCGAGCACCACATGCTGCCGTTCTTCGGCAAGGCTCACGTTGCGTATATTCCCAAGGGCAAGGTCATTGGTCTCAGCAAGCTTCCGCGGCTGGTGGAGGTGTATGCACGACGCCTGCAGGTGCAGGAGCGTCTGACGCGGCAGATAGCCGATTCCATTCAGGAGGCGATTTCTCCCCAGGGGGTTGGAGTTGTCATCGAGGCGCGCCACCTTTGCATGATGATGCGCGGCATCGAGAAGCAACACTCTTCAACGGTGACCTCGGCGATGGTTGGCTGCTTCAGGCAGAAGGAGACGCGCACCGAGTTCCTGTCTCTGGTGAGGCAACC
>DASSHM010000090.1:0-9280 GCA_035692885.1 Occallatibacter sp.
CTCCGCCGCCGCTTTGCGCAGGCCGCCCCACTGCCTTGAAAACGCAAACTGCAGAGCCTGCGCGCGCATCACCGGGCGGCTGTGCCCGGCGGCCACCCGCGCCAGCGCCTGCGGCTCACGCCGCTTCAGCTCATCCGGCCACTCCGTCCACGCGCCGGTTCCAAGCTCGCTGCGTAGCACGGCATACAGCGCATAATCGCCCAGCCAGCCAGCCTCAGTCCGGCAGAACTCCTCAAAATCCCTCCACTGCTCCGCCAGCCCCCGGTGATGGGTTGCGCGGTCGAGAAAATGATCCGCCGCCTCATACAGCAGCGGCAGTTTGCGCTCTTTCACCGCCTCAAAGTCCACATTGCCGCTTCGGCCGGCCATGCCTTCCAGCCGCCCGCGGTCAATCCAACCCCAGTCCGACAGGTATTCCAGGCTGATGAGGAGCGGATTCCCGGCAAACGCCGATGTGCCGGAATACGGCGAGTTGCCATAGCCCGTGGGGCAGATTGGCAGCACCTGCCACACGTGCTGCCGGGCCGCGGCCAGAAAGCGCACAAACTCGTGAGCCGCGGGCCCCAGGTCGCCGATGCCTCCATACGAAGGCAAAGAGCTCACATGGAGCAGCACGCCCGATGAACGCCTGAATTGCATGTCCGAATTATCCCCGTCCCGCTGCTCGCGCCGAAAAACTTGATTCCGCCTCTACCGCCAGATACGAAAGCCCGCATCACCGTCTCGGGATGCGGGCCGTGTGTGCGTTGCTCGGCGGGTCATTCGCCGGGAAGCGCCGGGGTCTGCGGCTTGGCGTTGAAGCGCACCCGGTTGTGCTTCTCATAGTCCTGGATCACGTTGCTCGCGAACACCTGAAAGGCCTGACTGCGGGCCTGGTCGAGCATCTGGTCGCGCGTGGCGTCAAGGTTCTTCCGGATCTCCTCCGCCGTCGGCGCCTGCCTGTCCGTCAGCCTGGCCACCACGCCCGTGCGTCCGGCGTCAATCGGCCCGCTGATGTTGCCCGGAGCCAGTTGAAACAGTTGCGGAGCCACCTGGCCCAGTTGTCCGATGTCCGGCACCTGATTGGATTCCTTCACCAGGTCGCTGGTCTTCACCGTTGCGCCAACCTGCTTGGCCGCCTTGTTCAGGTCGTTCAGATTCCTCGCCAGCTCTGCAAGTGTCTTGGTCTTCTGGCTCAGCAGCGCCGGCAGTTTTTCCGCGCGATAGTCATCCAGCACATGACTCTTCCAGTCGGCAAAGGCCGGCGCATGCGCCGGCGTCACGCCGGTCACCTGAAAGATCGCGTAACCCTCGCCCGTCTGCGCGCTCTGCGGCGGGTCACCCTGCTTGGACAGAAACGCCCGCGACAGCAGTTGCGTGCTGTCGGGCAGCGCTGCAATCACTCCCTGCTCGCTCTCGGGCTGCGTCGTCACCAGTTGTAGATGGTGAGCTTCCGCCGTCTTCTGCAGGCCATCCTTGATCGCCTCCGAAGTCAGATCCCGCGCAAAAGCTGACTGCGCATCGGCCGAGCCCTGCCTCAGCAGCGTGGCGCGGATGGTGTCGCGCACCTCGCTCAGTTGCTGCGTATGCGCCGCGTCGCGCTGCTCCACTTGCACAATGTGGTAGCCAAACTGCGTCTTCACGATCTCCGTGTCGCCAATCTTCTGCGTGAAAATGGCGTTGTCGAACGCCGGCACCATGCGACCGCGCTGCGCAAAGCCCAGCTCGCCGCCCTGCTCCTTGCTCCCCGGGTCGTCGGAGTACTTCTTCGCCAGCTCGGCAAAGCTCGCCCCGCCCCGCAGTTGTTTCAGGATGTCCTCCGCCTTGGCCTTCGCGGCCGCGTCGGTCTTCGCATCCGCCCCCTGAGGAACCGAGATCAGAATGTGCCGCGACTTCGCCTGCTCGGGCACCTGGTACTCGCTTTGGTGCTGGTTATAGTACTGCTGGATCTCCTGGTCTGTCGGCTGCTTCACCCCGCCAGGAACCTGGTCAGCCGTGAATGCGAAGTAGGTGATTGTCCGCTGCTCCGGCACTGCCTTTGCATAGCGCACCGCGTTCTGCTTGAAAAACGCCTGCAGCTCCGCGTCAGAAGGGTTGATCTGCCCGCGCAGGTCGTCCGACGAAAGCACCGCGTAATCAAACTTGATCTTTACGTTGTTCTTCAGGTACGCCGCGCGAACCTCGTCGTCGGTCACCGTCACGCCCGCCGTAATCAGCGCCTGCAGCCGCCGGACGATGATGTCGTTGCGCACATTCTGCTCAAAGTCCGCCACCGACGTGTTAAAGCGGCTTTCGACCAGCATCGCGTACCGGTCCTGCCCGATGAACTTGCCGTCAGGAAACAGCACCTGGCCGGCCTCGCCCGACTGCAGATACCTCCGCACGTCATCGCTGTCCGCGTGCACCCCCAGCTTGGCCGCTTCCGCCAGCAGAATCTGCTGCTGCACCAGTTGCTGCCCCACCTGCTGCTCAAAAAAACCCATGATCGTCGGGTTGTCGATATATTGCGGGTTCCGCTGCTCAATCTGCTGCCGCGCCAGTTGCTCCACCTTTTGCTGGCTGATCTCGGTTCCTGACGACACAAACCGGCTGTACCAGTGCGGATACACCACCGCAAACGTATTGGAGTTGATGCCTCCCCCCGCCATCAGGCCGGGAATCAGGTACACCACCATGGCCACCGAGGCAAGCGCGATGATGACCACAAACAGCGCCTTCACCACCTTGTTGTCTTTTTGCAGAAAACGAATCATGGATGGACTTGAGCCTTCTACTCTCTACACGCGGCTTGCCGTTCTCTGTCGCTCCGCCGCGCCTCTCCGGCGTCGGGGCGTCATCCGCCGCGAATGCGCTAATCGCGCTCGACGCGATTCCTGTCAATTATAGACGACGCCACGCCCTCTCCGCCGGCCTCCGCGCCTGCCGCTCGCCGCAACGCAAAACGGGCGCCCCCACCCGGAAGCGCCCGCCCGCCTGCGGCCTTCATCCGCGGATATTTAACGCCAGTAGTAGACGCCCCCTGAAAAATAATACGGGCGATAGTACACCGGACCGTTCCAGTAGCGGTAGGGTCCCGGATATCCGTAATACGGACGCGCGTAGCCCCTGTAGTATCCAAACCGCCGGGGTGGCGGACGCCGCGCGAGTCGCGGTCCGCCCGGATACAGTCCCTGCGCCATCCGGTCGGCCTCCTGCTCGCTCACCGGATACACCGTCAGCGGCGCGATCAGGTGGAAGGTCACCAGCGCCTCCGCCGGAATCCACACATCCGTTGGCCCTGCCGCGGCCGAGGCAGCCGTGCCAATGCCGCCGCCGGCCACCGCCCCAATCGCCGCGCCGGCGCCGCCGCCCGCCGCGCCGCCAATAATTGCGCCAATCACTGCTCCGCCAATTGCGCTGCTCGCCGTGCGCGCTCCCTTGCCCGGTCCCCGCACTCTGAACAGATCCGACCGCAGCGGATACGTCTGCCCGCCCATGTCCAGCGAAACCAGCCGCAGGCCAAGCTCCGTGCTGCCTGTCACCGTGCCGCTCGGCGGTTTGCTCACCTCCGTCACCACGCCGTGAACCGTCGCACCCCGGGGAATCGCCAGCGCGCCGCCGTCCATTACATCCTGAATCACGGTGAACTCAACTGGAGTTCCCTCCACCGCGCGCTTGCTGCCTACTGGCTCCGCGGTGCGCAGCCGCATCAGTGTCCCCGGCGCAACCGTCACCGGTTCGTTCGCGACTCTGTAGTTGGGCTGTCTCACCCCATATTGCGGATACTGCTGCTGACCGCCCGGATAAGGGTTCCGCGCGTCGGACGGGCCCTGAGGTTCTGGACCCGGACCTGCCGGACCCGGACCTGCCGGACCAGCATCGCCCGGACCCGGTCCCTCGCCATAATACGGTCGCTGCTGCCCATATCCCGGCGGCGGTCCAGCCTGTCCATAATCCGGCGGCCCCTGCGCGTCATCCGGAGGTGGAGGCGCATGCTGGCCATACACCGGAGGCTGAGTCTGCCCGTACTGCGGAGGCGGGTTCTGTCCATTGTCCTCGGGATAATTCTGGCTGTCCGGCGGCGGGCCAGCCTGTCCATAGGCGGGCGCCGGTCCTTCGCCCGGTTGCTGTGCCTCATCGCCCGGCTGGCTGTCGCTCTCGTCCGGCGCGCCAGGGTCATCGGCCGGGCCCACGTTCTGCGCATTCGCGTCGTCGGCCGGGTTGCCCACCTTCAGCCCGTTGTGCACCGCCGTCACACCCCGCACGCCCAGCACAATCTGCTCCGCCAGGCTGCGCGAGGACGCGCTTGAAACCGTCCCCGACAAGGTCACCTCGCCGTTGACCGTGGCCGCCGTAATCAAATCATTCTTCAGCACATAGGAGGCGTTCAGCGCTTGCACCACATCCATCTCGATCTGTCCGTCGGTGCGCTGACCCTGCGTCTGGCTCTGCGCCAGTGCCACCACGCCGCACAGGGCCAGCAATCCCACCCAGGCCGCTGCCTTCACTCCAAACCGCTTCCAGTATGTCCGCTTCATGATTCGTTCTCCTGCCGCCACGGCGTCGTCCGGGACCGTATCTATTACAGCGCTGCCAGCGGAGTCTGTCATGATTACCAAAACACCAGTTAAGTCAAAAAGTTCCGCGCCGCAGCATCCACCCCCGCCCAGGGTTTGTGGTCATCGCAGATCATTGATTTATATGTGATTAAGCTTTGGCAGCAGCGGCTTCATCCGGCTGGCTTGTCAAATCCTGATGATCGGGCAGGAAGACCTGAAACACCGTCCCTGACCGCCCAGCCCCGCTGCCAGACCCGCTCCCGGCCCGGCTGCGCACATGCACCCGGCCATGATGCTTCGCGATGATCTCCCGGCTCACCCACAGCCCCAGACCGGTGCCCTTTACCTCCTTGGTGGTAAAGAACGCCTCAAAGATGCGCTCCCGCACCTCCGGCGTCATGCCCACCCCGGTGTCGGCCACCGTAATCCGCACGCCGTCCTGTCCCGGCGCGTCCCACTGCATCGACCGCCGTGCCCGCACCACCAGCCTGCCGCCTCCCGCGGTCGCGTCCATCGCGTTTCCCACCAGGTTCGCCACCACCTGCCGTATCTCGCCTGCGAAGCAGTAGAGATCCAGCGCCGGGTCGTACTCCTTCGTCACCTCGATGCCAAGGGTGTTCAGCCGTACCTGGTACAGGCTCAGGATCGAATCCAGAATCTCTCCCATCGTGGCCCTTGCCGGAAGCGTCGGTTGCCGGTAGAAGCGCAGCGTCTGCTGCGTAATCTCCGCAATCCGCCGCGCCTCGCGCTCCGCCATCTCCACGTAGTTCAACGCCGGACCCTCCAGCACGCAATAGTTGCGCAGCAGGTAGAGCAGGTTCGTGATGGCTTCCAGCGGGTTGTTCACCTCGTGCGCAATCGATGCAGCCAGCCGCCCCGTCGCGGCCAGCTTCTCCGTCTTGCGCAGCGCCTCCTCCGCCCGCTTGTGCTCGCTCGCATCCAGCACAATCACGCCCACCCAACGCACCTGCGGCGGCGTTGTCCGCACCGGATACGCGCTCACCAGCCACGTCCAGCTCGCCCTTGTCCCGCCGGTCTGCGCATCGGCCTGTCCGGTCAGCTCCATGTCGCGCACCGGCTCCCCACTCTCCATCACCCGTTGTACGGCACTCTCCAGCTCGCCCGCCACCTCGTGCGCCAGCAGCTCCGGCAGCGTCCGCCCCAGATGCCGGCTCACCGGAACTCCAGTCATGCCGGCAAACACCTGGTTGACGCGCACAAACCTGCAGTTGCGGTCAAAAAACGCCAACCCGATGGGTGCATTGGCCAGCATCGAGTCCAGCAGTGAAAGCGTGTCGTTCAGCCCCGTTCGTTGCTCTTCCAGCGATGCCACCATGCGGTTGAATGCATCGATCAGGTCGCCAAACTCGTTCCGCGTCGTCACCGGCAGCGGAAAATTCCCACCCCCGGCGGGCGAGCTCATCATCGCCCGCGTTCCCCGGTGCAGCACCGCCAGTGGGCGGGATATTCCCCGCGCCATCACAATCACCAGCAACGCCGACGATGCAATCCAGATCAACCCGAAGATGAATATTCCCCGCACCATCGGCCGGATCTGATCCGATTCCCAGCTCGGGTTGTTCTCAACCCACGCAAAGCCGCGCAGCGTGCCGTCGGTGTAGATGGGCGAGGCGCCCTCCCACCGTTCGTTGGCCAGCGGAAACACGGTCGCTTCGTGCTCCTTCAGCTCCCGCAGCCGCGCCAGCTCCTCCGGTTGCAGTTTCATCGCGTCGGGGTCGCCCTTGCTGGCAAAAAGGATTGTGCCTTCCGGGTTGGTCAGCTTGGTCAGGGCCACCGCGGGCGCCTCTCCCGCCGTCCTCACTGACGAGCTCACCCATCCCGGCTGATTCTGGAGCAGCGCCTCCCGCGCCTGCATCGCCAGAGACGCGGACTGGTGGGAAAGTCGCAGCAGCATGCGCTCATGCATCGTGCTCCGCTGCCAGCGCACCAGCACCAGCGCAAACAGCAGCGTCGAGAGCACCTCCAGCAGCATCAGCGCGGCCAGCAGTTGCCACCGTATGGATCGTGGCCATAAGCGCATTCGCATGCGTCCGTCCTCCCCGCTGCCCCTCGCCGGCGCGGCCAGCCGCTGGCGCTTTGTCTACCTCTTCACGGTCTTCCCCGTCAGCGCCCGCGCTATCTGCCCGCCGTGGAACCGCCCGTTCTCGATAAATATCTCGTTGGTCCGCGATCCCGCCACAATCACGCCTGCCAGGTAAACCCCCGGCACGTTGCTCTCCAGCGTCTCGTGATTGCACACCGGCAGCCGGTCCTGCCCTTCAAACTGCACGCCCAGCCCCTCAAGAAAGCCAAAATCCGGATGATAGCCCGTCATCGCAAACACAAAGTCGTTATGCAGCCGCTTCGTTCCCTCCGCAGTCTCCAGCACCACTTCGTCCGCGGTAATCTCCGTCACCCGCGCATTGAAAAATGCCCGGATCTCCCCGTTCTTGATGCGGTTCTCAATGTCCGGCTTGATCCAGTACTTCACGTGCCGGTGCATTCCCGCCTCGCGGTGCACCAGCGCCACCCGCGCTCCGTGCCGCCACAGCTCCAGCGCCGCAATCGCAGCCGAGTTCTTGCCGCCGATTACCGCCACGTCCAGCCCCGAGTACGGGTGCGGATCGTCGTAGTAGTGATGCACCTTGCTCAGTTCCTCGCCGGGAATTCCCATCAGGTTCGGCAAATCGTAGTAGCCGGTCGCTATCGCCAGCTTGCGCGCGTTCAATGTTCCGCGCCGTCCAAACCGGTCCAGAGTCTGCACGGCAAAATCCCCGTCCGCGCCCGTCACCCGCTCCACCAGCAGATACTGCCGCACGTCCAGCTGGTAGTGCTCCGCCACCTGCCGGTAATATTCGAGCGCCTCATTCCGCGTCGGCTTCGCATTGGGACTGGGGAACGGTATGTCTCCAATCTCCAGCAGTTCCGACGTGGTGAAGAATGTCATGTGCGAGGGATAGTGAAACAGCGAGTTGCAGATGCATCCCTTGTCCACCAGCACCGCTATCAGGCCCGCCTTCTGTGCCTCAATCGCGCACGCCAGCCCCGTGGGCCCCGCCCCCACCACCAGCAGATCAAACACCCCGTCCCGCGCCGCCTCTCCCGCCAACTCATTCATATCTCCAGCTTAGGCCATGAATGCGCACCCGCCGCAAATAAACCGGTCGTGCACTGCCCTGGTTGCTCGTCGCTCAGGTCACTTCTCGCCGCCATGAGTCCTCGCCAACGCCGGAGCCTTGTTCACCCCGTCCGGGCCCCGATCGCCCGCATCGCGCGGATGGACGCGCATGCGCCGAGGACCGCGGCTTATGCCGCGGTGAATCTTGCGTGGCGTTCAGCAGAGGGATGGATTCGATCAGTGAGTTATGTATTGCGCAAGCCGAGACCACCAGCCCGTCATCGCGAGATGGCTGCTCAACAGGCCCGAGCAAACGAACACGGCGGCGGCAGCGGTAAAATAGCGATCGAATCGGCGAGTCATCAGCAGCTTGATCACCCATAAAAGAACGACCACGACCACTGTCGGTCCCCAGAAGGTGGGGAAATATGCGGCGTGAGTGGCCTGAAAGAACGCATCCCGGATGGGTGCGATGCGTCCTATACCCGCCTGCGCGGCAGAGAGCGTACCGAACATCATCAGAGCGCGATGCGGTGCGGGCTTGCGGCGAAATAGAAATGCGCCCCCCGTAAAGAGCATGAACAGGGTAATTTCAGTCAGCGGAAGCATGAGAAACCGATAAGGTCCAAACGGCGGGAATGACTGCGCATTGGCGTAATGGATCTGCAGCAGCGCTGCGATGGCGCCCACGGGAACAATTAGGAGGTAGAGCACGAGTGCGGCTCTTCCCAGCCGCATATGCAATCTGCGATTTCCTTTTACCACAAGGCAGCATTGAGATAGGAAGAGAGCTATCCAGCACGTCATGAGCCCGGCGTGGACGTAAACGAGCGGCGCACTCTGCCGGGTCACTGGTCTCCCTGCGTCGTTCAATCCGTGCAGGTAAAACATATGAAAACCGACCGCCACACCCGCAATCATGACCAGGGCTGCGACTAGATAAAACAGGCGCTCGGCGCGCTCGGCGCCAATCACCTTAATCCGCGTAGCACTCCCCGGCATCGTTGAGCTCGGATATCCGCTCCCGTAACCGGACTGAGATGGATCGGCTGGGACTGAGGGCATGGCTAACATCGGTACAGGAACAGCCACCGGCTGTCAACTGCGCTTCTGAGTCTCCTCGTTGGGCAGTTTCCCACCACTCAAGCCTTGTGCGTTGCCTTTGTGTCGGTGGGATGCAAGCGGCTCGCCGCGCAATCATCTGATCGGCTCGCCCGCCCACCTGGCTTTACCCCTGCCAGCAGCGCCAGTTCGCGCCACTTCCAGTGGCAATCCACATCCACAAAGCCAATCTCACGCAGCCATCCCAACTGCGTCTCCGCGTCCAGCAGCTTGTTGGAGGGGTCTTCCTGCTCCCAGCCGATCGCCTCAAGAAACTCCGCATGCAGCCTCCAGCTCGGTGACGCCACATGCTCCAGGTTGCAGAACACGCCGCCCTGCGCCAGCCGTGCAAACACCTCTTCGTAGAGCGCCCTCTTGCGCGCATGCGGCACGTGATGAATGGCGAAGCTTGAGACCACGGCATCAAAGCTGCCCAGTTCCGGCAGGGGCTCGTCGAAATCGTGCGCAACCACGGTCACGCTGACTTCCGCCGCAAAGAGCCTTCGCAGCGCCTCCAGCATCGTCGGCGAAAAATCCAGCGCAA
>DASSHM010000091.1:0-10601 GCA_035692885.1 Occallatibacter sp.
CGCCGTCAATCAACCCCAGATGCGCGCCGCGAACCGCCTCATCCGGGTCCAGCACCATCACCTTGTCGAAAAAGGCATCCACCGTGGGACGCAGCGTGGCAATCCTGGTCAGTGCCTGATCATACTTGCGATGCTCGCGCAATTGTGCCACCTCCGGCGCCAGCGAATTGCTTGCATCAAGCAGCTTTTGCGCCTCCGCCGACAGATTCACATCTTTGGGTGAGCTCACCTTGAACTCCTTCTCCTCCGCCTGCTTCAAAATGTTCTTGATGCGCTTGAAGGCCGCGGAGATCGCGGCAAAGTCGGCAGACTCCCGCGCCTCGGTCAACGCCTGAGCCCGCGCCATTGCATCCCGAACATCGTTCGATCCGGCCGCAAGCACCGCGTTCACCACGTCATAGGCGAATCCGCGCACATCCTTGAGATAGAAATGCAACCGCTCGTGCAGAAACGCTGCAACCCGCCCCCTGTTCGCGCCCTCCGCGCCGCTCGCCGCCACCACGTCCTCCAGCGTCAGAGGCAGATCGGATTCGGCCAGAATCTTGACCACTCCGTTGGCCGCGCGCCGCAGGGCGAATGGATCCTTCGACCCCGTCGGTTCGTTCCCGATCCCAAACATGGCCATGATGGTCTGGATGCGGTCCGCCAGGCCCAGCAACTGCCCCTCCAGCGAAACTGGAATGTTGCCTTCAGTCGAAGCCGGCGTGTACTGCTCATAGATCGCCAATGCCACACGCTCGCTGAGCCCCTGCGCGCGGGCATACAGCCCGCCGACCACGCCCTGCAGTTCAGTGAACTCCTTGACCAGCTCGGTGGTCAGGTCAGTCTTGGCCAGCTCAACGGCCTTCATGAGCGCCGTCTCTTCCACCCTGCCACCCGCGGCCTTCACTGCCGCCGCGAGCGCCCGCGCCACCGCAAGATTCTGCTCCGTCTTCCAGTGATAGCTGCCCAGATCCTTCTGGAAGGTGACGTTCTTCAGGCTCTCCACGCGTCCGGTCAATGGCGTCTTCTGGTCAACCGCCCAGAAGAATTGTGCATCCTTGAACCGGGCGGTCAATACGCGTTCATTGCCGTGACGGATGATTGCGGCGCCTTCGGCATCAGTCTGGGTATTCAACACGGTCAGGAAGTTGGGCAGCAGTTTGCTGTCTGCTCCCTCGACGGCAAAGTACTTCTGGTGGTCGCGCATCACCGTCACCAGCACCTCTTCAGGCAGGGTGAGATACTCGCTGTCAAAATTACCCGGAATCACCGTGGGCCATTCCGTCAGGTGCACCACGGTATCCACCAACGGCTCATCCTCCCGCCACACTGCTCCCGGAACCGTGCGGGTGGCGGCATCCAGCGCCTTGCGGATGCTGTGCCGTCTCTCGGCCGCATCCACGGCCACAAAGGCCTTGCGCAGGCTCTCGGCGTAGTTCTTCGCCGCATCCAGCACCACCGGCTCTGCGCCATGCAGCACGCGATGCCCCCGGCTGGCATTCCCCGCCGCGATACCTGCAATCTCCAGCGGCACCACGGCCGCATCCAGCATCGCCACCACCCAGCGCACCGGGCGAACAAATCTCTCCGGCTTGCCTTCTCGCCAGTACATGTTCTTGGCCCAGTAGATGGCCAGCACCTCCCTGGGCAGCTCCGCGGCCAGCAGCTCTGTGGCCGTGCGTCCGGCGCGCTTTACGGTCGCGCCAACGTATTCACCCCGCGCCGTCGTCACCTTCTTCAGCGCGCTCGCGGCAATGCCCGCCTTCTTCGCGAATGCCTCCGCAGCGGCTGTTGGAGCGCCGTCCTTGAATGCCACCTTCCACGAGGGACCGGTCAGCCGCTCCTCCGTATCCGCCTGCCGCTCCGCCACTCCCTCCACCAGCACTGCGAGCCGTCGCGGGGTCGAATAGGACCAGAACCGCGCGTCCTGCGTCACCAGCCGCTCACGCGTCAGCAGTTCCTTTATTCTGCGACCCAGTTCGGCCTCAGCCCCGGCAATCATGCGGGCTGGAATCTCCTCCAGCCCAATTTCAAGCAAAAAATCCGTCATATCCTGATGCTTTCCTGTCGCTCTCGTCAGGCTGCCTGCTGCACGGCGTAAGCCCTGGCCACGCCCACCGCCATCGCGCGTATCCGGCCGATGACGCCCACGCGTTCCGTTACGCTGATCGCACCCCGCGCATCCAGCACATTGAACAGATTTGAGCACTTCAACGCCAGCTCATACGTCGCCAGCAGCGGGAACCGCCGCTTCTCCACCGCCGTTGCCGTCTCACTGGCAAACAACGTGCCGGCCTGCGCCAGCAGCGCCTTGGCCTCAGACTCGTACTGGTTGAAGTGCTGCCAAAGCAGCGCCACATCCGCGGATTCAAAGTTGTACACCGAAAACTGCAGTTCCTCCGCCAGCCGGACTTCCCCATAGGTTACCGGCGTGCCCGTTTCAGGATCCCGCGCCCAGACGATGTCGTAGATCGAGTCCACGTCCTGCAGAAACGCCGCAATACGCTCCATGCCATAGGTCAGCTCGGCGCAGATTGGATCCAGGTCAAGCCCGCCGCACTGCTGAAAGTAGGTGAACTGCGTAATCTCCAGCCCGTCCAGCATCACCTGCCAGCCCACACCCCACGCGCCGCCCGCCGGCCACTCCCAGTTGTCCTCTTCGAACTTCAGATCGTGCCGGTTCAGGTCAATCCCCATCGCCTCAAGCGATTCCAGGTAGAGCTCCTGCACATTCACCGGCGGCGGCTTCAGAATCAGCTGGAACTGCGTGTGCTTGAACAGGCGGTTGGGATTTTCGCCATAGCGGCCGTCTGCCGGGCGGCGCGAAGGCTGCGCATAGCCCACCTTGTAAGGCTTCGGCCCCAGCACGCGCAGAAAGGTCTCCGGCGTCATGGTGCCCGCGCCAACCTCCACGTCATAAGGCTGCTGCAGCACGCAACCGCGCTCCGCCCAGAAAGCCTGCAACCTGAAAAGCAGGTCCTGAAAGGTAAGGGTGGCGGGTTTCACACTCGATGCAGGTTGAGTTGAAGGCACACGAATTCTCTCTGCTTGGGATTCAAGCTGATTCTATCAGTCCTCGCCCTCTTCTCTGCCTACAGCCGTCCCAGCATCTCGGCGGCTTTCAGCCTGCGCTCCAGGTGCCGCTCCAGCGCCTGCAACGTAAACCGCCGCAGATCCTGGCCGCGCCGCCGCGGCCATGTCCCGCTCGCAAAAGCGGCTACGGGCTGCCGCAACATCCGCTGTGCCTGTTGCCAGGAGTCCCCGCTCAGCTCACTCGCATTTCCCGGGCGGTGCGTCGCGCAGAACAGTCCGTCCGCGTGTCCGCTGAACCATACGCCTTCGGCTTCCAGCGCTTCGCCACACGCCGTGCAGTGCGCAATATCGGGCAGCAATCCCATCAGCCGCGTCATCCAAAGCTGGAAATACGTCAGCGGCATCCAGGGCTCGTCCGCGGTTGTCTGCTCCAGCACCGACGCAACCAGCCGGAATACCGTCTCTTGCGGGTCATGCTCCGGCAGCGCCTCGTCCAGCACCTCGGCATACAGGCTCAGCACCGCCATCCTTACCGCGTCCACCGGCTTCGACAGCGGTGAGTGCAGGATTTCCAGTTGGTCCAGCCGGGCCAGTTCCTGCCGCGGCCTCTCGGCAAACCACGCCTGCGCCATCGTCATCGGCTCCAGCGCTCCGCCAAAGCGCCGCCGGCTTTTCAATGCCGCCTTGGCCACGCCGCGCAGCTTGCCATAGTCCCGCGTCAGCAGGCTCACAATCAGGTCAGCCTCGTGAACGGGCCAGGTGCGCAACACCACGGCTTCTGAGGTCAGTACGCTCATGCGCTTCCATCATCGCATTTGCGGTACGTCCGCTCAGTCACAGCTCCTTAACCAGCACCAGGCTCCACGGCGCAATGGCGCGGTCCACATCGAGAGCGCCTGAGTCATCGGAACGCACCACTTCCTTCTTCGTAGCCCAGGCGGCCTTGCGCAGCAGCTTGGTCTGCGCGCGATTCGGGGGCTCAGGCTTGCCCATTGCCTCCCACACTGCCACCGCATCTCCGTGCGCATGATCCAGAGTCTCAATTTCGAACGATGCGTTCGGCTTGAGTCTACGCAGATGAAGGTGCAGCTCCCGGGCGCTTCCGCTTGCATCCAGCGCGTCAGCCTCCGCCAGCGTCATTGTCTCCGGCAGCGCAATCTTTTCCTCTGGCGGATAGTTGTAGGCCAGCGCCGTAATCCGCCCTGAAGCCTTGTCGCGGGTCACAATCGCGCCGTCCGTGCGCTTCAGCGTTTCGTCGCCCAGTTCGTTGAGGAACCGGTATGCATGAAACGCGGGCTTCACAATCTCCTGATAATTAATCAATCCAAAACAGCCGTGAAATACGGAATCGGTCTTGCGGTTCTCCTCGAACACGTCGGTGAAGACCCAGTACGACAGCGAATCAACCAGCCCAATCGAATCCAGGTTGGTCTTTACGATGAATGCGCCGGCCGCGAGCGAATCGTGCGTGTGGTCCAGCGGCGACGGGCTCGAGCTCCACTCCGTCAACTCAATCTGCGCATGCGGATACGGACTCGCATCAATCATCCTGCGCAGTGTCGCCAGATCGTCGTGCGTGGAGTTCACGCTGCGGCGCAGGTGCTCGACCTTGTGCGTCCCCGGGTCCTCGATGGTGAAGTCCTGCGGATACGGATGGGTCGAGACAAAATCCACGGGCAGGTTGTTGGCCTTGCAGTAGGCCAGAAAGTCCTCGATCCACACTGGGCGCCACGGAATCTTCATGGGATCGAACGGCTTGCCTGTCGCCTGCGCGGCTTGCAGCGCCGCTGTGTCCAGCTCAAAGTTGCTGGTCGTGGGACCGCCCACGCGCAGTTGCGGATCAATCTTCTTGATTGTCTGCGCCGTGACCTTGTACAGCTCAAAGTACTGCTGCTGCGTCCCGCCGTAGAAGAACCCCTGCAGATTGGGCTCGTTCCACACCTCAAAGTACCACTGCCGCACCTCGTTGATGCCATAGCGCGCCACCCAGTGTTCCACCGTTGCGTGCACCAGCGCCGCCCACTTGTTGTAGTTTTTCGGAGGGCTCCCGTTCGCCTTCCACCACATCGTGGTGGCTTTCTTCGTGGCCATCTCGCTGGGTGAGAAGCTCAGCTCCACAAAGGGCCGCACGCCCTTGTCGAGCATGCGGTCAAACAGGTCATCAATGTATTGGAAGTTGTAGACCGGCCGGCCCTGCTCGTCTTCGCGATACACAAACATGTCGTCGTGGAACAGTCCGTGAAAGCGCACATACTCAAATCCGTCATAGCGCTTCGCCGTTGCCAGCTCCTCCTGCCATGTGGCCCGCAGGCCCTCATTCGCGCGGCCCGCGCCCACCACCTTGCTCCAGAAATGCGTCAGAGGCTGTCCCGGACCGCCAGCATCGGCCGAAATGCGGATTGCCGTTTCCTGCGCGCCGGCAGCCATCGCAAGACAGGCACAGGCAGCCCCGGCGCACAGAGCACGCAGCCACAACTTCCGATTGGTTCCCATCATCGCGTCTCCTCCCGGACAGACCATTGCCTCCGCGCGGACGCTGGATGCCAGCGGCCGGAGCACAACGCTCATGTTTTGCTGATTGATAAACCGGGGGCAACTCTAGTGGCGGGAAAATCCGTTGTCAATCCCCGCAGAGACACATACGCGCATCCCGCGGCGCAGGATGCGCGTCTTGGCAACCAGCCGGAGCGTGTCAGCGGCCGTAGTGGGCCGAATTCTTCTCCGCATAGTGCGCCCACTTCTCTGGCAGATCGTCCAGCGCAAAGATGGCCGACACCGGGCAGGCGGGAACACATGCGCCACAGTCGATACACTCGACCGGGTCAATAAAAAGCTGATCGCTCTCGGCGAAACCGTCCTCGTCCTTCTTGGGGTGGATGCAATCGACCGGGCACGCGTCCACGCAGGCGGTGTCCTTGGTGCCGATACAGGGTTCTGCAATCACGTATGCCATCTTGATCGTCTCTCCCAGCGGGGTAAAGCCTTCGTCGTGATAGTAGCACACGGCCGGGAACGCTGACCTCCGTTCCCCGCTCTCCGTTTTGCCATGCGGGAATCTGCTCTGCCGGTCCTTGTTCCGGCAGGCTCACACCGCGCCGTAACAACAGGCCGAACCATCTCCGGATCAGTGCGTTCCGGCTCGCTCCGCGCGCCGGGTTGCCCACTCCCTCGGCGTCAGGATGGGCGTGAGTTCCCTGCCCGCGAACATGGCTTCAAAAAGCCCCACCAGTTCCTTGTGGACCAGACCGTTGGATGCGAGAATTTCGCGGCTGTCCAGACGGGCTCGGCTGCCTGCGAAGTTCGTGACCAATCCTCCAGCCTCCTCCACCAGCAGAATGCCCGCCGCCGTGTCCCACGGATTCAGGTTGAACTCCCAGAAGGCCTCCATGCGTCCCGCCGCCACATAGGCCAGGTCCAGTGCCGCCGAACCCGCCCGTCGCACACCATGCGAGCGCAGCGTGAACTCCTGATAAAAGTGAATATTCGGGCTCGCATGCCGCTTGCGGCTCGGGAACCCGGTCGCCACCAGCGATTCCGCCAGATCTCCGGTCTGCGAAACGCGCATCGGCCGCCCGTTCAGCCACGCGCCTCGTCCGCGCTCCGCGCAGAACAGCTCATCGCGCAGCGGGTCATACACCACCGCCGCTGTCAGCGTTCCATCCTCGTCCTGCTTCAGTCCCGCCGGCCGGTGCTCCAGTCCCATGGAGACGCAGAACTGCGGAAATCCATGCGCGAAATTGGTTGTCCCGTCCAGCGGGTCGACATACCAGCGGTACTCGGCCTCCAGCCGTTCCCGCGTCCCCTCCTCCCCATAGATTCCATGCGCGGCAAACGCCTCGCCCAGCCGGGCGCGAATCAGCTTCTCCACCGTGCGGTCCGCCACGGTCACCAGGTCCACATCGCCCTTGTACTCCGTCTCCACGCCCTGCGCGTAGTACTCGCGCAGCTTTGCGCCCGCCTCGCGTGCAATCTCCGCCGCCCCGGGTACCCACGTCAACTGCGGCTCGGCCTGCCCACCTTTGCTCACTCTGCTCCCCCGCCTGCCACCTTTTCGCCATTCCCGGCAGGCCGCTTCGTCCGCCGGTGGCCTGTCTCGGTAATGGTCTGGATCTGCTCCTTATAGATAAATAGGTTGGGCTTGCCTTGGCGCGTCAGGCGCACCATCCCATCGTCGAAATACTCAATCCAGCCGCGTACCGTCTCGCCATCGCTCAGCTTGATCGCAACATTGATCTGGCGGTCGCTCAGCGAGCGCAGATAGAGCGCCTCCTGGCCGGTTTCTCCCGGCGGAACTGTCCTGAAGTGGTGCCGTGAGGATAATCGGGGAGCCATATCTCTATTTTAGATGCAGATTGGGAGCGGCTGGTTCGCGCGCTGCGGCCCTCATCATCGTCTGTGCGCCGGCGAATCCGAGTAATAGCCCGTGCGGTATCGAATGTTGAATGCCCCGGGCGCGGCACGTGGAATGGTCACCAGTAGCCGGTGAAAGTTTAGCCCCGGTGCCTGATTGCGCGGATAGTAGGCCAGCAGATATTGCGTGCGCAGATCCTCGCTCACCTGCGCGAAGGCCTTGTCGAGTCCGCCCTGGTCGGCATAGAAGCTCTTGCCTCCCGTCTGCTCGGCCAGCGTGATCAGCGCGTGCTCCCCGCCCGTATCGCGGCCCGCGCTCGCCTCAATCGGTACATCGATAATCGAGTAGATCATCACCTCGTTGCGCAATGCCTGCTCCAGCGCCTGGGCATAGGTGGTATTCTCCGCCGTGTCGCCCCCATCCGACACCAGCACCAGCACCTTGCGTCCGTCTTTCTGCCCCAGCTTCTGCGACGCGAGGTAAATCGAGTCGTACAGCGCCGTCGCGTCTCCACCCCGCAACCGTGAGAGCCCCCGGTCAATCTGCGAAAGTTGGTTCGTGAACGGGGTCAGTTCGCGCACGTAGGTGGCGAACTCGATCAGGCTCATCTGGTCCTGGGGCCGCAGCAGAGCCTGCGCAAAGCGCTTGGCCGCCCGCTTCTCCAGATACCGGTCCTTGTAGACACTTCCGCTGGTGTCAATCGCCAGCGTCAGGTTCAGGGGCAGCTCGGATTGCTTCTCAAAAACTGCAATCTTCTGTGGCCGTCCATCCTCGCTGATGGCGAAATCGTCCTTTGTCAGCCCGCCTACGATTGCGCCATTCTGGTCCGTCACATTCACAAAAACGCTCACCAGGTTCACGTTCATGTGGAAGGTCGTGTCCTGTGCCGCCAGAGGCATTGTGGCCGCCACTGCCACTCCGGCCAGCACCGCCGCCCGCCCAATCCAACTAGGGAGCATCCGCTGCCTCCATGCCCAGCCCCGCGGGGAACGGCTCACCCGCGGCCCACGCCGTACCATCGGCAAAGGTCTCCTTCTTCCAGATCGGCACCGTCTTCTTCAGCGTGTCGATAAGCCAGCGGCAGGCGTCGAATGCCTGCGCGCGATGCGCCGACGCCACCACGATCAGCACACTCGTCTCGCCCACCTCCAATCGTCCCAGCCGGTGCACGATGGTCACCTGCCGCACTGCAAACCGGGAGATTGCCTCCTGAGCCAGCTCGCGCATCTGCTTCGTGGCCATCTCTTCATATGCCTCGTAGTCCAGGTGCAGCGTTCTGCGCCCGCGGGTGTTATTGCGGACGATGCCGTCAAACACCGCCACCGCGCCGTCTTCTCCAGCCTTTGCCGCTGCTGCCAGAGCTTCAGCATCAATCCGCGCGCGCGTCAGCGCGGTCACAACCTGCCGGGCACCTTGCTCATCCGGCAAACCGCCCGACACCGGGGGCAGCAGCCCCACCTCGTCGCCCTCGCTCAACGTCTGTGCTCCGTTCGCATACTCCGCGTTCACGCTTACGGCAATCCCGCGCAGCCCCACCCGCGCGTGGATTCTGCCCAACTGCGCAAGCAGATCCGCCACCGTTGAGCCTTCCGGCAACTCCATTGGCACGGCCTCCGGGCCCAACGCATCTTTCAACACGCCAAAGGCGATCACTCGCACCTGCATCATAAGAAGAAGCATAACGCCTGCGCTCAGTTAGACGCGCGACTCCCCGTTCAGTCCGTCACCGCCTCGCGACGCCAGGCGAAACGATCCCCTGCAAAAGAAAGGGCCGGCAGGTTCGCCGGCCGCATTGCTCACTCACGACTCATGCCGCAGCACTGGGCCGTCTCTCGGCCTCCACCGGGCCTGAGCCCTGCAGGCGCTCAAACTGCGGCAGCGCGACCGCCAGCACATCCTCGATGCGCTTGGCATAGTGCACGGTCACGCCTTCCATCATTTCCGGCGTCAGGTCCTCCTCAACGTCCTGCCGGTTGTCAGCCGGCAGAATCACCGTTTGCACCCCCGCCCGGCGCGCGGCCAGAAACTTCTCCTTGATGCCGCCCACGGGCAGCACGTTGCCGCTCAGCGTGATCTCGCCCGTCATCGCCGTCAGCGGATGAACCGGAGTATCGGTCAGCAGCGACGCCAGCACTGTCGCCATCGTCACTCCGGCTGAAGGTCCGTCCTTTGGAATTGCTCCCGCCGGCACGTGGATATGAAGGTCCAGTTCCTTGTTGAAGTCCTCGGCCAGCCCCAGCTCGGCGGCGTTTGACCGCACCCAGGTCAGCGCGGCCTGCATCGACTCCTGCATCACCTCGCCAATCTGTCCGGTCATCGTGAATCCGCCCTTGCCTTTCATCCTGTTTGCCTCGATAAACAGGATGTCGCCCCCGGCTGGCGTCCACGCCAGGCCCACGGCAACCCCCGGCCGCTTCACCCGCTCAGCCACCTCGGTCTCCACGCGCACCTGCTCGCCGCCCAGAAACTCCTTTACCAGTTCGTGCGTCACCACGGCCTTTCCCGTATTTCCTTCCACCACCCGGCGCGCCTGCTTGCGGCACGCCGTTCCCACCACCTGCTCCAGCTTGCGCACGCCGGCCTCGCGTGTGTAGTGGCGGATCAGGTAGCGCACTGTTTCCTCTGGAAACTCAATCTGCTCCTCCGTGATCCCGTTTTCCTTGATCTGTCTCGGAATCAGGTACCGCTCGGCAATGTGTACCTTCTCCTCCTCGCTGTATCCCTGCAGCGGAATCAGCTCCATCCGGTCCAGCATCGGAGCCGGAACAGGATCCAGCATGTTCGCCGTGCAGATGAACAGCACCTTCGACAGATCGAACGGCACGTCAAGATAGTTGTCGCGGAACGTATTGTTCTGCGCCGGGTCCAGCGTCTCCAGCAGTGCCGACGCCGGGTCGCCGCGGAAGTCCCGCCCCAGCTTGTCCACCTCGTCCAGCATGATCACAGGGTCATTCGTCTCCGCGCGCCGGAGGCTCTGGATAATCTGTCCCGGCAGCGCGCCGATGTAGGTCCGGCGATGCCCGCGAATCTCTGCCTCATCATGCATCCCGCCCAGCGAGATACGCTGGAATTTACGCCCCAGGGCACGCGCAATCGACTTGCCCAGGCTTGTCTTGCCCACGCCCGGAGGCCCCACGAAGCACAGAATCGGGCCCTTCATGTCCGGCTTCAGCTCCAGCACGCTCAGGTAGTCGAGAATGCGTTCCTTCACCTTTTTCAGCCCGTAGTGATCCTC
>DASSHM010000092.1:0-8287 GCA_035692885.1 Occallatibacter sp.
AGTCTGCTTCAAACGCAGCCGCGGAGCGGAGGGGGCCAATGCCGATGGTGGAAACTGAAGTAGAGAAGCCGGCCGCGCAGGGGGCAGCGATGGAGATTACCGTAAGCCGCCAGGAACTGGTGAAGGAACTTACCGCCACGCAAGGCGTGGTGGAGCGCAAGACGACCATTCCCATCCTTTCAAATTTTCTGATCGAGGCCGACGGTGACCGGCTGAACATCACGGCAACCGATCTCGACCAGGCGATCCGCACCAGCGCGACGGTCAAGGTCAAGAAGCCGGGCGCCTGCACCATTCCCGCGCGCAAACTCTATGACTACATCAAGCTGCTGCCCGAGGGCGACATCTCAATCAAGCTGCTTGAGAATCACTGGATTCAGATCCGCAGCGGCCGCTCCAATACCAAGATGGTGGGCATGGCTCGCGCCAACTACCCGCAGGTGCCTGAATTTCCCGAGGTCGTCGCCACCAGTATTCCGGCAGCGACACTGAAGACGCTGATAGCGCGCACCATCTTTGCCATCTCCAACGAGGAGTCGCGCTATACCTTGAACGGCGCATTGCTGGTGCTTAAGGCGGAGTCGATCGCCATGGTTGCAACAGACGGCCACCGTCTTTCATTTGCCGAGAAGGTGGGCGAATCGCTGGAGGGTATCAGCGGCGAAAAGCGGGTTCTGATTCCACGCAAGGCATTGCAGGAGCTGCAGCAGTTGCTGGCCAATGCCGACGTGGACAAGATGGACTTTGCCGATGACGAGCACACGCTGTTTTTCCGCATCGGGCACCGCACCCTCAGCTCGCGCAAGCTCTCCGGCCAGTTCCCGAACTATGAGGCCGTGATGCCGCGCGACAACACGCGGTTTGTGGTGGTGCGGGCAAGCGAGCTTTCGCTGTCAATCCAGCGCGTGGCGCAGTTTGCCGATGAGCGGTCGGGGGCGATACGGCTGCGGCTGGAGGGCAACGAACTGAAGATCAGCTCGCAGTCCACCGAGTCCGGCGAAAGCGAAGACACCATTGACACACCCTACTCGGGCGAGCCGATTGTGGTGGGCTTCAACTCCTCCTACATTCTTGAGTTCCTCAAGGCACTGGGCAACGAGGGCGAGGTGCGGCTGGAGTTCAAGGATTCGCAGTCGGCGGGGCAGATTCGGCCCGAGGATCCGGAAGCGGAGTATCACTCGCGCTACGTACTCATGCCGATGCGGATCTGACGCGACGACCGGCCGGGCGACCTCAGGCCGGCCTTGCTCCGCTGCGTGCGTGTTTGCAACCTTCTGTAATCACTACACTTGATCAACTAAATCGGTTCTATTGCCGGGACGCGATGATTCTTTGAAGTACCCCTTTGACAAGAGGACCGACTCTTCGTATGCTTTTCCGAGCAAACGCTTACTCAGACGATCCGCGGCCTTGCGGCCAGGATTCCACAACATGCACTGAGGTGTTGTCCGTCGGCAACTTCGGCGCTTGCGCACATCGGGGGGATGATTCATGCACTCAATCTCACGTAGACGGTTTTTGAAGACGGCGGGGCAAACCGGCGTCGCCCTGGCAGCGGCGTCCGGCATGGGCCGGTTCGGGCTTGCCCAGGCAGAGAGCGCGACGCGCGTCATCATCGATTCCACGCGCCAGGTTGCGCCCGTGAGCCCCCATCTCTTCGGGTCATTTCTTGAGCATCTGGGCCGCGCCATCTACGAGGGCATCTACGAGCCGGGTTCAAAGTTTGCCGACGAAGACGGATTCCGCACGGACGTGCTGAATGAGATTCACAAGATGGAAGTGCCCATCATCCGCTACCCCGGCGGCAACTTTGTTTCGGGATATCACTGGCTCGACGGCGTCGGTCCAAAGAAGAACCGGCCCACGGTTCTGGACCGCGCATGGAACACGCTGGAGACCAACCAGTTCGGGACCAACGAGTTTATTACGTGGGCGCGCAAGGTAGGCACGGAGCCGCTCTTCGGGCTGAACTTTGGAACCGGCACGGCCGAGGACGCGGCGGCGCTGGTGGAGTACTGCAACGTAGCCAAGGGCACGAAGTGGAGCGATCTACGCCGCTCGCACGGCTACGAGCAGCCGCACAACGTGAAGTACTGGTGCGTGGGCAACGAGATGGACGGCCCCTGGCAGATTGGCCACATTCCCGCGCGCGAGTATGGCTTGAAGGCCACCGACGCGGCGCGACAGATGCGCGCCGTCGATCCCACCGTGAAGCTGATTGCCTGCGGCTCCAGCGGCCCGTTCATGCCCACCTATATCGAGTGGGACAGGACTGTCCTGGAAGAGTGCTACGACGTGGTGGACGGCATCTCGCTGCACCGTTACTGGGGCAACTCGGACGAGACCAACCACGACAGCCATATCTACCTGGCGATGAACCTGGCGATGGACCGGCAGATTGAGGAGATCACAGCGGTATGCGAAACCGTGCGCGCCCACAAGCGATCAGAAAAACAGCTCTTCCTCTCGTTCGACGAGTGGAACGTATGGTATCGCGCGCGCAGCGGCGATGACGTGAATGGTCACGGAAAAATTGCGCCCCATCTGCTGGAGGAACAGTACAACCTGGAGGATGCGCTGCTGGTGGGCGGTCTCGCCAATTCGCTCATCCGCCACTCCGATCGCGTGAAGGTGGCCTGCCTGGCGCAGCTTGTGAACGTGATTGCGCCTATCATGACGAACGAGGATGGCATTCTGCGCCAGACCATCTACTATCCCTATCTCTGGGCGCTCGAACACGCGCATGGCCACGTGCTCAACCTTCAGCCGGATGGCCCCACCTATCCAGTAGAGAAGCTTGGCCGGCCCATTGAGGCAATCGGCCTGCCGGCCCCGGGCTTCGGTGACGTGCCCTACCTCGACGTGGTCGCCACGATCGATTCCGCCAGGAAGTCAGCGACGTTCTTCGTGCTGAATCGCGATCTGGACAGGGAACGTGAGCTGGAGCTGGTGTGGCACGACCTGACGCCCAGCCGGGTCGCATCGTTCCAGACCATTACCGGCAATGATCTGAAGGCAATCAACACTTTCACTGATCCGAACCGCGTAACGCCGCAGACCCTCGAGAATCCAACGGCGGGCTCGCGCATGACGGTGAAATTGCCTGCGCGCTCCTATTCGACGCTCACCGTTGAAGTTTGAAATACAGCGGTTAGCGCGCAAATGAACCCCCGTGCAACCGATGGCAGGAATGCCGGGCTGGTCCGCAAGAGGATGACATTACTTGAACTGCCGGGACAGCGGAAGCGCGGTCACGCGCCAGCCGCTCTCGAGAAGCACCGTTTACTTTGGAGGCAAGCCAAGACGGCGCGGAACCATTAGGGTCATATAATACATTTTTTCATATATACATCCATAATTTCATTAAATGGGCGGCCGTTATGTGTCAAATACGGCATAATTTCATAACAGAATCAAAAAGCTTGCTTTGGCCCTGAAATTGCACCAGACTCCTTGTGCGCTTTTGGTTGCGCACATGGGGGAGACATGCAGAGACGCCAGGGTTCGGCAAGATCGTTGTTGTTGATCGCACTGATTGCGTTGTTCTCGATTTCTCTACAGGCACGGGCCCAGGATGTGGCCGCGATTTCCGGTGTTGTGACCGACCAGACCGGCGCGGTGGTGCCGGAGGCCTCGGTCACTCTCCGCAGCGCCACCACGGGATTGACGTACACGACGGTGACCAACTCGGTGGGATCGTACACCATCTCCAGCGTTGCTCCTGGGCCGGGTTACTCCATCACTTTTGTCGCGCAGGGCTTCAAGCCGGTTGAAGTGTCGGGTCTCTATCTGAATGTAAACATCACGCGCACGCAGAACGCCCAGCTTTCGGTGGGCGCGCAGTCGCAGACGGTTGAGGTGTCGGCGTCGGCCGAGACGGTGACACTGAATACCTCGGACGCGACGGTGGGCAACAACTTTCAGGTGCAGTTTCTCAACGATCTCCCCGTTGCCAACCGGGACAGTCCAGCAGCCCTGTTCACGCAGCAGCCCGGCGTCACCCTGGACGGCGCAGTGACCGGTGCCCGCGTGGACCAGAACAATGTGACCCTGGACGGCCTGGACGTGAACGACATGGCCACCGGAGACTTCGGCGCGATTGTCGGGAGTGCGCCGGTTGACTCGGTGCAGGAGTTTCGCGGCGTCACGGCGGGCCCACTGGCCAGCGCCGGCGAGGGCGGGGGCGGTCAGTACGAACTTGTGACCCGCAGCGGAACCAACAGTTATCACGGAGCGCTGGTGGAGTACCACCGCGACACGAATACTGAAGCCAACAGCTGGTTCAACAACAACAGCGGTGTTCCGCGGCCTCCGCTCATCCGCAACCAGTTCGGCGGCAACATCGGCGGGCCGATTCGAAGGGACAAGGCATTTTTCTTCTTTGACTGGAACAGCCGCCGTGACACGCTTTCGAACCTGGTGCGCCGTGTCGTTCCCACCGATGCATTTCGCAATGGGTCCCTCTCCTACCTGAACGACTCAGGCGGCGTATCGACACTGACTTCCGCTCAGGTGGCGCAGTTGGATCCGCAGGGTATCGGCTTCAACTCAGCGTTGCAGACCGTGATGACCAGCCGCCTGCCGGAACCCAATGATCTGAGCGCGGGCGTCTGCGATTCAACCATTGGAGCCTGCTCAGACGGTATTAATACTGGCGCGCTCCGCTTCAATGCGCCCTTCCCGTACCTTGAGAACGATTATGTGGGCAGGGTGGACTATAACCTCACCGGCACGCAGAAGCTTTTTGGGCGCGTATCGTTTGCCAGGGTGACTGGAACGCAGGATCCAATCCAGTTCCCGGGCGACCCGCAAACCTTTCCGTTTCTCGATAAGAGCCATGGCTGGGTGGTGGGCCACAGCATGACTATTGGCAACAACAAGACCAATCGGGCGTCGTTTGGCGAGACTGTGACGAACTACAACTTCCCCAACAGCTTCAACCCGACGGGCATCACGCAGTACGCGTATGGCTTCGGGGGTGATGGCGCAGGAGGCTCCATCCTCACCGGTCCCTACGCCAGTGCGGTGAATGCGCAGAACCGCATCTATCCCATTCCGGTGGCCCGGGACGATTTCTCCTGGCTGAAGGGGAATCACACTCTCCAGTTCGGCGGCACGTTCAAGTACATCAACCCTGACAGCAACACGATTCTCGACTACAACCTTCCCACCATCGGCCTGGGCGGGAACATACCCAATCTCGATTCGAGCCTGCGGCCCAGCGATATCAGTTCGGACTCTGTTGCGGAGTCGCTCTATGATGGCGCGTTTGCGTTTGCGCTGGGTCGTTACGCGGATGTGAGCAGCACGTTCAACTACAATGCCCAGGGCAACCTGGTTCCGCAGGGTACGGGTTCCAGGGCCAATTACCGCTACTACGAGACGGAGATCTACTTCGGTGACACGTGGAAGGTGACGCCGTCGCTCACGCTCTCGTATGGGCTTCGCTGGCAGAACTACAGTGTTCCCTATGAGAAGAACGGCATCGAGTCGGTTCCAACGCTCGACTTCAATCAACTGTTTGACGCGCGCGTAAAGCAGAGCGCAGCGGGAATCAGCGGCGACGATGCGGTTCCGTTCGTCTCCTACATTCTGGGCGGAAAGGCCAACAACGCGCCCGGCTACTTCGAGCCGGTGTACAAGAACTTTGCGCCGCGGTTTGCCTTTGCCTACAGTCCCGGATTCTCCCGGAATACGGTGTGGAGCGGCGGCGCGGGCATCATTTACGACCACACGGTCGTGAACGCCATCCAGTACCAGGCGGCTCAGTACTCGTATCTCTTTCAGGCCAGCGCGACCGATCCCTACGGGATCAGCGGCAATCCGACCGGTTCCTTGATGACGGATCCCCGGTTCAGCGGACTCGACAGCCCGCCTCCTGCGCCCACGGCGCCCACGGCGCTGCAATCGCCCTACACTCCCTTTGTTGACAACGGAGTTCCCTTTGGCCTGGCCAACGGACAGGCGTTCAACGAGGGCGTTGACAGAAATCTGAAGACGCCGTACTCGATCCAGTACAACTTCGGAGTACAGCATGAGTTCGGCGGCGGCCTGATTTTGAAGACAAATTACGTGGGCCGTCTGGGCCGCAGGCTGCTTGGTCAGGCTGACGCCAACCAGCTTATCGACTTCCCTGACGCGCAGTCGAACCAGATGATGTCTGAGGCGTTCGGCGCTCTCTCCACGGAATTGCGCAACGGCGTGGACCCGCTGAATGTGACGCCGCAGCCATGGTTTGAGGATGTGATGTTTCCGGGGGCCTATACATTTTTCGGCGTTCCCAGCAATACGGCGATTATCTCGTATTACCTCGGAACGCTGGCGTACCGGGGCGACTTTGCCGACACCATCCAGGTACTGGCGGGCGCGGGGCTGCTGCAGTCGAACGTCGGCATGGGGTCGCAGTTCTCAGAGTTCACCTACTACACCAACAAGGGATTTTCCAGCTACAACGGATTGCTCGCCACGCTGCACAAGAACGTGTCGCACGGTCTGCAGTTTGACCTCAACTACACATGGTCTCACTCGATTGACAACGTATCGGTCATCGCCAATGCACCGGCGATTGGCGGCTACGGTTTCATCTGCGATGTGCTCAGGCCGCGGGAGTGCCGCGGGAACTCCGACTTTGACGTGACCCAGTATCTGAATGGCAACTTCATCTATGAGCTGCCGTTCGGACACGGCAAGGCCGTGGGCGCAACCACGCCGTTCTGGGTGAACGAGGTCATCGGCGGCTGGAGCCTGAGCGGACTGCCGAGCTGGCACACGGGCACGCCTTACTTTGCCACGACCCTGGCCTTCGTGGCCGGCTATGCGAACAACGCGCCAGCCATCCTCACCGGCAATGCTTCACTGCTGAATATGGACATCCACAAGGGCGCAGACGGCAGGCTGTATGGTTTTACCGATCCAAATGCCGCCGCGAACGCCTATACCGGTCCCGTGGGGTTCAAGATCGGCGCGCGGAACAACCTGCGCGGACCGCGCTACTTCAACATCGACCTGGGGCTGGGCAAGACGTTTCCGCTGTATCAGGACAAGGTCAACCTCAAGTTCCGCGCGGACGCTTTCAACGCTCTCAACCACCCGAACTTCGACAATCCGAATACCGACCTGACGTCGTCGGGCTTTGGAAGAATCACGGGCACGGCGCATAGCGCGCGTGTTCTGCAGGGCGCGCTGCGGCTGGAGTTCTAAGGCCGCCATCACGTCATGCGCATCAGCAACCAAAAGCCCCGGCAACCAGCCGGGGCTTTGCAATTGATCGTCAACACGCTAAGTGCAATCCGGCGGCCTACTGTGACTTCAGAAAGTTGAGGGCGCGGATGAGGTATTCCTTGAGGTCTTTGCGGGCAACCACGGCATCGAGAAAGCCCTTCTCGAGCAGGAACTCGGAACGCTGAAAGCCCTCGGGCAGCTTCTGGCGGATGGTTTGCTCAATCACGCGCGGGCCGGCAAAACCAATCAGCGCCCCGGGCTCGGCAATGTTGAGGTCGCCCAGCATGGCGAAGCTGGCGGTTACGCCGCCGGTGGTGGGGTCAGTAAGCACGCAGATGTAAGGCACGCGGGCGTCGTCGAGCTGGGCCAGCGCGGTGGATATCTTGGCCATCTGCATCAGGCTCACCACGCCCTCCATCATGCGCGCCCCGCCTGAGGCCGCCACCACAATCAGCGGCTTGCGCCCCTCGCGGGCACGGTCAACTGCGCGGGCGATGGTTTCGCCCACCACGGCGCCCATTGACCCGCCGATAAATCTGTACTCCATGGCGCTCATCACGACCTCGTGATGGCCCATGCGCCCCACTGCATTCAGAATGGCATCATCCAGCCCGGTCTCCTGCTGGGCCTTGCGCAAGCGCTGCTTGTAGGGCTTGATGTCAACGAAGTTCAGCGGGTCGGTAGAGCGCAGCCCGCCATCCACCAGCTCGTAGCCGGGCTCCAGCAGAAGCTCGAACCGCTCGCGGGCGCCAATCTTGAAGTGGTGGTGGCACTTCGGGCAGACGTTCAGGTTGGCTTCGAGGTCGGCCTTGAAGAGAGTCTGGCGGCAGCCGGGACACTTAATCCACAGGCCTTCCGTGCGTACCCGCCGCTCGTCGTCATTGCCCTCGGCGCCGGCAGCGGCCGTTTGGAACTCACCGTTCTCCCGTTTGAACCAGGTCATCCAACCTCTTTCTCAAACTCAAAAAGTGAATCTGCCCGCCTGCTGCCACGGATTCGGCTCATCCGGCGCGCTTCAATATTCTATCCCCCGCTGCGCAAGGATCCCTTTCTGGTAGGCGTGCTT
>DASSHM010000093.1:0-8577 GCA_035692885.1 Occallatibacter sp.
CCCATCCGGCCCCGCGACCGCCTCGGGCGGCAGCGCCACCAGCAGGGCCGAGGTGCCTGCGATGTATCCGATGGCCAGCACGCTCCCGCCCAGCACAATCGCCAGAGGGATCACGCGCCGCGGGTTCTGGATTTCGTCGCCCATCGACGAGCCCGCCTCCAGCCCGCTCAGCGCAAAGAACACTGACGACCAGAAGATCGCATTGCGCAGGGATAGGTGCGGCAGAAAGTCTCCTGCGGAGTAGCCATGCACTGGCCCGAATTTCGCATACGAGACCACTGCCAGCATCACCAGAACGCCCAGCGGCACCAGGCTGCCCAGCGAACTCACATTGTTCAGCCACTTGCCCGCATTCACGCCCACGATGTTCAGCACCGTAATCACGCCCAGCCAGAAAACCGCAAAGCCGATGTAATAGGCCGGGCTTGCCACCAGTTCGTGTCCCTTCGCGCCCAGCGCAAACAGCACTGACGCTGCGCCGAAATACAGCACGCCTGGAAAGTAGGGCAGGTTGCTCATCCAGTAGGTCCACGCGGTCAAAAAACCGCTCGCGTCGCCGAACGCCTCCCGCGTCCAGACGTAGATGCCGCCCTCTTCAGGATGGCGTGACGAAAGCTCCATCACACTGGCTGCCAGTGGAAGAAAGAAGCACGCCACCGCGGCAACCCAGATCAGCAGAACGCTGGGGCCTGCCGCTGCCGCCATTGCCGCCCAGCGCACGCTCAGGCCGCTGACCACATAGAACAGCACCAGATCGCGAAATCGGATTCCCCGTTTGAGTGTTGGAGCCGCGGGCATGTACGGCGGAGAATACCAGAGCCGGTACGACGCCACAAAGCTAAAGCTTGCTCATGTCCTTGAGCACCGCCATGGCCGCGTTGCGGCCATTGATGCCAATCACGCTGCCGCCCGGGTGCGTGCACGCGCCGCACAGATACACCCCCGTCATTGGCGTGCGCGCTCTCAGGCGATTCGCCCACATGTACGGCGGTAGGCACTCGCCTTGAAAGATGTGCCCGCCCGTCAATCCCACTTTGCTCTCGATATCCGGCGGACCTAGAACCTGCGCATCGAGGACCGCCGTGTCGAGATTCGAGCAGAAGCGCGCCAGGGATTTCACAGCCAGCCGCCGCACCTCATTGCGGCGTTCATCCCACGTTCCCCGCTCAAACCGGTACGGCACGTACTGCGCAAACACGCTCATCGTGTGCGTGCCCTTCGGGGCCGCCGATGCATCATGTACGCTCTGGAAGTACAGCTCGCACCACAGGTGCTCCGGCAGCTCCCCGCGGCGTGCCGCCGCAAAGCCTGCCTTCCACTCCGCCTTGGTCAGCGGCGCGTTGATTTGCCCGTAGTGGTGGGGCTCGTTGGTGCCCGGACGCGACGTGAAATTTGGCAGCTCGCGCAGGTGTACGTTCAGCTTTACCGTGCAGCCCTCCATCGGCACACGCTCCACCTGCTCCCTCCATGCCTTGTCTGCGGTAGTGCCCAGCATCCGCAGTGTTCGCTTCGGGTCGGCGTTCGAAATCACCGCACGTGCCGCAATCCGCTCGCCGCCCTCCAGCACCACTCCTTCGCCAGGTAAAATCTGCGCCACCGGGACTCCGCATGCAACCGTTGCTCCGGCCTCGCGCGCCGCATCACAGAAATAAAACGACACCATGCCCATGCCGCCGCGAACGTAACCCCACATCCCCGGCAAGCCTCCCAGCCGTCCTGACGCATGATGAAACCGGATTGATGCGGTGCCCTTGTCAAACGGGCTCGCATTCGTCCCGATCACACCCTGTCCCAGATACGCGCATTGCAGCCGTTCATCCGACACATAGCGCTCCATGAACTCCGCCATTGACCAGTCGAAGAGCAGCGCGCGCGCCTCGTCGTCCGCGCCCAGCCGCTCCTCAATCTGCTCCAGCGTCAGCGCTTCGCACATCCACAGGTCGCCGTCTCCCGCCGGGCGCAGCGCATCCCTGAGCCGCCGCACCACTTCGCTCATTGCCCGAAACCCTTCCACGTCCCGGGGTGCAAGCGCCTGCACCTCCGCTTCGCAACGTGCGTCATCATCCCACAGTTGAATGCTTGATCCGTCGAGGAAGGGAACGAACAGGCCATTCACCGCGGGCGTCCATTCGTACGTCCGCCGTGCCAGCTCCAGTTCTTCAATCACCCTCGGGTGCAGCAATCCCGCCAGGTAGGCGCACGGCGACATCCTGACTCCGGCAAACGGTTCTTCAATCGTGCATGCTCCGCCCACCCGCGCGCGGCTCTCCACCACCAGCACGCGCAACCCGGCCTTGGCCAGATAAGCGGCGCAAGCCAGCCCGTTGTGCCCGGCTCCCACCACGATTGCGTCCCACGTTCGCGCCGCAAGCTCCCGCACCGGCGCAGGCAGGCCCAGTTCTCCCAGTACGTCCGCTGTCTTAGAGGTCATCCTCGTCCAAATTATCAGAACGAATGATCGGTCATGGCTCGCGATGCTCCGCCGCAGGCGACGATGCATTCGTTCAAAATTGCCGGGGCCCGAACCGCGCCGCCGGATGATTCCGGCGTCCCCGCCATCCTGCCCCACAAATCTGCGTCACAGCCATCCACGGCGCACCGAGCCTCAAGCCGGCTCGAAGTATCCGGAAGATTAACAGGTAACCAGTTTTTCGGGTGAATGTTGTCACAGGAGTATATCCCCCGGCTGCCCGAATAATTGTGCTGATTTTTCCACCGAATCGGCGACCTTCTGTCCGCCTGCGGTCATGGCATCCCCACGTAACATATTTATTTAGAACAATATATATTCACAGGCCACTGTTCTTCCCGTTCTGCCATTTCACCCGCCGACGGCCTCGATTGCTATTGATTTTTGGAGAAAATATCCCTAATATAGAAAACGTAATCTTTTCTCGGTCTGCGCCCCCCTTCAGAGTCCGAGCGGTAATTGAATCCACCTTTCTTTAAGGACAAGAATCGATGGCAAAGCGTCGCGGGAATCCAAACTGGGGCAAGCCGGAGCCCATCGGCCCGGTTGTACCTACGGTCACTTCTTTTGAACAGATTGTGAAGGAATTCAAGCTGACCCCCGATCAATACATCCGCTCGACCCGTCTTCGCGAGTGGGCGCGTCGGAACAAGAATTCCAAGTACATCCCCGAGTCCCTGCTGGAAGCCTGGGGCTTTGAGATTGAATCCACTCTCTAACTGGTTTCTCCTGCTGTTGAGCGAAAGCGCCGCCTTCGGGCGGCGCTTTTGCTGTTTACCCTTCCATCGGCGAAAATAATTACGTGCTCATGACAGAGTCCGTGCACACCATCGAGCCGCCGTTCACTGACGTCCCCGGGGCGCTGGCCGACATCCGCGCCGGCCGCATGGTCGTGGTCGTCGATGATGAGGACCGCGAAAACGAGGGCGATCTCACCCTTGCCGCCGAGCACGTCACTCCGGAAGCCATCAATTTTATGGCCCGTTACGGCCGCGGGCTCATATGCCTCACGCTGACTGACGAGCGTGCCGACTATCTCCATCTTTTCCCCATGACGCAGCAGAACTCTTCCCGCTTCGGAACCGCGTTCACCGAGAGCATTGAGGCGCGCGAGGGCGTGACCACGGGCATCTCCGCTGCGGACCGGGCACGCACCATTCGCACGGCCATCTCGCCCGGTACCACCTACTCTGATCTCGCGCGGCCCGGCCACATCTTTCCCCTGCGCGCGCGCCGAGGCGGGGTCCTTGTTCGCGCCGGTCAAACGGAGGCTTCGGTGGATCTCGCTCGCATGGCCGGTCTCAATCCCTCCGGCGTCATCTGTGAAATCATGCGCGACGACGGCGCAATGGCCCGCATCCCGGACCTCATTCCCTTCTGCGCGGAGCACGGCCTGCGCATTCTTACCGTGGCCGAGCTGATCCGCTACCGCCTGCGCAACGAGCGCTACATCGTCCGCGCCGGTGAAACCATCATCAATACGCGCTATGGCGAGTTCCGCATGATCGCTTATGAAAGCGAGGTCAACGGAGGCGAAAGTCATATCGCGCTCGTTCGTGGGGACATCGGCCCTGCCCGCCCTCCCTGCAACGACGAACCGTCCGGTCTGCCCGCATCCCTGCAGGCTGATCGCGCTTCAGGCCAGCAGGCCGTTCTCGTTCGCGTCCACACCCGCTGCACGGCTGGCGATCTGTTTGCGGATGACTGCAACTGCCGCGAAATCCTCGACCAGTCCATGCGCATCATAGCCGAGGAGGGATGCGGCGCCATCATCTACCTCCACAACACGTCGCGCGGTTTTGAGCTGGATCACGCTCCCGTTGGCGAGGCGGCATTTGACCCCGCCGGCGCAGCCATCCACGGGAAAGCGCGGGTGGACGGGACTGCCCGTATCATCCTGCATCGCGAGTTGCGTTCCCGCGAGGGTTCGCAGGCCCGCAGCGGGCGCATTCTGCGCGCCATCGGCCTTGGCGGGCAGATCCTCTCAGACCTTGGCATTCAGCGCATCCGCCTGCTCTCCAACACTCCCATGCACATTCCCGCGCTTGAAGGCTTTGGCCTCGAAATCGTTGAGCAGGTGCCTATCCCCGTCGGCGAGTGCAGCCGGGTTTGACGCCGCGTGGGGCGGATGCCGCGCTTCAGCACAAAAAGCCCATTATCCCCTGAGGCCGTTGCGCTTCTGCTTTGTGATCTGACCTTGGTTTACCAGCCCAGTACGTAGGCAAAGATCAACGGCGCCACAATCGACGCATCGCTTTCGATGATGAACTTCGGCGTCTTCTCGCCCAGTTTGCCCCACGTGATTTTTTCGTTCGGCACCGCGCCGGAGTACGATCCGTAGCTTGTCGTCGAGTCGCTGATCTGGCAGAAGTAGGCCCACAGGGGGACGTTCTCGCGCTGCAGGTCCTGGTGCAGCATCGGCACCACGCAGATGGGAAAGTCGCCCGCGATTCCGCCAGCAATCTGAAAGAAGCCCAGGGGCGTTTTGGCCGTCGTTTCCGTGTACCACTCGGCCAGTTCCATCATGTACTCGATGCCCGTGCGCACCGTATGCACGTTCTTCACATCGCCGCTGATGCAGTGGCCGGCGAATATGTTTCCCAGTGTGGAGTCCTCCCAGCCCGGCACAAAGATGGGCAGGTTCTTCTCCGCCGCCGCCAGCAGCCAGCTATCCCTGTGGTCGATCTGGTAGCTCTTCTTCAGCACGCCCGACAGCAGAATCTTGTACATGAACTGGTGCGGAAAATGCCGCTCGCCCGCCTTGTCCGCGCGGGTCCATTCCTGCAGCACCTCGTTCTCGATGCGGCGCATCGCCTCCATCTCGGGAATGCACGTATCGGTCACCCGGTTCATGTGCCGGCTCAGCAGGGTTGCCTCGTCCGCCGGCGTTAGATCGCGGTAGTGTGGCACCCGCTCGTAGAAATCATGCGCCACCAGGTTGAATACGTCCTCTTCAAGGTTTGCGCCCGTGCAGCAGATGCCATGAATCTTGTTCTGCCGGATCATCTCCGCCAGTGAAATGCCCAGCTCCGCCGTGCTCATCGCGCCGCCAATGGTCACAAACATCCTGCCGCCCGAAGCCAGCAACGCGTTGTAAGCCTTCGCGGCATCCACCAGAGCCGCGGCATTAAAGTGCCGGTAGTGACGATCGATAAACGATGTAATCGAAGACATTTTTTATGCACGTTCTCCCACAGTTAAACCTATCACAGGGCCGCAGAATCCCCTTGAATCAAGGCGCGGCGCATCATGGTCTGCTCGACGCGGCATGTTCAGTCACGCGCGTATCAGCCTGCGGCTGCCTGCATGCCGGCCGCGTCAGTATCACCTCATCGTCGGCAGCGGACAGGGAATCCGCCGGATTGGCTCACCCGGCGTGCCCAGCTCGAACTTGTAGCTGCAATTGATATCCGCATTTCCCGTCGTCGCCCCCTGGTAGACATACACGGTCTTTGTGCCCGGCTCATACACCAGCAGGGAGCTGGAGGGGTTCACGCCCATCAATTGAAACTGGACCTGGCCCGCGCCTCCCGCCGCCATGGCCGCGCGTGGATACCCCATCCAGAGTCCCGCCGCGAATGCGGTCACGGCCAGCAGTCCCATCATCCACCATCCCCGTTGCCTCTTCATGGTGCCTGTCTCCTTTGCTGTCTAGTGCACATAGACGCCGCTGACTCGTCCAATGCTCAATCTCCGCCGCCTTTATCCGGGTTGCATCTGCGCCGGTCAAGTGAATCTATGAGACGCCCACCCGTCTCCATTGCAGATAATTTCCCGGTGCCGGCGCATAATGAGTGAATCAGTGAGACTGCGCTTTTCGCTACGGGCCGTGATCTGGACTCCGGAGCCTTCCCGGGCAGTTGCTTAGCCGGTTTAGACCCTCAGGGGGTACCCACTCCCCCCTGAAATATTTGCGGTTTTCCACAGCGCTTTTGCGATGAATTACTGTGCTGGTTCCGCATTATCTTTGCCATGGGCAGACCGTTTGACACCACCCCACGAACGCAGTTGTAATTAAAGGAGGGGATGGAGTTCCCCTTCAAGTGCCCTCCTGCCAATAGGGCTGGATGGCTGATGACTCCTGACAGGCGGTTCTGTCGCGGAGTCATCTCCCGGCGCGACCCCTCTACATCAAGACCAGGCGGCTTACGGGCCAATGGCTCGCAGTCAGGCTTTGCCTCGTTGGGCTAAGGAGGTTGTGCTTGCAGAAATACTTGCTGATCGCCGCCGGCGGTGCGCTTGGAGCAATAGCCCGCTACTGGATTGGCGCTTCCATCGGCAGCCGCATGGGGACACGCTTTCCATATGGCACCTTCGTCATCAACCTTTCGGCATGCCTGATTATCGGATTCTCGCTCACCTATCTTGGACGCCGTGTTGAACTGAGTCCGGCCTGGCGATACCTCATTCCCATCGGCTTTGTCGGCGCCTACTCCACGTTTTCCACCTATGAGTGGGAGACTCTCGCCAGTCTGCGCTCCGGCGCCTTCTCCATGGCCGCCATTTACTCGCTGGGCAGCCTCGTTCTCGGCCTGGCCGCAACATGGCTCGGCATCATCCTCGCGGAAGCAGTTTAGGCGCAGCCGTGACGCCATTCGCCAATCGCAGTAGAATCCACATTGCCTGGGAATCCAAATGCTGAATCCGGGAAAAGCCGTCAAGGTCATCATCTATGTCAGCGAAGGCGCCACGCACCATGGCGTGCCAGTCTACTCCTCCATCCTCGACTTCCTCTTCTATCGCGGCGTGGCCGGCGCCACCGCCTCAAAGGGAATCGCAGGCTTCGGGGCGGACCATCATATGCACTCGGCCAGCCTCGTCGATATCTCGGATCATCTGCCCATCAAAATCGAATTTATTGAAGAGCGCGAAAAGGTCGACACGCTCATCAGCAGGCTGCAGGAATTGGCCGGCGACGGGCTCATTGAGATGCAGGAGACCACCATCGTCAAGCCGGCGCAGTTGTCGCACTCTCCGCGGCAGGCGCCCGTTCCGCACGTCAGGATAGCGGGTGAGGCGCGGATGATGCGCATCTATCTCAATGAGGAAGATCGCTGGCAGGACAAGCCGCTTTATCGCGCTCTGGTTGAAATGATGCGAGCCAATGACATCGCCGGCGTCACCGTCTATCGCGGTATCCTTGATTATGGCGCTCAGCGTCACTCTGCCCGGAATCGGTCCTCCGGCTCAAGCCACCATGGCGCCATCATGCTGTCAGCCATTGACACTGTCGAGAAGCTCCACTCCATCCTGCCCCTTGTCGAGCAGATGCTCCCCGTGGGCCATGTGGTCTTTTCTGACGTGGACGTCATCAAATATGCCTATCGGGCTCCGTCGTAGGCAAGCCGGCTCCGCCGCAGGCCGAAGACATCCAATCGCGGTAGATAGGGATGACCGTGAAAGAAGAGTTTTCAGCGCGCATGCTGCGCATCCATTTCGGCGAGGACGACAAATGGAAGGGCAAGCCGCTCTATGAAGCCATTATCGCCCGATGTCGTGACCTCGACATGGCCGAAGCCATCGTCTATCGCGGCATCGAGGGCTACGGCTCCGGTAGCCGCATCCGGCGCTCGGGTCATTGGAGCTTCTCCAAAGACGCGCCAATCCAGGTCACCATTATCGATACTGAAGACAAAATTGACCAGCTCAGGCCGTTCCTTGACGAGGCGGTGGAGGAGGGTGTCGTGGCCTCTTCGCCGGTTCAGGTGCTGCGGTACAGCCGTCAGCCTAAGCCATAGCCATGCAATTATTCGAGTACGTAACCAGATAACGTCACGCGCTCTGATTTCGTCATGTGCCGTAATCGGGCTATGGTATAACTCACAGCATCAGTCGTGGAATCCGTGGAGCCCGGAACGACCGGCGGGCAGGGAACTCTGAGATACTTATGGTCTCCGCTGAAGACGAAGTCGCGGTTAAGAACCTCGTAGCTGCTTTTGATAATGAAATGTCGGCGCATGCCCGCAATCTCGCATTTGCCGGCAAGGCGGATGAGGAAGGCCTGGGCGGCATCGCCAGTCTGTTTCGCGCCTCCGCGCGCGCCGAGCAGATTCATGCCGACAATCATGCCCGCGTCATCCGCCACATGGGCGGCGACATTGACGCGG
>DASSHM010000094.1:0-12733 GCA_035692885.1 Occallatibacter sp.
CAAAGAATATTCACGCGCCATACGATGAATCTTGCCCTGCTGCTGATGTTGCCCATGCTGCTGGCGCCGGCGCTCAACACCGAACTCACGCTCATGGTTGACCCGGATATCTGGTGGCATCTGGCAAACGCGCGCATCCTGGTCACCACTCACCACTTCATTCACATCGAACCCTACTCGTTCACCGTCGCCGGCCAGCCGTGGATCAACCCCGAGTGGCTGTCGGAGCTGCCCTACTGGTTTGGCATGCATGGGTTGGGATTGCGCGGCATCTACCTCATCACATGGCTCGTTCTCGGCGCCAACATTCTGTTTGTCTACTGGCGTGGTTACAAACTGTCACGACATGCCGGCGCCGCGTTCTGGGCTGCCGGCATCGGCTTCCTGCTCATGCTCGTGAACTCGGGCCCCCGAACCATCGCCATAGCGTATCTTGCCCTTTCCGCCGAACTGGGCATCCTTGAGGCCGGGGAGCGCGGCAAAACACGACTGCTCTGGCTGTTGCCGCCGCTGTTTTGCCTGTGGATTAATCTGCATGGCAGTTGGCTCATCGGCATGGCCCTGTTTGTCCTTTATCTCGTGTGCGGACTCTTCACGTTGCGTGCCGGGGTCTTCCATCAGCAGGCCTTTACGCGGCAGAACCTCATTCGACTGCTGACCGTGCTGGCCGCCAGCATCGCCGCTCTGATTGTGAATCCCTATGGCTGGCGGCTCATCTGGAACCCGATTGACATGATGCTCAACCAGAGGATGAATATCGCCACCGTCGCCGAATGGCAGCCCCTGCATATCACTTCGCTGGCGGGCACAGCGATGGTGGTGTCCATCGGACTGATGCTGGTGGCAAACGGACTTCGCTCGCGCCAGTGGAAGATCTACGAGCTTGCGATGGTCGTGTTTGCCTGGTATGCGGCCATTGACCACATGCGCTTTGCCTTTCTCGCAGCCGTAATAACCACGCCACTGCTGGCCTCCAGCCTGGAGCGGGGCATCATTACGGAATCCGATAGCAGAACCATTCCGGCAATGAATGCGCTGATGGTGGCGGCGGCCGTGGCGGTCATGTTCTTCATGTTCCCCACTGAGGCCGCTCTCAGCCAACGGCAGGCATCCCTGTTCCCGATGAAGATCATTGCCGCCATGCAGCCCTCCTGGCGCACCTACAACTGGGACTTCCTCGGTGGCATGATGGCCTTCCAGTCCAAGCCGGACTTTATCGATTCGCGCTTCGACACCTTCGAGCATCACGGCGTCATGCAGGACTATTTGCGCATCATGCAGGTCGACCGGCCTCTCCCTCTGCTGGAGGGATACGGGATTGATCATGTCCTCGTCCGCGACGTTCAGCCCCTTGCATCCCTGCTGCAAGCCACGCCCGGGTGGCGCCTTGAGATGAAGGAGAACGCGTGGGAGGGCTCCTACGTGCTGTATGCCCGGGAGCCCGCGTCCTCACGCTCCTCGGCGCCCTCTAATCATTCGGCAGGCGCGATGTCCGCTCCTGCACAATAAGACCGTGCGCTATGCTAACCGTTGCAACCGGACATCTCAGCACCATTCACCCTCACCTGCTGGAAGGCTGTGCGCACATGAGGTTGTGATGCCCATCACACCACAGCGCTGTCGGGAATGACACCATGCACGCATCCGCTGGGTTTACAGGCGCGCGAATGCCTCTTATCTGCCGCGTGCTGACGGAGAATTTGCGTGAAGCTTGACTCATCCGCATTTGTCGCCGACAAGCATCTGCTCGATGCCTTGGAAAAGTGTTCGTCACCCATCGTGTGCCGGCAGAACCTTGAACTCTTTGTGCAGGACGCTCCGCCCATCGGCGTTTTCATCCTTCGGCAGGGCCAGGTCCACTTGAACATGGCTTCGCAGACCGGCGAGATCGTCTTGCGCATTGCCGCCCTGCCCGGCTCTGTGCTCGGTCTTCCCGGCGTAATGAGCAATCAGCCCTACTCATTGACAGCCCGGGCAAGCCGGGGTGCAAGGCTCGGCTTTGTCACGCGCGAGGATTTCTCCCGCATGTTGCTCGAAACGCCCGAGCTCTCCATGCACGTATTGCGCATCCTGGCCGCTGAGGTACGCGCGGTACGGAGCGTTCTCGCTGGGCAGAACTTCTGCTGACAAGTGCTCCGCGCCTCTTACACGGGTCCTCCAAATGGGATAGCATCCGGAGTGTGCCCGGCCTCGACACCCCAATCAAGTTTGCCCGCGGCGTCGGTCCGCGCGTGGCGGAGATGCTGGTTGCAAAGGGAATCCAGACCGTCGAAGACCTGCTCTACCATCTTCCCTTCCGCTACGAAGACCGCCAGAATCCGCGCAGCCTGGATGAGCTGAAGCCGGGCGAGACGGCCAGCGTCATCGCCGAGGTACGCGGCGCGGCTCTGCTCCGCACTCGCCGCATGCCGATCTTCGAACTCACTCTGGGCCAGGGGAACCGCGCCCTGAAGTGTATCTGGTTTAACGCCGCCTACCTTCAGGACAAGTTCAACGCCGGGCAATCCGTCGCCGTGTATGGCAAGGTTGAGCCCTCCCGCTCCAGCAGCAATCTCAAGTTGATTCAGCCACAGTTCGAGGTACTGCCCGATGAGGGCGATGATGCCGAGACCCGCCTGCTCGAGGTGGGCCGTATCACGCCGGTGTACGAGTCCCTTGGCGGCAGCCGTCTGGCTTCGCGCTGGCAGCGCAAGGTCATCTTCAACCTGCTGGAGGCGATGCGCGGGTCAGTACCGGAGTGCCTGCCCCCGGCCATGCTCGAGCGCCTTGACCTGCCCGGCCGCGAGGTCGCGCTGCGCGAGGTTCACTTTCCACAGGAAGGAACGCCGCTCGCGGATCTCCAGTCGTCATCTACGCCGGCACACCGCCGCCTCATCTTTGAGGAGCTCTTCTTTCTCGAACTCGGCCTGGAGTTGAAGCGCCGTCGCCTGCGCCGGCGCCCCGGCATCAGCTTTACCACGGGCGACAAAGTGCGCGAGGCCATCCGCGAGGTGCTGCCCTTTCACCCCACGGCCGCGCAAAAACGAACGCTGGGTGAAATCGTGGCCGACATGCGCGGGCCCAGCCCGATGCGCCGTCTGCTGCAGGGCGATGTGGGTTCGGGCAAAACCATCGTTGCGCTGCAGGCGATGCTCGTCGCCATGGAAAATGGCTATCAGGCAGCCTTGATGGCACCCACTGAGATTCTGGCCACACAGCATTATCTGGCCGCGCGCAAGCTGCTGGAGAAGTCCTCGCGCCGTTATCGAATTGTGCTGCTTACGGGTTCGCTCGACGAGGATCGCAAGCGTCTGAATCGTGGCATGATCAATCGCGGCGAGGCACAACTGGTCATCGGCACGCATGCGCTGATTGAGGAAAAGGTTGAGTTTGGCCGGCTTGGCCTGATCGTGGTCGATGAGCAGCATCGCTTCGGCGTTCTGCAGCGCTTCAGGCTGATGAAAAAGCCCCATGAGGCGGAGCCGGATGTGCTGGTGATGACCGCGACACCCATTCCACGCACCCTCGCCCTTTCGCTTTATGGCGACCTCGATGTGAGCGTACTGGATGAGATGCCCCCCGGGCGTACACCGATTGCGACGCGCCGCGTGCCTGAGGAGAGGTCACAGGATGTCTGGGATTTCGTGCGCAAACAGGTCGCGCGCGGCCGCCAGGCCTACGTCGTCTACCCCATCATCGAAGGGAGCGAAGCCGACCAGCCCGAGCTTGACTTTTCGCGGGACGCGCCCGGTCAAGCCGCTCCCAACGGCTCCCCTGAAACAAGGGCAACTCGTAAAGGCAGAACCGCCGACCTGTTTCCACCAACGATGCAGGAGGCAGTCCCGGCGGCGAAATCCGTGCTTAAGTCAGCCGTCACCATGCATCAGAAGTTGCGCGCCGGCCCACTCGCCGGGCTGCATGTCGGCCTCATTCATGGCCGCCTGGATGCCGATGAGAAGGAAGTCGTCATGGCGCGCTTCCAGCGCGGTGAAATCGACGTGCTCGTGGCTACAACCGTGATCGAGGTCGGCGTGGATGTGCCCAATGCGACGGTGATGGTGATTGAGCATGCAGAGCGCTTCGGGTTGGCGCAACTGCACCAACTGCGCGGGCGCGTGGGACGCGGCGCGGCGAAAAGCTACTGTATCCTCGTCACCGGCTCACGCATCTCGCCCCTCGGCGAAGAGCGGCTGAACGCCATGGTCAATACGCAGGATGGCTTCGAGCTTGCCGAGCTGGACCTGAATATGCGCGGCCCCGGCGAGTTCTTTGGAACCCGTCAGTCTGGCCTTCCCGAGTTTCGGGTCGTCAACCTCCTCCGCGACCGCAAGTTGCTCGAGTTGGCCAAACTTGAAGCCGCCCGCTTTGTTAATACAGAGCCCGAAAGCACGGAGTTTGAAGGCACGGAGACGGAGCGGGCGCGGGTATGGGCCCAGTTGAAGCAGGCATGGCAGCGCAGGTATGGGCTGGTCGAGGCGGGTTGATTTCGATGCCGGAGCGGTCACGAGGGTAGTAACGTGCAGCAGCACGGCTTAATCACCGGACAACGGGACACCACGGTCAGGTGGATGGCGATGATCCCGGTGCCGAAGGCTGCCGGGCTCATCCGGGTACACTGGCACAGATCCGTCAGGCGTCTGTGAGCCTCCGCGCTCAACTCAAGACCGAACGCCACCAGGATGGTGTAAATCGCAAGACAGTGCCGTCGTTCAAACTCAAATGTGATTGATCCGATGCCGGAATCGTCCGAAGGTCCGCGGACGATTGTTCCCCCGCAGGATGGAATGGCCCGGCCAAGCGCCTTCAGCGATGGGAGGGGCCCTGCTGCCGAGGCCGCCGCAAGATCGAGACAAAGGATATTCGGGCAGGTCTCAATTACTGAACGGGGCTCGCCCAGGCCGCGGACCACGCCGGACTCCCACAGTGTCATATTCGCACTCACTCCATGATTATCGGAAGAATGGGGACGCCGCTTGAGTCATGTCCAGCGATGGGTCACAATGCCGGTCATTTTGCACTGAATCATGTGCAAATGAACGGACGTCCCGGGAAATACCATTCCGCAGCCGATGGAAGCGGCCCGCCATGCCAACTCCAGCGAAGAATCGGGATGGGAATGATGTAGCTTAGAGAGATGATTGTGGGTACCGGCATCGATCTGGTGGAGGTCGCTCGCATCCAGCGTTCCCTGGAGCGGCATGGCAAGCGCTTCCTGAACCGCCTTTACACACCCGACGAGCAAGCCTACTGCATGCGCAAGCGAAGATCCGTCGAAAGTTTTGCGGCTCGCTTTGCAGCCAAGGAAGCTGGGGCGAAAGCTTTGGGAACCGGAATCAGCCGCGGAGTAAACTGGCTGGAAATTGAAGTCGGCCGCGAGCCCGGCGGGCGGCCCACGCTGTGCTTTCATGGGCGTGCCGCTCAACGGGCTGAGCAACTTGGCGTCACCCGGACAGCACTTTCGCTTACCCACACTGGCGACCACGCGCAGGCAAGCGTGGTTCTGGAAGGTGGGGGCAACCCGGACCATTTTTGCTATTCTCAAGGCGACAAGGCGGTTTAGACCGTACTTCGCAGCAAGGGGAATAACGTGCCAAGCCGCAAAGAGATTCAATGGTCGCAGCTTCGGGTTGGGGCGCTGGTCCTGGCGGCTCTGGCGGTGCTGATCGGCCTCATCTTTCTCATGTCCAGCAAGTCCGGAGGCCTGTTTGCACGTAAGCTCACCCTGCGCTCTTATTTTGACAATGCCTCCGGCCTGAAGAACGGCGCTCCGGTCACGCTGGAGGGGGTCACCATCGGCAACGTCATCCGCATCCGGGTGGTTCCCGACCGGAATCCGACGCCCGTCGAGGTGACGATGCGAGTGGGCACGGCGTTCGTGCACGATCTCCACACCGACTCCACCACCTCCATTGCCCAGGCGGGCGTGCTGGGCGACAGCTACGTGGACATTGACTCAACCCGCGCCACCGGTCCCCCGCCGGCCGACAACGCTGAACTACGCGCCACCGGTTCGCCCAGTATTCAGGACGTCATCCGGTCCAGCAACGCCTCCATTGACCAGGTTACTGAACTGGTGAAGAAAATAGCCGTGCTGGTGGACACGTTGAATTCGAAGCGCGGCACGGTTGGCGAATTGATCAATGATCCTGGGTTCTATAACAAGCTGAGCCGGATTGCCACCAATCTCGACACAATCACCACCTCCATCAGCCAGGGCCAGGGCACGCTGGGCAAGCTGGTGAAGGACGACACGCTCTATCAGCAGGCGAATTCAGCGGTGGGCAATCTGAACAAGATCACCACATCGATTAACCAGGGCCAGGGAACAGTCGGCAAGCTGATTAAAGACGATACGCTCTATAACAATCTGAACTCAACGGTGGCCAACGCCAACAAGCTGATGGCAGAGATCAACGCCGGCCACGGCGCATTGGGCAAGCTGACCAGGGATCAGGAGTTTGCGCGGAAGCTGGATGACACGGTCACCCGGCTGGACAGCATCCTGACCAGCGTGGACCAGGGCAACGGCACGCTAGGCCAACTGGTAAAGAACCGCGCGCTCTATGACCACACCGATCAGACCATGGACGAGGCGCAACAGCTCGTGCGCAGCATCCGCGAAAACCCCAAGAAGTACCTGGTTATCCGGCTCAAGATCTTTTAGCGGTCGTACGGCCATTACTTCCGGGCGGTAACGCGGAAGATGCCTCGGAATTGGATGAAGCTCTTGATCCGCACCACCTGGAAGTAGTCATTGGCAACCAGGTAGAAGACAAGCGATGCGGCGGCCACCGCGCGCAGGACCCCGGGGCCAAATTTATCGCTGAAGGGGAGCGGCGCAGCAGAAAAGACCATGGCCAGCACAATAATGCCCAGCCGGGCGATGCCCATGACCAGATTGACCTCGATCAGCCTGCTGGTAAACTCCCTGCCCAGCGTCAGGCTGCGAGCCAGCGCCACGCCGGGTCCGCAGCGCTCCAACAGGGCCAGCAGCGGCGCAATGGCCACGGGGTAGCTGATGACCGCCCAGAGCGAGAAGAAGCCCAGCGAAAGAAAGATGCTCCAGATGAAGTAACCCACCAGATCGGACTCGCCACTGGGTAGAATATGTGTGGCAGCGACCCATTGAATGCTGTGGTACCAGCACCAGAACGTGAGCCCCAGCAGCACGATCCAGACTGCCTGAAGCGCAATGACCGTCATTGGACGGAACGCCGCGCCAGGCTCGACGCGCCGGATAACCAGATTGCGCCCCACACCGGAGATGATGACCCACGCAAGCGCGGCCACCGGCACCAGCCACACCAGCAGGGCAGCCACCAACGGCTGATAATGGCTCCAAACGTCCACCAGTTGCACCATCGCCACCCAGGGGTTCTGGGTATCGAGGTTGCTCCATCCCGTCGAATCCGGCGGAACGGCGCGGAGAATACGCGCAATCTGGAGCGCACAAACCATCAGAAGCGGGATTCCAAAGATCCATCGCCAGGCAATCTCAAGCAGTGTGAGCCCGGGGCGCGCGAAAACCCAGCCCATCTGGTCCACGAGCGTCTGTGTGGCACGCATCGGATGCATGAGGCCGGCGTCGCGCGTCACTTCACCACCAGGTTAGTGGTCCTTCCGGGTACCACAATGATCTTGGCCACGGTCCTGCCGGTTGTGCGCGTCTTAACCTTCTCATCAGCCAGAGCGGCTGCTTCAATCTCCCTCGGACCGGCGTCAGCAGCCACCCGCACCACGGTCACCAGCTTTCCGTTAATCTGCACCGGAATCTCAAGCTCGTCTTCCTTCGCCAGTTCCGGATCGCTTGCCGGCCAGGGAGAACGCAGAATCGCTCCCTGCTCTCCCATCTGCTCCCATAGCTCTGCCGCAAGGTATGGAGCAAAAGGCGCCAGGAGGAGCACCAGCGTAATCATCAGTTCCCGCACAACCGGGGCCGCAACCTCCCCGGAGGCCAATTGAGCATCGGCGCCCTGAATCTCGTTCACCAGCTCCATGATTGCCGCAACACATGTGTTGAAGTGCCAGCGCCCCTCAAAGTCCTGGGTAATCTTCGCCGTGGTCTGGTGCAGCTTGCGCAACAGGTTCAATGAGGTTCCAGTGGGCGGCTGCGGCTTTTGCCCGCGTGCCCCAGCGGCCACCGGCGCGTAGCGCGCGGCCAGGCGCCATACGCGCCCCAGGAACCGGCTGACGCCCGCGACACCGTCTTCCTGCCAGTCCAGATCCCGATCCGGCGGAGCGGCAAACAGCGCATACATGCGCGTGGCGTCCGCGCCGTAGCGGGCCACCATGTCGTCCGGCGAAACCACATTGCCCTTTGACTTGGACATCTTCGCGCCGTCTTTGATGACCATCCCCTGCGTGAAGAGGCGGCTTGCCGGCTCGTCGTTCACGATCAGGCCGAGGTCGCGCATCACCTTGGTCCAGAATCGTGAGTAAATCAGGTGCAGAATGGCGTGCTCCACGCCGCCGATGTACTGATCAATGGGGAACCAGTACCGGACCACGCCGGAATCAAATGGACGGCTTCCGTTCCTTGCGTCGGTGTAGCGATAGAAGTACCAGCTTGAGTCGACGAAGGTGTCCATGGTGTCGGTCTCGCGGCGCGCCGCGCCGCCGCAGCGCGGGCAGGTGGTGTTCACAAACTCCGGCACGCGGCTCAGCGGCGAACCGCCCTGCTGCGTAATCTCCACCTGCGCGGGCAGCACCACCGGTAACTGTTCATCCGGCACCGGCACCAGACCGTCCCGCTCGCAGTGAATCATGGGAATGGGCGTGCCCCAGTACCGCTGACGGCTCACGCCCCAGTCCTTCAGGCGATAGGTGACCTTGGCCTCGCCGAATCCACCTGCCTCGGCCACCTGCTGCAACTTCTTTTCCGCGGCTGCGCAACTCATGCCGTCATAAGCTCCGGAGTTCACCAGCACGCCCGCTTCCGAGGTATATGGCAGGGCGGGTGCTTCGGCTCCAGGGTCAGCCGGCGCAATCACGCGGCGCACTTCCAGCCCGTATTTTGCCGCAAACTCGAAGTCGCGTTCGTCATGACCGGGCACGCTCATGATGGCGCCGGTGCCGTAGTCGGCAAGGATGTAATTCGCCACCCAGATTGGCACGCGCTGACCATTGTAAGGATTCACGGCAAAGCGTCCGGTTGGCACGCCGCGCTTGGCGATATCGCCCAGATCACCGCTCTCCCTGGCCTTCTTTTGCTCCTCGATCAGCGCATCAATCTCGGCCCTTGATTCTGGATTGCCGGCAGCGATGCTGGAAACGATGGCGTGCTCGGGGGCAAGCTGCACGCTGGTGGCTCCGAAGATGGTGTCAACCCGCGTGGTGAATACGCGAATCTTCTCGGCGCTGCCCTCCACGGCGAAATCGACCTCGGTGCCCTCGCTGCGGCCAATCCAGTTGCGCTGCATGGTGCGCACCTTCTCCGGCCAGCCGGCCAGCGCGTCGAGCCCATCCAATAATTCCTGCGTGTAGGCAGTAATCCGCAGGAACCACTGCTCCAGGTCGCGCTGCTCCACAATGGTGTCTTCGTGACGCCAGCAGCGGCCGTCAATCACCTGCTCGTTGGCCAGCACCGTGGCGCACTCCGGGCACCAGTTCACCTTGCTCTGCTTGCGATAGACCAGCCCCTTCTCATACATCCGCAGAAAGAACCACTGATTCCAGCGGTAGTAATCGGGCAGGCAGGTCGTGACTTCGGTGGCCCAGTCATAGCCCAGGCCGAGCCGCTGCATCTGGCGCTTCATGGCGGCAATGTTGCCCAGTGTCCACTCGCGCGGCGGGGTATTGTTCTTGAGCGCGGCGTTCTCGGCGGGCAATCCAAAGGCATCCCAGCCCATGGGGTGCAGCACGTTGCAACCGCGCATCCACATGTGGCGGGCCAGCGCGTCGCCAATCGAATAATTGCGCACATGGCCCATGTGAAGCTGCCCGCTCGGGTAGGGCAACATCTCCAGCACGTAGTATTTGCGCTTGCCGCTCGTCGCGGGCTCGGCCGCATACAGAGCCGGATCCTCGGCCCAGCGCTGCTGCCATTTGGGCTCAATCACCGCCGGGTCGTACCGCACTTCCTTTTCTTCCGCCATACCCTTCCAGTGTAAACGGGGCGAGGCAAACACCCTCAGCGCGCCGCAACCAGGCTCTTCAGCACGCGAACGTTGCGCTCCTCATCGCCCGGTTCATCCACCGGCGTCTCCGCGATAAAGGCGCAATGGGCGAAGCGCTTGTCGTTCAGCAGCCGCCGGAACGGCTCCACGCCGATGGTCCCCTGGCCAACGTGCTCGTGCCGGTCGAGTTTCGACCCGCATGGCGCCTTGGCGTCATTGCAGTGCCACACACGAACCGCGGCAAACCCTACCGTTGCTCCTGCCTGCCGCATGGTCTGCTCATAGCCCTCGCCGGTCACCAGATCATACCCAGCCACGTGTGTGTGGCAGGTATCCAGGCACACCGCCACTGGTGCATGCGGTTTGAGACGCGCCACCAGCTCCGCCACCTGCTCGAAGCTGCCGCCCAGCGAGAACTCCGCGCCGGCCGTGTTTTCAATCAGGATATGAAAACCCGTTTCCTGCCAAGCCAGCCCGTCTATCGCCTGTTGAATTGAATCGGCGGCGAGCCTGAGCCCTTCGTCACGAGTCAGTCCCTTCCATGAGCCCGGATGCAGCACCAGATACTCCGCGTCATAGTCCAGAGCGCGCTCAATCTCACCGCGAAATGCCGCAATGCTTTTGCTGCGGATCTCGTTGGACTGACTGCACACGTTCACCAGATAGCTGGTATGAATCACCAGGGGCCCAATGTCGAGCTTGCCGCGCATTTCACGCATGCGCGCAGCCTGCCCGGGATCAACCCTGGGCGCGCGCCACATGCGCGGGCTGGATGAGAAAATCTGCAGCGTGTTGGCGCCAATCTCCCGCGCCCGCTCCACGGCGTTTGACGCCCCGCTGGCCGTGCCGAGGTGCACCCCAATGCGCTTGTCCATGCACACAGTCTACCCGCCGCGCGTTACAGAAGCTTCATGGCGTCGGGGTCCCAGTGCACCACCGCTCCTCGCTCATAGCTCAGATTACTCAGCAATGCCGCCCCGGCGGCGCGATAGCCAAACACCGCGTCCTCCACCACCGGCCGGCGCGACCTGACCGCGGCAAAGAAGTTTCTGAGGTGGTCGTAGCTATCGCTGTACCCGCTTGGCGCGACGTACTTCTCATAGCCCACCGGCGGAGCCCCTTCAAAGTGCGTGACCGGGTATTTCTTCCGGTAGGCCGTCTCAATCTCCTTCTGCATCTCCATCGGGAAGGTGTCAACGGTCAAGCCCGGCTCCTTTTCGCGCGGAACGCGGCTCAGCGTAACCCCGCTGCCGCCAATCTCCATGGTGCCTTCCGAGCCGGTGAAGATGAGCGATTCATTCTCCATGCCGCCGTCAACAAAATTCACCCGCAGGCTCAGGTTAAAGCCCTCGCGATAGTCAAACAGACCCAGCATTACGTCGGGCACATCGCGGCCGTCCTTCCAGAAGCGCAGGCCCCCGGTGGCCATGCCCCGCGTGGGACCGTTTGTATTGGTCACAAAGTGAGTCCCGCTGAAGAGATGGACAAACAGGTCGCCCGCCACGCCTGACCCGTACGCCTTCCATTTGCGCCACTGGAAGAAGTGCTCGGCATTAAACGGAATATGCGGCGCGGTTCCCTCAAAGCGGGGCCAGTCGCATGTCTTCGTTGAGGCATCCGGAGGCACGGTGTAGTTCCACGCGCCAATGGACGAGTTACGGTCCCACTGCGCGGTGACCGTATTGAGCGTGCCGATGGCGCCCGAAGAGAGCAGTTCCCTGGCCTTGGCATAGATCACCGAGCTTACCCGCTGGCTGCCAATCTGGAGGATCCGCCCCGTTGACCGCGCCGTTTCAATCATTTCCGGCCCGTCGGCGTAGAGATGGATCATCGGTTTCTCGCAGTACACGTCTTTCCCCGCCCTCATCGCATCCACCGACGCCTGCTTGTGCCAGTGGTCGGGCGTGCCAATGATGACCGCGTCGATGTCCTTGCGGGCGAGAATCTCCCTGTAGTCGCGAGTGGTGAAGATGTCGCTGCCCCACAACTCCCGGCTGCGGGCCAGCCGGCCGTCATAGCAATCGGCCACGGCCATCAGCCTCACTCCGGGCACCTGCAATGCTGTTGTTGTATCGCCCTGGCCCTGCCCGCCCGCGCCAATCAGCGCAATCTGGATGAAGTCATTCGCGGCGACGGGCCGGGCGGACTCTTCCTCTGCCACTGCAAGAGCGTGCACGCCGGGTCCAACGAGCGTTGCCGCCGATACCGCCCCGGCAGCTTTCAAAAAACTTCTGCGATTCCACGACTTCACAGGTCATCCTCCCCGGAATTTGAACTTTCACGCGCATCAGTCATTGAGCATGGCCGCTGCGCGCAACCATATACGGGCAATCTCGACGGATACCGTGGGGACACATTCAACCTCGGCGCGTCTGTCCGCCAGCATGGCAAAACAATAGCAAACTCAGCCGCCTTATGCGCTCATGCGCAACGAAATCCGCCCCGGAGCTCCGTGGCGCGGTGCGATTGATGCGCCTGCTCCCGTGCTATCGCCCCCCAGCGCCTACAATGATGAACACCATGCGGACGGCACTCACGGCAGCGCGCATATGGGACGGCCACCGGGTCACCGAAGACCCGCTGGTTCTCATCGAGGATGGGCAGATTGCTTCGATTGCCCACCGGGATGCGGCGGAGGT
>DASSHM010000095.1:0-6524 GCA_035692885.1 Occallatibacter sp.
CGGCTACAAGATCATCAACCGGCTCATTCAGGACGTTGCGGAAGCCGGTGTCGTTGAGTTCATGCCCCGCATGGAGGGCACCACTTTGCACGCCATTCTGGCTCCGGCCAAGAAGGAAGCGCCCCGGCCCCGGCCTGCGCCGCAGCCAGCCGCGGCCTCTCAGCCTCAGTAGGGCGGGTTTCGGTTTCGGCGCATCCGGGCCGCCCCTTCGCGGGCGGTCTTTCTGTTGACAGGGCAGAGGTTGGTTGTATTCTTGGCCCATGCCTTCAGCAGGGAATCTCTCTTCGCGCGGCCTCCTGGTTTGCGCTCTAGTTCTTGCCGTGTCTCCACTGGCCGTGTGTGCGCAAACAGGCGCGGCCGCACATCTCCCCACATCGGATGACCTGCGCCGCCTTATGGCCATCCACGCGCCACTGCTGTCACCCAGCGGCACGCAGGCGCTGTTTGCCATCTCAGATGCCACCGCCGATGGAGCCAAGTCTCACCTGTGGCTCGCTCCCACTGCCGGCTCTGGCCAGGCCCGCCAGATTACCTTTTCGCCGACTGCTGACAAGCGCGGCGAGCACAGCGCCCAGTGGGCCCCGGACGGCAAGGCCATCTTCTTCCTCGCCCGGCGCGGTGAGCATACCCAACTCTTCCGGCTCGATCTGCGCGGAGGCGATGCCTCACCCTACGACCTCAAAATTCCGCCGCCCGTAGATGACTCCAAAGCAAAGGATGCCATTCCGCCCCCCGGTGCAACGAAGGGGGAAGAAAGCAAAGCGGCTGATGCTGCCTCCAAATCCCCCGCGACCACAGAGCCTCTTCCCATTGACGTTTCTGGCTACGCAATCTCACAGGACGGCCATTGGCTCGCCCTCTGGGCCGCGGATCCACAAACCCCGGGCGAAAAGAAGCAGCAGGACGCCAAGGCTGACGCCAAATGGGTAGACCACGAGACGCATCTCACCCGCCTCTACCTCGCCGCACTCAAGCCGGATGGCAGCATCGATGGAGCCCTCAAGTCCGTCGCTGTCCAGCCCAATATTGCCGCTGCCGTCTGGTCGCCCGTCACTGACCGGCTTCTCGTCTTTACGGATGCGCCCAACAATCTCTCTGACCTCGGCCCCGCGAGCGCAGCCTGGCTCGTCGACGCCTCGGCGCCCGCTGCGGCTCGCAAACTTATTGCCGCGCCCTCCACGGTGAGTGCCGGGGCCTTCAGTCCGGGCGGCTCCTCCGTTGTCTTCGCCGCGCAGACTCCAGAGGACGCGCCTCCCGGCTACGAAGAGCTCTTCTCACTGGCGCTTGAAGCCTCCGCCGTGCCTCGCCGCCTCACCGGCGGGTTCGCGGGCCAGCTTCGCGGCTCCGGCCTCCAGTTCGCTGCTGACGGCTCGCTCGTCACCACCGCCGACATCGGCGTCCGCAGCGCCGCCGTGCGTATCCCACTCAGCGGCGCGCCATCTGTCACCGCGCTCGACCTCGGCTCCAGCGCCGTCAATGACCTTGTCACCAACTCCGGCCACACAGGCTGGCTGTGGCTGGCCCAGGACAGCGGTCATCCCGTCCGGCTCTGCTACGCCGCGCACCTCGGCGACGCCTGCACAGCCCTGCCCACTCCCGCGCTGGCTCCTGCCGGCCTGCTCACCGTCAAGCCTCAACTCATCCAGTGGCGAAGCGACGGCCTCACCATCCAGGGCCTGCTCTATCTGCCGCCGCAGGGCGCTGCGGGCTCCCAGTCTGCAGCCAAAGTGCCTCTCATCGTGGACGTGCACGGCGGGCCGCTCGGCGCATGGCAGAATCAGTACGACCCCTACGCCGACTTCATGCTGGGGCACGGCTGGGCCATCCTGCGTCCCAATCCTCGTGGCTCGTCCAACTATGGGGTGCGCTTTGCCGCGGCCAACAAGAATGACCTGGGGGGTGGGGACTACCGCGACATCATGGCCGGGGTCGATTACGCGCTTGCCCACTTCCCGCTCGATGCCACCCGCATGGCGCTGATGGGCTACAGCTACGGCGGCGAGATGGCCGCTTTTGTCGAGGGCAAGACCACCCGCTTCAAGGCCATTGTCTGCGCCGCCCCCGTCATCGACCAGTTCAGCGAATACGGAACTGAATCCGGCTCCTGGTATGACCGCTGGTACTTCGGCAAGCCCTGGCTGAACTTCAACGATGCCTGGCGGCAAAGCCCGCTCTCCGGCGTCGCCCACGCCAAAACGCCCTTCCTGCTGCTGCAGGGCGAAAGCGACACAACCGACCCTCTCGGCCAGTCGCAGGAGATGTATCGCGCGCTTCGTCAGCAGGGGGTCCCCGTCGAGCTCGTCACCTATCCCCGGGAGAATCACGGCCCGCTCGCCCGCGGTATCTTCGGCTACCCCTCGCCCGAACCCTGGCACGGTTTCGACGCCCGGCAGCGCGTCGTCCAGTTCCTGGCTCGGCACCTGGGCTCTCCGCAGCCTTAACCGCCGCGGCTGCTACCTGCGCGCCGCGTGGCGGCCTGCCCGGGCTTAAGGTATACTGGCTAAAGCCTCAAAAGGGGCAGGGGAATCCCTGCGTCACAGGCCCCGGACCGGCCCTCGGCCCCGTCCAGCATCGAGAAAAAACAATGCCCAAGTTGAAGACCCATTCTGGCGCGTCCAAGCGCTTTAAGAAGACCGGCACCGGCAAGATTAAGCGGAACCACTCGAAGGTGCGGCACATCCTCACCTCCAAGTCTCCCAAGGCCAAGCGCAAGCTCGGCAAAAGCGCCATTGTCGCCGACGGCGACCACGCCAAGGTCGCGCGTATGATACCCTACGCCTGATTCGCCGAGCCGCCCCGCACGGCGGGGCCGGCTCTTCAGGGCCCCTGCGAACGCGTTGCGCGGGCCCCCGGCAGCCCGGCCAGATTAACTGGTTCAGGCCGCCGAGAGATGAAGGCTTGCATGAGCGAGTGAAGAGGTTCGCAGCATCGCCCACCCGGGCCTGCCTCCTGCCTCCAGCCGCTGAAATAACGAACGCAAAACGGAGAAACCAGCCATGCCCCGCGTAAAACGCAGCACCAAACGCAATGACCGCCGCAAGAAGATTCTCGATCGCGCCAGCGGCTATTTCCTGACCAAGTCAAAGCTCTACCAGGCGGCCCAGGAGGCCGTGGAGCGCGGCCTCAAGTTCGCCTACACCGGCCGCCGCCAGAAGAAGCGCCAGTTCCGCTCGCTGTGGATTGTGCGCATCGCCGCCGCCGCCAAGCAGAACGGCACCAGCTACTCGCAGTTCATCAACGGACTGAAGAAGGCGGGCATTGAGCTCGACCGCAAGGTTCTGGCCGACATCGCCGTCCATGACGCCGCGGGATTTACCCGCCTCGTCGAACAGGCCAAGGCCGCCCTCGCCGCCAAAGCCGCGTGAGCCCCGGCCTCAAGCCGTAATAAAAAGCCCGGCGCGCATGTTCCTTTTGTCGCTAATCTGGACTCAATCGTCTTCGGACCACTCGTCTACGATGTTTTCTAATTCCTGAGGTGTCCTGCCAACGACCCAAAAGTCCTCGTGCTCGATGTAAGCCCCGTAACGGCGAACGATACCAATGCTTTTGGGTCGTTCACCCATAAGAAATTCAAGACTCCCCGCCAAATTCTGCCTTTCCACCTCGGATACGCCACTAACCGGATAGAATCCGTAGTCATCCGCAAAATAGATAGAGTAAAAGTTCTCCAGCCGTCTGTTCATCATTGCGACTCAGTTCTCGTCATCCGTTCCTTTTGCGCTACCCTCATACCGGAACAGCGATCGACAGAATAGCTCGAAACGAATTTTTGATCAACCCAGCAATCGATACTCGCCACGCCCCTCAAACTTCAACACGCCCAAATCCCGCAACACCTGCAATTGCTGGCGAACCTTGTCTCGTACATGCTGATTCTGTGGGTACGCTTCACTGAATCGCGTCTCTAGCGCGTAAATGTCACTGAGCGAGAACTCTCGTTTTCCCAGCGAGCGAACCGCAGCCAAAGTTAGGAGCGTCCAGCCGCGCTGCTCCACGGACTTTCGTGCCAGTGGAAGAAATCGCTGGAAGTTCTGCCGTACCTGCTTCACAGGCAGGACAATGCCATCGTGAATCACGCCAACCCGCGCGTTCAAATCAATCTTGTCGAGCCGAATGGTGCAGCCAACCCACCCCTCACGCTTTGCATTCTTTGAGAGCGGAGGGCGGGCCACAATTGCGTCAGGTAGAACGAAGCTGGAATGAATGGCGTTCAACCCTCGAATCGTCCAATCCGCAGTGCGCTGCAATAGGCAGAGGCTAGGCGCGACGCCTGCCCTGATATGTCCCATCATCATTGCAAAAGCACCATCGTTAAGAGACCTGGGCTCTCTCCCCTTATATGTCTTCATCTCGTACCCGTGCCCGCACTTCGGGCACACAAAATCTGTCGCTCCAGTATTTGCCTTTGTCTGTTTTACCTCGTCGGCATCGCAGGCGAGACAATACGCGTTCCTCGCAAACCAGTCTTCGGATAGTACGCGCGCCTGTTGAGACGCGCTTTTATAACGCTCCGCAAGCGATAGATTACATGTCAATTGCATGTGGCGGCCTCATAACCTTCTTTGCAGCCAGCATACCGCATGGCCACCATATGCCCCGTTTACAATCACCCCATGCACGAGGTCATCGTCTATTCGCGCGAGGGGTGTCATCTGTGCGAGGTGGTCAAAACCACGCTGGCCGGGCTTGAGGGGCAGGCTGACTTCCGCTGGCGCGAGGTGGATATTGACGCCGACCCCGGGCTGCGCGAAAAGTACAACGAAGAGGTTCCCGTGGTCGTTATCGACGGCCGCAAGGCCTTCAAGTACCGCATGGAGGCGCGGCAGTTTCTGCGCGCGCTGGCGGGCAGGGCGTAGCGTCGCCGCCGCGCCAGCGCGAATCACCCGGATGAATTGCTCCCGAGAATCATGCTGACGCGGATGACCGGATGGCGGAAACGTCCCCCCCGGCATTTTGCCGGCTACTTCTGCTCGCGTCCGTTCATGTACTCGCCCGCGTCGTCGTGTCCGTCCACGATGTAGACCCATCCGCCCAGGGGTGATGAGCTGGTCGAGCGCGCTTCGCCGAGAAATCCATACGCAAAGCGCAGGTCGCTGAAGCGGACGGTTGTCCACGTGCGGTGCGGCGGCAGCCGGGGCGGCTCGGCGCCGGGAATCGGCTCCTGGCCGACGTCGCGCACCACGGCCCATCTTCCCCAGTCCAGATACACACGCCCCAGCCGGGTCTGTTTCGCGGCCTCGACGGCCGCCGTGACACGCGGCTTGTAGAGTACGCTGGTCTGGTCGTCGCTTACAATCGCTCCGGTGCGGGTGTTTATCTCGGCGGTCTGGTAGTAATCCGGCGTCTCGATGATGGCGTGCCAGCGGTAGAGATTCACCGGGTACGGCTCCAGCGCGACGCGCTCAACCTGGGCATCGGTGACCGGGTTTGCCATGAGCATCGCCTTCGCCTGCGCCTGCTCTCCCCATCGCCAGCACCAGAGAACGGCCATGCCCGCGAGGGCAAAAATCGCCCATCCGCGCCCGCGGAATCGCCGCTTTCGCGCGCCGATTTCGCGGTCGGTCAGCCCGAACAGCCAGGGGAAAACCAGTGCCGCGACCAGCAGCGCCCACAGCACCGGCTCGGCGATGAAACAAATGCTGCCCGCATACCATTTAGCATTGAAGGGGAAAAACGGCCGTACGCCGTAGTTGTTCGTCCAGTCCAGCAGAATGTGGCTGTAGGCGGCGATGAGAGCCGATGCCCACACCCAGCCCCAGCGAAGCTGCTGCGGCTGCGGCGGGCCCGGAGCGCCGGGTTCTGTGCCGGATTTTGCGTTGGGCTCATGCTGCCTGAGCGCGCGGCGGCGCTGCACGCGGCGGTGCAGCAGCCACACCGCGCCCACCACGGCCGCGGCCACCAGCGGCGCGCCAACCAGCGTGTGCGTGATGCCGCGATGATGCTTAAGCCCCTCGACGGGGCCGGCCAGGCCCCAGAGAACGTCCAGATCAGCGGCCTCGGCCGCCAGGACGGCGGCGAGTGTTGCGTAGGCTGTCTTGCGGTTCAACCCGGCACGGCCGATGCAGGCCCCGGTCAGAAAATGCGTGATGGGTTCCATCTGGCTCTGTCCAACATACTACCGCGCCGCGCCACGCCCTATAATCCACCCCATGGACGAGAGACAGAAGACGGCGGCGAAGAACGCTGAGCAACTGCGCGCTCAACTGCAATACCACGAGCATCTCTACTACGTGCTTGATGCCCCCGAGATTTCCGATGCCGCCTATGACGCGCTGATGAACGATTTGCGCCAGGTCGAGACCGAGCATCCTGAACTGGTGACGCCGGACTCGCCCACCCAGCGCGTGGGCGGCAAGCCCGCGGATGGATTCAAGAAAGCGAAACACTCACGGCCCATGCTCAGCCTCGACAACGCGTATTCGCCCGAGGAGCTGGCTGAATGGGACCGCCGCGTGCACGAGCTGGCCGGTGGGCTGCCGGTGGAATATGTCGCGGAGTTCAAGCTGGACGGGCTGAGCGTGGCG
>DASSHM010000096.1:0-17588 GCA_035692885.1 Occallatibacter sp.
GCTGAGGCCGCTGAGGATGCGGTTGCGGCGCGGGAAGTTCTGCGGCGCGGGAAAGGTGCCCAGCGGCACCTCGCTCACAATCACTCCGCCGGTGGCCAGAATCTCCTCGGCAAGTTTCTTGTTTTCCTTGGGATAGATCACGTCAATCCCCGTACCCCACACCGCCGCCGTGGGCATGCGCGCCGCCAGCGCGCCCTTGTGGGCGCAGGTGTCGATTCCCCGCGCCATGCCGCTGATGACCAGCAGCCGCCGTGCCGCCAGGTCGCGCGCCAGCATCTCAGTCACTCCGGTGCCATAGGGCGATGGATGCCGCGTGCCCACAATGGCGATGGAGGGCCGTGCCAGCAGGGCCGAATTGCCGCGCACCCACAACACCGGCGGCGGATCGTAGATCTCCTTCAGGCGTTCGGGATACTCGGGGCAGGTGAAGCTGATAATCGTACCGCCCTGCTCAACCACATTGGCCCACTCGTCCTCGGCCGCGGTGCGCGCCTTGCCGTCAAATACAAACTGTGCGGCCTGGGCGGGAAACCGCAGCGACTCCAGCTCAGTGAGTGAAAGCGAAAACAGCCTGCCCGGCGCGTCAAGCTGCCTCACCGCCTCGACAATCCTCCGCGGGCCGAGCCCGGGCGCAAGGGCGAGCGAGAGCCACGCTAGGCGGTTCTCGTCCAGCGTGGGATGGCTTGAATGGCGCGTCATTTCGGGCAAGGTCGCCGTTCCGGGGGCCGCGTGCGGAAGAGCGCAACCGCATCTCAGCCCGGGTATGGAATTTCACATGGACTGTTTGCGCTCACACTAACCGCCGCAACCATGCAAGTCAAGCGGCACGAGTCTGCTGCGCTGCGGTGAAACGCATCCACCGGGGGTGCGCATCTTTCCACGGCAATTGATACTCTAAAGATGCGTGAGTTTGCATTCTCAACCTCGATTGCGCATCGCCGCCATCCGTTTTCTCAATCCCGCCCCCCTGATGTGGGACTTTGACTATCCGCCGCGAAATGTGGAACTTGCCCGGCGCTATCAGGTTGAGCAGATGCTGCCGGCGGAGTGTGCCGACCGGCTGGCCGACGGCAGGGCCGATATCGGTCTGGTGCCGATTGCCTCCCTCGCCACCATGCCTGGCCTGCGCGTGCTGCCGGGCTGCACCATCGCGTCCAAGGGTCGCGTTCGCTCGCTTTTGCTGGTGCGCCGTGCCCGACAGCCGCTCAACGCCCTCCGCAGCGTTGCGGCAGACACCGCCAGCCGGACCACTGTGAGCTACGCCCGCATCCTTTTTCACAGGTGGGGCCATCCCGATGTTCTTTTCCTGCCCATGTACGGAGACCTGGACACGATGCTGGACCGGGCTGATGCCGCCATCATTATCGGCGATCCCGCCCTGCTGGCTCTGGAGGAGCGCGCCAACCGCGAGGAGCGCACCGGCGAGGAACTGGTGTATCACGATCTTGCAGAGGAGTGGTTTTCCCTCACCGGACTGCCCTTTGTCTCGGCCGTATGGGGCGTGGCGGCAGGCGTGAAGCTGGATGAAAATCGCGTTTCGGACTTCATTCAGTCACGCGACCACGGCCTAGAAAACATCGATGCGCTGGTCGCTGAGTGGTCACAGCAGCTCCCCCTGCCATCGGACCTTATCCGTGCCTACCTGACGGAGAATATCCACTACGTTCTCGACGAGGAGTGTGTGGAGGGGATGAAGGGATTCTTCGCCATGGCGGCGGAAACCGGCGTCCTGCCCGCCTGCGGCTTCAATGCAGTTGAGCTCGCGGCGCAGCACAGCGCGTGCGGCTGACGGTCCGGAGGGACGTCTAAATCTCCCAGCGCAGCAGCGTGGCGCCGACGGTGAAGCCCGCGCCCACGGCGGCCAGCAATACGAGGTCGCCCTTCTTCAGCTTGCCCTGCTCAATCGCCGTCTCCATGGCCAGTGGAATGGTGCCGGCGGATGTGTTTCCGTATTTCTCAATATTGATGATGACGCGCTCTGGATCCATGCCCAACCGGTCAGTGGTGGCTGTAATGATGCGCTTGTTGGCCTGGTGGGGAATGAAGCAGCCCAGGTCGGAGCCGGTCACGCCATTGCGCTCCAGCAGCCTTGCCGTGGACTCGGCCATTTTACGCACGGCGAATTTGTACACCACCTGCCCATCCTGATGGATGTAGTGCATCTTCTGGTCCACGGTCTCATGCGAGGCCGGATTGAGGCTGCCGCCGCCCTTCAGATTCAGCGCGACGCCGCCGGAGCCGTCAATCTCGTTGATGTAGTCGATCAATCCGATCTCGCCCTCTTCGGCTGGCTCCAGCAGCACGGCGCCGCCGCCGTCGCCAAACAGGACGCAGGTCGAGCGGTCGGTGTAGTCCGTCATGCGGGTATTGGCGTCGGCGCCGCAAACCAGCACCTTACGGTGCGCTCCGCTCTCCACCAGCTTCGCGCCCGCCTGCAGGGCAAACACGAACCCCGAGCATCCGGCCGAAACATCGAATCCCCATGCACCCCTGGCGCCAATCCTGTCCTGCACGAGGCAGGCCGTGGAGGGAAACATCATGTCGGGCGTAACGGTGCCCACGATGATCACTTCAACCTCGCTGGCCTCGATTCCCCGCGCGGCCAGGCACTTCTTTGCGGATTCAACGCAGATCTCGCTCACGCCAACGCCCTTGGCCAGCACATGCCGCTCGCGGATGCCGGTGCGCTCCACGATCCAGGCATCGTTGGTGTCCACCATCTTTTCGAGATCCTGATTGGTCAGAACTTGAGGGGGGACATAGGTTCCGAGCGCCGAAATCTTGGCGCGACGGCCCACCACGGGACGCACGGTGAGGCTCAATGCATTTCTCCTTGCGCCGCATCTGCCGGAGAGGGTCTCCACCGTGCCGCGCTGATCCGTTGTTTCAACTACTTGTGCAGCAGCCCTCGAACGCGCGAAGCAAGCCTGGCAGTTGCCTGCCACTCGCCTGCAAATACGTCCTTCGACGCCAAAAAGTACCGGGTGACCTACTGCGCCCGTACTAGCCCGTTACCGTTGCTTCCTTCCGGACCTGGCGGGGTTGGCGGGATTACGTCGCGTAGGACCCGGTACGGTTGATTTTAACACCGGGAGAAGCCTGATGCCGGCGCAAGCAACCCCGGACTGAACCACTTACGCCGCCTGCCGGGCGGCTTCCCGGTACAATGGGAGGGTGAGCAAAGTTTCTCAACCCACGGCTCCCACCGTGGGCTTCGTTTCGCTGGGCTGCCCCAAGAATCTTGTCGATTCCGAGGTGATGATGGGCCTGCTGGACCGGGCTGGCGCGCGGCTGACGGCGCATCCTGAAGAAGCCGAGATCCTGGTGGTGAATACCTGCAGTTTTATTGATACAGCCCGGCAGGAGTCGGTGGACGCCATTCTGGAGATGGCCCGTCACAAGACCCAGGGCCGCGCCAGCAAGCTGATCGTGGCCGGATGTCTGGTGGAGCGGTATCGCGACGAGATTCAGAGGAACATTCCCGAGGTGGATGCCGTTATCGGGACAGGCGAGCTGGAGTCGATCCTTCAGGCCGCGGGCGTGGCTCCGGCCGCGGCTGAGCCCTCTCCCTTCAACATTCTCAGCGGCGCGCAAACCCGGCCGGGGCAGGAGTCGCGTGCAGGCACCCACACGGCGGCATCTCGCGCCGAGGGAAACCTGCGCGAGCGGCAGGGCCGTTTCAGCCGCGATGGGTGGGAGGGCGCCTCGCATCTGCTGCCCACCTATCTCTATGACGAACACACGCCGCGCCTGCTGGCAACGCAGCGCTCATCGGCCTATATCAAAATCGCCGAGGGATGCGACCACCCGTGCAGCTTCTGCGTGATTCCCAACCTGCGCGGAAAATTCCGTTCCCGGCGCTTCGAGTCCGTGGTTGCCGAGGCTCGGCGGCTGGTGTCCGAGGGCGTACGGGAGATTACGCTGATTGGCCAGGACACCACCTGCTACGGCGAAGACCTGGGGCTGAAAGACGGGCTGGCAACGCTGCTGGACGCGCTGGCCGGCATCGAGGGGTTGCGCTGGCTGCGCTTCCTCTATGCCTATCCCAACCGCATTACCGGCCGTCTGCTGGAGACGATCGCGAGCCACGACAACATCTGCAAGTACATGGATGTGCCGCTGCAGCACGCATCCCCGGCGGTTTTGAAGGCGATGAAGCGCGGGGCGGGCGGAGACATCTTCCTCAGGACGCTGGAGAAGGTGCGCGCAACCGTACCCGGCATCGCGCTGCGCACCTCGTTCATCGTCGGCTTTCCCGGTGAGTCACCCCGGGATTTTGAGATTCTGGAGCAGTTTGTCGAAGCAGCAAGATTTGACTGGCTCGGCGTCTTCAGCTACTCCGATGAAGACGGCTCCGGCGCGCATGTGCTGGAGGGCAAGGTGTCCCGGCGCACGATTGAAGCCAGGAGACGCCGCCTGATGACGTTACAGCAGGGGATCAGCAGGCGAGCCAGACAGAGTTGGGTGGGCAGCGAGCGGGTGTTGCTGGCCGAGGGCGAGAGCGAGGAAACGCCACTCTTGTGGGAGGGCCGCACCCAGTTCCACGCGCCGGAGATTGACGGCAAAGTCTACATCAATGACTTTGGCGCGCTTGGGGCGCTGGAGCCGGGCTGCTTCTATCGCGCGGAGGTCACCGAGGCGCACGACTACGACGTGGTGGCACGGATTGTGTCAAAGGCGTAATGGTAGACATCGGCAGCGGGAAGCCATGGAGAATCTCCTGCACAAGAAGCTCATGCTCTGCTAGACTTCCGGCATGAAAACGCGGCTTCACCAATCCTCCCGCTTTGGCCTGATGTTATTGGCGATGTGTGCGATGCTCGGCCTGGCAGCAGTGCCGGCTCATGGTCAGGAATGGGCCAAACAGATTCTGGATAAGTCCCCCCGCCACCAGCAGTGGGTCAAGATACCCAACGGCAATCGCACGGTGGAGGCCTTCATCGTCTATCCCGAGGTGAAGGCGAAAGCGCCTGTGGTGGTGCTGATTCACGAGATCTTTGGCCTCACGGATTGGGCACGCAGCATGGCCGACGACCTGGCCGCGTACGGCTATATTGTGATTGCGCCGGACCTGCTCTCCGGCACTGGGCCGAACGGCGGCGGCTCCAGCGCCTATCCGGACCAGGACGCACGCGTGAAGGCGGTGTCGCAGCTCAACCCCGATCAGGTGATGTCTGACCTGAACGCCGCGGCAGACTATGGCAAAAAGCTGCCCGCCGCCAACGGCAGGCTGGCCGTAGTCGGATTCTGCTGGGGCGGCAGCAAGTCATTCCAATTTGCCACCGTGCGGCACGATCTCAACGCCGCCTTTGTGTTTTATGGCGGCCAGCCGGCGGATATCTCCGCCATTACCGCTCCGGTTTACGGGTTCTACGCTGGCAACGACGCACGGATCAGTTCGACGGTGCCGGGCACCACCTCGGCCATGAAGGCCGCGGGTAAGAAGTATGAGCCGGTCATCTACGACGGCGCGGGACACGGCTTTATGCGCGCGGGCGAGGACCCCGGCAATACCAATCCTGCAAATGTGACCGCACGCAAAGAGGGATTGGCGAGGCTGCTCAAGCTGCTGAAAGCGATGTAGGCAGCCAGCCTCAAGCTCCGGCAACGGCCCCTTGCGAGCCTCGTCGCGGAGTTTGAGGATTTCCACGAGGCCTGCGTTCCCGCGCGGGTGAGGCTGGCGCTTCAAACGTTCAGAGATCTCAGCAAATTGCCTGAGAACTTTCTTGCCATACTCTGGCCGCAGTGTAGTATGTGCACATGCCGATACCCCGCCGCTCTCTGCTCAAAGCCCTTGCCACTCTTGCGCCGGCTGCGGCCATGCCGGAGATGCTGGCCCAGGCATCCACGCTCACTCCCTCAGCCAGGCTCCACCCGCTGGCCGCCGGTGAAGACCGTCTCGGCCATCCTCACCCGCTGGGCTTCAGCTCGCTGGCCTTCAAAGTCACCAGTGATGATACGCACGGCAGCCTCTTTGTCATCGAGCACACCAACCTCACGCCGGGCACCGGTCCGGCTCTGCATCTTCACTACTCCCAGGAGGAGTGGTTTTACGTGATGGCTGGCGACGTCGTGTTTCAGGTCGGCGATCAAAGAACGCAGGTTCACGCCGGCGAGTCCATCCTCGCTCCCCGCCGTATCCCGCACACCTTCTCCGCGGTGGGTTCACCCGCCCACATGCTTATCGCCTTCACGCCGGCCGATAAGATGGAGCAATACTTCATTGACGCGACAGCGCATCCTTCCATTGCGGCTACGGCCGATTTTATGAACCGCTATGACATGCAGTGGATTGGCCCTTCGCCATTCTGGAAGTCCTAACCCCGTACCTCCCTAGCCTGATTGGGCCTCCCTGTATGCGGCGTGAACGCTCTTCCTAGTACCATGGAGCTGAGCGCCGTGCGAGGAAGATGCAGTCGAATGCCCTCCAAACAGAAATCCGCGAAGAAGTTGCGATGCCCCACCTGCGGCGCATTGGTTCAGCTCAAAGGCGACGACTTCCCGTTCTGCAGCGACCGCTGCCGGAAGATCGACCTGGGCAAGTGGGCAATGGGTGCCTACAAGATCAGTTCGCCCGTTCTTGATCCCGAGGTGCTTGAAGATATAGGTGGCCTGACAGGCGGCCACGGCAAGGATACGACCCATGAATGACGCGGATGCGGCGCCAACGAACACGGCTGCGCGGAAGACGTCCTGGGCGTGGACTGTGGCCACGTTTTTTGGTGCGGGTCTGGGCCGCCCGGGCCCCGGAACATGGGCTTCCGTAGCCGCCGTAATCCTTTGGCTCGTTGCCGGACGGGCCGTGCATCTTTCCCCATTTGCGCTGAATCTCTGGCTGGTGGCGGGCATTGCCCTGTCCATCGCCCTGGGCATACCTGCAGCCACTCGTGTGGCGCGAGAATCCGGCCGAAAGGACCCGGGCTTTGTCGTGGTTGATGAGGTGGCAGGCCAATGGATTGCCCTGCTGGCCAGTCCGGCGGACTGGCGGCACGCACTGATTGGTCTTATCCTCTTTCGCCTGTTCGATATCACCAAACCGTTTCCGGTGCGGCAACTGGAGCGCCTGCCGGAGGGCTGGGGCATCGTCTTCGATGACGTGGCAGCTGGGCTGTATGCTTTGGGTGTAGCATCTCTTTTACGCATCTGGATCTAAGACCCGATATGTCCCGCTCCCGTTCCCAGTCCGCGCCTGACGACATTTATCCGGATCCGCGCATCGACGAGATTATTCCCCCCGTGGCGCTGCCGCTGGGCGAAGTGGAGCTGGCGGGCGCGCGGCTTGGTCCGCATGTGACGGGCCTGCCCGGGGTCGTGCTTGGCAGCCATAACGCCAGTGTGGTGATGTGCCGGCCGGACAGGCTGGCGTTTCGCGTGCCGGAGGGGGCTGAAACGGGCCTGATCGAAGTGCGCTCGCCGAACGGCGTGAGCAACGCGACCCAGTTGCGCGTGGCACGGGAACTCTCCAGTGGCCTGCATCCTGTGACCAGCCCCGCGGTCAGCAGGTCCGGCATGGCCTACGCAACCATCTCCGGTCCGCGCGGCAAGCAAATGCCGGTGTCGGTTGTGCGGGTAAGCCCGGATGGCCGCGGAACGCCATTTGCGTCGGGCATTATGAACGCAACCGGCCTTGCCTTCAGCCCCGATGGCGACCTCTACGTAACCTCACGCGCGGAAGGGAATGTGTATCACGTCGATGGCAGCGGCGAGCACACGTTGCACGCTGAAGGCATGGGAGTGGCTACCGGCGCGGCCTTCGACAGCGACGGCAACCTGTATGTCGGCGACCGCAGCGGAACCATCTTCAAAATTGACGCGACGCGCAAGATCTTTGTGTATGCCACGTTGGACCCAAGCGTCTCAGCCTACCACCTGGCTGTGGATGCCGAGGGAACACTTTTCGTGACCGGCCCGACCCTTTGCTCGAACGATGCCGTCTGGGCCATCGACCGGCATGGAAATGCGCGGGTATGGTTTCGCGGGCTGGGGCGCCCGCAGGGACTGGCGCTGGACAAGGACGGAAACGTCTACGTGGCTGCATGCCTGCATGGCAGGCATGGCCTGGTGCGGATTACTCCCGGCGGGGAAGCAGATCTGGCCGTGGCCGGCAACAACCTGGTGGGCGTGGCATTCTCACCGCTTGGTACGGCAGTGCTGGCCACCAACGAGGCAGTTTATGATGTGGACCTGGGCGTTGAGGGGCTGCACCTCTTCTAGGCAACTCGGACCTTCCAGGCAATCCCGGCGCACCATCACGCCCAGTCTGTTTCCCGCTGCCGCCGGTCAGCCGGTTGCCGGGGAACATACGCAGGAGCAACGAGCAGAGGCATGAAATCCGAAATCATCGCTGTCGGCTCTGAGATGCTTACGCCATTCCGGCAGGACACGAACTCCCTCTACATCACCGAAAAGCTGAACGAGATTGGCGTGACGGTCGTTTTCAAGACAATTGTGGGCGACCGCCGCAAGGACCTGGTGAGCGCGGTGCGCACGGCGTTGACCCGCGCGGACGTGATTGTGATGATGGGCGGTCTGGGCCCCACCGAGGATGATCTGACACGGGAGGCGGTGGCGGAGGCTCTGTCGCTGAAGCTGCGGCGCGACGGCTCTGTGCTGGCGGCACTGCACGCGCGGGCTGCCTCATGGCGCATACCGCTGCCGGAGAACAATCTGAAGCAGGGCGACGTGATTGAGGGCGCCACGGTGCTGGAGAACGCCAACGGCAGCGCGCCCGGCCAGTGGCTCGATACAAAGTTTGAAGGTTACCGCAAGATCGTGCTGCTGGTGCCGGGACCACCTCATGAGTGCAAGCCGATGTTTGAAGGCGACTGCCTTGCGCGCCTGCGCTCCATTGTTCCAGCGCGCTCGATTGCCAAGCGGATACTGAAGGCGGCCATGATTCCCGAGTCCCAGGCCGACAAGCTGCTGGCGCCCATCTACACGCAGTACAACGATGTGGAGACAACCATTCTGGCGCGTGCCGGCGATATCCAGCTCACGCTGCTGTGCACCAAGCGCAGCATGGATGAGGCGCAGCAGCGCGTGGATGAGCTGGCGGGCCGGCTTGAAGAGTCGCTGGACGACTGGCTCTACTCATCGGACGGCGAATCGCTGGAGCAGATTGTTCTCTACTACCTTGGCCTTCGCCAGGCCACGCTTGCCGTGGCCGAGAGCTGCACGGGCGGAATGGTGGCCGAGAGGATTACGAGTGTGCCGGGCAGCTCGCGCTCATTTCTGGGCGGTGCCGTGGTGTACTCCGACCCGCTGAAGACGGCGTTCGCCAATGTTCCGCCGGAGCTGATCGCCAAGCACGGCGCGGTTTCAACCGAGGTGGCCGAGGCGCTGGCCAAGGGCATCCGGCAGCGGACGGGTGCGACGCTCGGACTGGGCGTAACCGGAATCGCAGGTCCGGCCGGCGGCACCGAAGGCAAGCCGGTGGGGCTGGTGTATTTTGCCGTGTCAGACGGCAAGAGGACCGACAGCTACAATCGTACGTTTCGCGGCGACCGCGAGCGGGTGCGCCAGTGGGCCACGCAACAGGCGCTTGACCTGATCCGCAAAAAACTCATGTAGCGGGCAGCTCTGATGCGTGCGGCCATTGCCGGAAAGTGGCGATTGACGCGCTGGCGGCGCATTTGCAAGACTCGGCCCATGCGATACAACGGCCGGGTGGAGTACGCGGATGCCCGCAAGATGCGCACGCGCAACAAGCGCTACTACCGCGTGCTGCACTGGCCCATCTGGATCTGGGTCTTTTTTTTGGCCCCGGGGCCGCTCACTTTCAGCCTGTTTGCGCATGGGTTCGGATGGGCGAACTCAATCTGGCTGGGGCTCGTGGTGTTGGGCACGGGCATCGCGGGGCTGTATGGGCAGTTGCCCGGCGTGGAGCCAGCGCCATACATCCTCCGCTTTGACGAGGCTCGCCCCAATCCCCTCTACCGCAAGGTCTGCTATACCTTCGCATGGAACGCCGTGCTGAACTTTGCCCTGCTCAACCTCGCCGGACTGCTGATTGCGTCGGCGTCGGGCGTGTGGTACATGAAGCAGCTCTATCACTATGCCTACCTGCCTGTATTCGCGGTAATCCTGGGGCTCGGCGCGGCGGGCAAGCTGCCGCGCGTTGGGCCGTCTACAAAGGGTGAAGGCCATGAGCGGCGCTACTTTTACGGCTCGGTGTGGGCGGTCACCATGGCGCAGACTCTGCTGCTGGTGCTGTGGAAGGCGCTGCCGGAGACGCGTGGCGGGAGCCTGGTGAAGCTGGCCGTGTTTGCCGGGACGCTGACGGTGATGGGCATGGCCGCATGCATGGGCGCGCTGCCCCGCACCCGCCCGATTCTGCCGGGCGAGGTGATGGTGGACTGAACGGCGCGCCGCCTGCTGCCGCTACTTTGCGCTGACCGGCTTGTAGCTGGAAGTGCCGGCCTTCTTGAGAGCGGCCATCCCCTCGTCAATGGTCAGCAGCGGCGTGGTTTTGGTGCCCGTCACCGTGCCCCCGGCCGATACCGCCAGGGACAGAGCCGCCGCGCTTACGTTGTCAGGCATCTCAAAGATGCAGGTGACATCATAGTCGCCAAAGGAGAGCCACTGGCCCACCAGCTTGCCACCGAACTTTTCAGCCGCCTTGCGAACCACCTCAGTACGATTCTGGGGGTTCTTGATCAAAATGCTCAGCGCCTGGGTGGTATAGGAGGTCTGTACCAGATACATTGCCATGATCTTCCACCTTTCAATGAAGAGTCAGGTCTTCCAACAATTTCAGGGGGGAGGCACGCAGTATAGCGCAGCCGGAATGGCCGGAGAAGATATTTACTGCGGATTGGACGAAGGTTGAAACCGCCCTTCTGAGCCCCTGCCCCAGGCGGCTCCACCTGCTAAACTCGGTTCGTTATGGTGCTCGCGCGACTCCTGGTTGTGGCCGCTGCCTACCTGCTCGGATCCATTCCCAACGGGTACCTGCTGATGCGCATCTTCCGCAGGCAGGACATCCGCACGCTGGGCAGCGGAAACATCGGCGCGACCAACGTGCTGCGCTCGGGCGCGAAGGGCCTGGGAGCGGCCACATTTTTGCTGGACATGCTGAAGGGTTGCGCGGCCGTCTGGGTGGGGACCCTGATGGCGCACCTTCTGCTTCCCGCGGCGCCCATCCGCAACGTGGAGGCGCTGGCTGCCCTGTTCGCCGTGCTGGGGCACATGTTCCCGGTGTGGCTGGGGTTTCGCGGCGGCAAGGGCGTAGCCACCGGATTTGGCGTCTTCCTGGTGGCGGCGCCACTGGCCGCGATGGCCGCGATTGTGGTGTTTGCCCTGATCCTGGCTCTGAGCCGTTATGTCTCGCTGGCCTCAATCCTCGGCGCGGCCAGCTTTCCAGCCTTTGCGTGGTTCCTTGTTCGTGGCAATAAACCCGCATTCTTTCTAGCGGTGCAGGCGGTCGTGGCGCTGCTCATCATTGCCAAGCACCACCAGAACATCCGCCGCCTGCTGACCGGAACAGAAAACCGCTTTGGAGCGAGGAGGGCCGTATGAGCCGCATTGTGGTGCTCGGCTCCGGAGCCTGGGGCACAGCCATCGCTCTCTCGCTGCACCGGCGGGGCGGGCACGAGCTGACGCTGTGGGCGCACAGCCACGACGAGGCGCGCCAGATCAACGAGGCTGGTGAGAACAGGCAGTTTCTGCCGGGGTTCCCGCTGCCCGGCGAAATCACGGTTACGGGCGACGAGCCGGCGGTGGCCAGGGGCGAGATTCTGGTCAGTGTTGTGCCCTCTGAGTTTCTGCGGGCCACGCTGAAGAGGTTGACGCCCTATCTGGATGCGGGGCAGATCATCGTAAGCGCCACGAAAGGCGTGGAGGACAAGACCTTTCTGCGCATGACGCAGGTGATTTCGCAGGTGCTTGAGCCGGCGGGGCTGGCGCTGCCTCTCGGAGCCCTGTCCGGCCCCAGCTTTGCCCTGGAGGTGGCTCAGGGCCAGCCAACAGCCGTGACCGTGGCCTTCAGCGATGCAGAGATTGCCGCGCAGGTGCGGCAGGCGTTTTCGTCAGAGACGCTGAGGCTTTACACGTCGGCTGACATCATCGGTGTGGAGCTGGGCGGCGCGCTGAAGAATGTGATTGCGATTGCGGCCGGCATCGTTTCCGGCGTGGGTCTGGGCTACAACTCGGCGGCAGGCCTGATGACCCGCGGTATCGCCGAGATCACTCGACTGGCAGTGGCCTGCGGTGGCGCGCGCGAGACACTGGCAGGACTCAGCGGCGTGGGCGACCTGGTGCTTACCTGTACGGGCTCGCTGAGCCGCAACCGCACAGTCGGCGAGGCACTGGGCAAAGGGCGCAAGCTGCCGGAAATCCTGGAGAGCCTGGGCGGCAAGGTGGCTGAGGGAGTGCGCACCACGCGCGCGGCGCTGGGGCTGGCGCGGGCGCATGGCATTGAGATGCCCATCACGGAGCAGATGGAGCTGATTCTGGACAAGGGCAAGGACCCGCGCGAGGCAATCAGAGACCTGATGCTGCGGCCGGGCAGGCACGAGCACTAGGCGTTGGATTGGACGGCCCACAAAATATCACCCGCCAGCGATGGCGCCGATGATGAGCAGGGGCTCCTTGCCTTCCACGACTGCCTGCGGAAGCGGGTTGTCAGTCGGGTCGTTGGAAAGATCCTCCTCGCAGGCGAAGAAGCGGAGGAAGGCGCGGCGCTGGAGGGTGTCGTGGTCGCGGATGGTGCCGCGAAGCACGGGATGGACGGCCTCGAGCGCGTCCAGAATGGCGCGGATGGTGATGGGTGGCGCAACGTCGAGAGTCAGCTCGCCGTCCACCTGCGCGAGATTGCGCAGGTGGTAGGGAATCTGAACGCGGATGGGAAGCACGGATGGCGTCATGGGTGGCCTGAAGGTTAAGGAGCAGAATACCGTCTGCCCCGCGTGTGATCATCGCATGCCGGACGTAGCCTTGCTGCGCTCAGCGTGACGGATGCTCCCGTCAGGGATTCCCGCCTTCGCGGCGCGGACGCCGCAAGGATGGGAAACGGAGTACAGAAATCTCTTCCCTGACCCGATGGTGATCGCGCATCAGGCCAGGGTCTGGACCTCGACGGAGAGCACGGGTGGCAGGTCGTGAACGATGGCCTGCCAGGTGTCGCCGCCGTTGGGCGAGAGATAGACCTGCCCGCCGGTGGTGCCAAAATAAATGCCGCAATCATCGAGCCGATCGACGGCCATGGCATCGCGGAGCACGTTGACGTAGCAATCCTTTTGCGGAAGTCCGTTGGTGAGCGCCTCCCAATGATTGCCGCCGGAGCGGCTGCGGAAGACCTGGAGCTTGCCATCGATGGGAAAGTGCTCCGAGTCGCTCTTGATGGGAACGACGTAAAGCGTCTCCGGCTCGTGGGCGTGGACGTCGATAACAAAGCCGAAGTCGGTGGGCAGGTTGCCGCTGACCTCGGTCCAGGTGTCGCCGGCGTCGTCGGAGCGCATGACGTCCCAGTGCTTCTGCATGAAAAGGACGTTGGGGCGCGAGGGATGGAGCGCGACGTGGTGAACGCAATGGCCGATCTCAGCCTTGGGGTCGGGCATGAAGTTGGAGACGAGGCCCCTGTTGATGGGCTTCCAGGACTTGCCTCCATCATCGGTGCGGAACGCTCCCGCAGCGGAGATGGCGATGTAGATGCGGTCGGGGTTGGTGGGGTCGAGGAGAATGGTGTGGAGGCACATGCCGCCGGCCCCGGGCTGCCATTTGGGACCCGTACCGTGACCGCGGAGGCCGCTGAGCTCATGCCAATCGCTGCCGCCGTTGGTGGAGCGGAAGAGCGCCGCATCCTCGACGCCCGCATAGACCGTGTCAGCGTCAGTCAGGGACGGCTCGATGTGCCAGACTCGCTTGAACTCCCAGGGATGCTGTGAGCCGTCGTACCACTGATGCGTGGTGAGCGGTTTGCCGGTTGCGTCCGTGGTGTCGTAGGCGAAGCGGTTGCTGGCGGGCTGGGGGGGGCCGGGTGTGGGGATGGGCTCTCCTCCGGGAGGCGTCCAGGTCTTCCCGCCATCGTCGGACCTCTGCAATATCTGGCCGAACCAGCCGCTGGACTGCGATGCGTACATCCGATCCGGGTTCACGGGCGAACCCTTGACGTGATAAATCTCCCAGCCGGCGAAGTGCGGTCCGCTGACCTGCCACTTGTCCCGCTTGCCGTCGGCGCTGAGCACAAATGCTCCCTTGCGCGTTCCTGCCAAAACACGCACTTTGCTCATAAGCTGAAAGTTCCTCCAGATTGAACCCGCGAGCCCCGGGGAAGAAGCGGGCTGCTGAGAGATTCTTCCCTGTTTGGGTTGTGAATTGCAAGTTATTTTTCGCTCCTGATGGGTGAAGTTCTCAGAGAGGGAATGGCAGTGGAGCTGAAGTTGAACCGGCACGGCTGTAGATGGCTGGCGGAGAGCCCGGATTGCCGCCGCCGGGAGGGTGCACTCCACCGCAGCGGGGCGGGAATTGCTTTAGACTCAAACATGGAAGGCCCATGATCACGCTATTCGGAAACACGGACGACAAGCCGGTAAACGTCGCGGAAGAAGGGGGTAAACCTGGCTTTTTCAACCGGATGAAGCAGGCTGTGGCGCGGACGCGCGAGTCGTTCTCTGCCCGAATCGACGACATTGTTTCCCTCACGCGCGAGGTGAATGAGGCGGCGCTCGGAAATCTGGAGGAGGCGCTGCTGACCAGCGACATCGGGGTGCAGACGACCACGGAGATCCTGGCCGCGCTGCGCGAGCGGGCACGGAAAAAAGCGATTGAAGGCGGCGAGGAGCTGCGCGCGCTCCTGAAGGAGCAACTGCGGAGGATGCTGGAAGCTCCACGAAAGCCTGCGGCGGAGCCGGAGTTCCCACCCCGGGTCACATTTCTGGTGGGCGTGAACGGAACGGGCAAAACCACTACGAGTGGCAAGCTTGCCGCATGGCTTCGTGCCCGCAATCGGACCGTTCTGCTGTGCGCCGCCGATACCTTCCGCGCGGCGGCGATTGAACAGCTCGAGGTATGGGCTCAGCGCAGCGGCGTGGAGATGATCAAGACGCGGCAGGGCGGCGACCCGGCGGCGGTTCTGTACGATGCAGCGAGTGCGGCGAAGTCTCGCGGCGTGCAGGAACTGATCGTGGACACGGCGGGACGATTGCATACCAAGACGGGGCTGATGGACGAGCTGGACAAGATGCGGCGTACGGCCGCCAAGCTGGTGCCCGGCGCTCCGCATGAGGTGTTGCTGGTATTGGACGCCACCACGGGTCAGAACGGGCTGCAGCAGGCAAGGCAGTTCACGGCGGCAGCGGGCGTGACCGGGATTGTACTCACCAAGCTGGACGGCACCGCCAAAGGCGGCATTGCGGTGGCGATTGCGCGCGAGATGGGGCTTCCGGTGCTGTTTGTGGGCGTGGGCGAAAAGATGGACGACCTGCTGGTGTTTGACGCAACTGCGTTTGTAGACGCGCTGGTGGGATGAGATGAACGCAGAGGGCACTGATCAGCAGTGGATGCAGCGGGCGCTGGAGCTGGCGCGGCGGGGGATAGGCGTGTCGTCGCCCAATCCGGCGGTGGGGTGCGTGATTCTTGACCGCGGCGGACAGGTGGTGGGCGAGGGATGGCACGAATACGACTTGAAGGAGCACGCCGAGATCGTGGCGCTGCGCGAGGCCCAGCTACACGCGGGAAAGCGGCTCAAGGGCGGAACCGCATATGTCACCCTGGAGCCATGCAATCATACCGGGCGCACGGGCCCCTGCACTGAAGCGCTGATCTCCGCGGGTCTGGGGCGCGTGGTCGCGGCAACGATTGATCCGAATCCCAAGGTGGCCGGGCATGGGCTTGAACGGCTCAGCGCGGCCGGAATCAAGACGCTCGTGGGTGTCTGCGAGACTGAGGCGCGACGCCTGAACGAAGGGTATGCGTTATGGTGCCAGCATGGGCGTCCGCTGGTTCTGATGAAGGTGGCGATGACGCTGGACGGGCGGATAGCTCCGCCGGCCGGGATGCACAAGGCACGGGAGACCTACTGGATTACATGCGAGGCGGCGCGAGCGGCGGTGCAGCCTCTGCGCTGGCAGGCCGACGCGGCGCTGACAGGCGTGGACACGGTGGTGGCCGATGATCCCATGCTCACCGACCGGAGCGGGATGCGGCGGCGGCGCAAGCTGTTGCGTGTGGTGCTTGACAGCGCCCTGAGAATGCCGCTGGATGCCAAAATCGTGGCCACCGCAGACGACGACGTGGTGATCTTTACCGTTTCACGGGACGAGACACGGGCAGGCGAGCTGCGGCGGCGCGGCGTGCGCGTGGAGGTGCTGGAGGCCGAATCGGGCAGGGTTCCCCTGGACAAGGTGCTGGAGCGGCTGGGCGCGGAGGGCGTGCTCACGCTGCTCACCGAGACGGGCACGCGCCTGAATACAGCTCTGCTGGCGGCGAAGCTTGTGGACAGGGTGCATCTGTTTGTTTCTCCGCAGATTATGGGCTCCGACGCGGTGCCTGCATTCCGCGGAATGGAGCAGCCGGCATGGCTGGAAGAGGTGGAAGTGGAGCGCTATGGCAATGACCTCGGGTTGTGTTCCCTGTTGCGCGATCCGTGGCCGCCAACGCAGCGAAAGTAAGACCGGTGGCGTTGACGCCGTCAAATTGATTGTTCAAGTCGACCTGCACCCGAGGTATCGCATACCGGCTGGCCCTGTCACAATATAAAAAGATGATTTTCCCGGGGATGATTTCGAAGACGCTTTTCACGGCAGTGGTGTCGGTGGTGGGCCTGTGCGGCGTGCTGGTGTGGCGCGTGCGGGAGGGCCGGACCGCGGTGACCGTGCGCAAGATTGTGATGCCACCGCTGGGCATGGCGACGGGCTTTTGCATGTTTCTGGCGCCCATGTTCCGCGTGCCGTGGACTTGGGCCGTCTCGGCGTTTGTGATTGGGGCCGTGGTGCTGGCGTATCCGCTGCTGCTGACCTCGAGCCTGAGGCGCGAGGGTGACAGGATCATGATGAAGCGCTCTCTGGCTTTCTTTGCCGTTGTGATTGTGCTGGCGGCCATCCGGTATTTTGCGCGTGGCTACTTTGACCGCTACCTGACGCTGGAACAAACCGGCGGACTCTTCTTTATCCTGGCGTTCGGCATGATTGTGCGTTGGCGTCTGCGCCTGCTGTCGCTCTATCGCAAGCTCACGCGCGGGGAGTTTGCCCTGGATAGGGCGAAGGAAGCGACGGTGGAGTAGGCAGTACTCGGAGTGGAAGAAAAGGGGCTGCAAATGGGTTGCGCGAGTGGCCGGTTTGGGCCTTTTATCTCTTCCGTACCAGTACAGGCTGGCTCGCCTAGAATAACCTCATGTTTACCGGAATCATCGAGCAGACGGGAGCGCTGGTGGAGTTGGCGGAGCGCGGCCCGAAAAGCGGATCAGGCGTGCGGCGGATTACGGTGGAGGCGCCGGGGATTGCCGGGCGGCTGCGCGAGGGCGATTCGCTTGCGGTGAGCGGAGTGTGCCTGACGGCACTCAATGTGAATCCGGTGTACTTTCATGCAGACCTTGCGCGGGAGACGGTGGAGAAAACGTCTCTGGGGCACCTGGCGGCAGGGGCGAAGCTGAA
>DASSHM010000097.1:0-7067 GCA_035692885.1 Occallatibacter sp.
GTGGCAGTGACCGTCGGCGTTTTGCTGCATATTCCCATGTTCCTCATGGGGCGCTATACGCACTATCGGCTGGCCGGCATGCCGATGGGCACCGGCATGATCATCGGCATGGGGCTCATCGTTGCCGGTATAGGAGCAACCGCATATGGCTTGCTTCCCAGCCGCGGAAAAGCTCTCACGTACGAAGAAATTGCGCCCCCCGAAGATGCTCCTCTGACCCGTGCTCACTGGCTACAGATCGCACTGCTCAGCATTGCCCTCATTATCGACGTGATGAAGCCGGCCACCCTCGGTTTCGTAATTCCCGGCATGCGCACCGAATACGGCCTCTCGTTTGCCAGCGTGGCCATTCTCCCCTTCTCCGGGCTCCTCGGCACCACGATCGGCTCATTCGTCTGGGGTGCTCTGGCTGACATGTACGGGCGAAGAGCAACCATCCTGCTCGCCGCCGTCGTCTTTATGGGGACATCCATCTGCGGTGCGATGCCCTCCTTTGCATGGAACATCTTCATGTGCTTCTTGATGGGCCTCGGCGCCGGCGGCATGCTGCCCGTTTCCTATGCTTTGCTGGCTGAGATCATGCCAACCCGCCATCGAGGCTGGTGTCTGGTGCTCGTCGGCGGCATCGGCACCATCGGTGGGTATTTGGTCACCAGCAGCCTGTCGGCGTTGCTGCAGCCCCATTTCGGCTGGCGCATCATGTGGCTACTCGGCCTGCCCGTCTCGGCCATTCTGGTTCTGGTCAGCCCCCTGCTTCCGGAGTCAGCCCGCTTTCTGCAAAGCATGGGGCGCATCGACGAGGCTCGTGAAACACTGGCGCGCTTCGGCATCTCGTTCGAGAAGAAGACGGCTCAGGCGATCGCTTTCGGAATCGCGCCGTCCACCGCTCCCATCAACTGGCGCAAGTTGCTCGGCCTCACCTGCGCACTCACGCTCACCGCAACCTGCGTGGGCTTCGTGAACTTCGGCGTACTGCTATGGCTCCCCGGCAGCCTCATGCACGAGGGCCGCAGCATGGGCGCCGCCAGCGAGCTTATCGTCCGCTCCACCCTCATCGCTGCTCCCACCATCGTCTTGGTGGCGTGGCTCTACAGTATCTGGAGCTCCAAGCGGACGCTCATTCTCTCCGTCGGCGTAACCACCCTCGGGCTCATCGCAATTCTTTTGCGCGATGTGGGCGGAATCGCAATTCTCTCCAGTCCGGTGCTTCCCGTCGTGTTGCTCATCGTCGGAACCAGCGGTATCGTCTCCATGATTCTGCCTTACTCGGCGGAGAGCTACCCACTCCGGGTGCGCGGCCGCGCCACCGGATGGGTCGCGGGGTTCAGCAAGAGCGGCGGGCTGCTTGCCCAGGGACTCGGCGCACTCGCGCTGGTTCCCGCACTGGGTTTGGCGGCCGGGGCTGTCGCCGTTCCATGCGTGCTCTCCATGGTTCTGCTCGCTTTCCTCGGGCGGGAGACACACGGACACGATCTGCGTGAACTTGAAATCTCAACACTCAAGAGCGAGCTTTCCGAGTTTACCCTCGGCTCAGATTGACCGCCATGGTCGGCTTATGGCGCACGTACACCACGGCCTCCGCGCAATCGCATACGCTGACAAGGTGAGCCAACTGATGGGTAACTAAATATGGATCAGTGCAGGGCGATTCTTCGCCTGATGAATATCCAATGGTTTCATCCACTGCCAGGCTGGATATTGGCTGCCCCCCAGGGATTCGAACCCCGATATGCTGATCCAGAGTCAGCTGTCCTGCCATTGAACGAGGGGGCAGTAGCGAGATATTTTCAGGACCTTGCGGTCGTGCTGACCGTGGCCGCGGCAGGGCGCCGGGCCATGCAGCCAACTTATTCATGATAAAGGGTTGCGCATTGCCGGTCAAACCGCGGTCGAGGTCCGTTTGGCTTGCATCAACGTACCGTTCCAACTCACGCCGGCAGACCGGAGCGGTGTGCGAACCGCGCTCCTATTCCTCCCTGAGCACCTCCAGCGGCCGCAGGCCCAAAATTCTGTAACTCGCAATCCACCCCGTTGCCGTGGCCAGAATCGCTGTCCCGACCAGCGCAACCAGCGTTGACGTCCAATCGATTCTGTACGCCACTTCGAGCTTGTGCAGCAGCACGCGGGTCAGCAGATTGGCAAATACCACGCCGACCGCGCCGGCCAGCAGGCCCAGCACACTGAACTCAACGCTGAACGTACGCACGACATGCATTCGCGTCGCGCCCAGTGTCTTCAGCACCACCGCCTCGCGCATTCGTCGGAACCTCGCGCTTGCAATGCTGGATGCCAGGATCATCAGGCCGGCCAGAATCGAAAATACAGCGAGAAAGCGCACCACGAATGTAATCTGGTTGACCACGCTCTCTATCCGGTCCAGCACATCGGCAATATTGATGACTGACACTGTCGGGTACTGCGCGAACAGCGCACTCTCCATTGGTGCAACCTGTCCCGGATCCATGTGAACGCCGCCGTACCATGTTGCGATCTCATTCTGCAATTCTCCTGATGGCAACACAAACGCCACTCGCGCCCCCACATGCTGTCCATCGGCGCGGTACACCGCCGCCACCTTCAACGAGCGCGCTACTCCGCCCACCTCCAGCTCCACGGCAGATCCCACTCCCAGTTTCAGCCGTCTTGCTGTGCCTTCACTGACCGCCATCTCCGCGGCGCGTGCATCGGACCACCATCTGCCCTGGGTAATCTTGTCGCCTTCCGGCGGCTTGTCTGCCCAGCTTAATTCGGCGTTCTCCAGCATGTGACGCGGATAGTGCTCCACCTTCAACTGTTCCACCGGCGTTCCATTCAGAGAAAGAAACCGGCCGCGGACGACCGGCATCAGATTCAGCGTTTGCGTCACGCCCTGCTGATGCTTAAAGAATTCCCTGATCCCGGCCACTTCATCGGTACTTACGTCGATCAAGAAGACATTTGGGAGCTTGGGCGACGCTGTCTCGCGCAGGTCTCGCAGAATCGATCCCTGCATCAGATACACGGCAAGAATGAGCATCACGCCCGTGCCCAGCGCGGCCAGTACCGCTGCTGACTGGTTCCCGGGGCGGTAGAGATTGGCAAGCCCGTGCCGCAGCGATGACGGCAAGTGCAGACGCACCCTGTTCAACCCAAATCGCAGTGTCCGCAATGACACGTCTGCCAGCAGCAGCAGAACCGCCAACGCCAGAAAGAACATCAGGGCGAACCAGCCGCCCACCTGCACTGAGTCAGTGAGTCCCCAGGCGATGGCCCCCAGCGCCAGCACCACCAACGCGGAAATACCCAACTGCAATCGACGCACCCACCAACGCGCCAGCCAGCCGCTCAGGCGCTCTGGTGCCGGCTCCACCAGCCTGCGCAGCACCAGCACCGGCCTTACAGCTCGAACATCCAGCAGTGGTGGCAGGCAGAACAGCAGCGTGGTCAGCAGCCCTGTCCCAAGTCCCGCCCCGATTGACCGCCATGGAAACTGCAGATGAGCATGGATGGGCAGCAGCCGCCCAAAAACAGCTGGAAGCAGCAACATCACACCCACGCCGGCCGCCACGCCCAGCAGGCCTCCCAGCAGGCCCAGACCGAGCGTCTGCAGCAGGAATATACGCAACAGGTCGCTAGAGCGCGCTCCAACTGCCTTCAAGATGGCCAGCATGTCCATCCTCTGCTCAAGATGCGCATGCATCGCCATGGCCACGCCGATTGCACCCAGCACCATCGCCACCAGGCAGATAAGGCTCAAAATTGCCGTTGCGTGGTCCAGTCCATGAGTGAGGGCCGGGTTCCCTTCGCGATAATCCAGCACCTGCGCGTCGGGCAATGCCGCCTCCACCGCCTTCCGTACCGAGGCGGCGTCGGCCTGTGGAGGAAGCTTCATCAGCATGCGCCGGCTTGCGCGGCTTCCCAGCGTCAGCAGGCCGGTCTTCTTGAGGGACGCCTCTGAGATCATCACCCGTGGTCCAAGGCTTGCACCGGCCATCATCCGGTCGGGTTCCTGCTTCAGAACCGCGGTGATCTTGAAATCCATCCCACCCAGCCGCAGTGTCTGCCCAACACGCGCCGTCATCCTGATCAGGAACTCATTGGCGACCACCGCGGAGTCGCCCTGAAGCGCCTGTCGCAGGGACACATCCGGTTCCAGCTCAACCTTGCCATAGAACGGATATTTCGCTGGGTTTACCGCCTTCAGTGAGACCAGCAGTGGCACGGGATCCTGCGCCACCGAAGCCATCGACATCGTCTCAGTCACCCATGTTGACTCGATATTGGGCGTCTGGCTGTCAATCTCCGCAAGCTTCCGTTTCTCCTCGTCGGTCGGCGCCCTGAAAATTCGGGCGCTCAGGTCGCCTGCCATCAGCGATCGTGCCTGGGTTGAAAGCGTCTGTCTGAAGCTGCCACTGAACCCGCGCACACCCACCAGCGCCGCCACGCCCACGGCCACTGAAAACACGACAAACGCAAATTTGCCTGGAGCTGACTTCAGGTCGCGCCAGCCGATGGCCGCGGCCCGCTTCCATCCCAGCGGACGCCTAGCCATGAATGCGCGGCTCCTCGTCCACGGCCTCGTGTGCTGACTCGCTGCCCGGCAAAGTGTCCTCCACAATTATCCCGTCCTTGAGCGTAATCCTGCGGTCAGCTCGGCTCGCAATCTCAGGATCGTGCGTCACCAGCACCATGGTCGCGCCCGCCCGGCGGTTTCGCTCAAGCAACAGGTCCAGCACCATGCGCCCGTTTTCGGAGTCCAGATTGCCTGTAGGCTCATCCGCCATCACAATGGGTGGTTCCACCACAAATGCCCTCGCCAGAGCCACACGTTGCTGTTCCCCGCCCGACAACTGCACCGGATAATGGTCCAGCCGGCCGCCCAGTCCCACCTCATCCAGCAGACGACGCGCCTGTTGCAGCCCGCTGCCTTCCCTGTTCAGCTCAAACGGCAGCAGCACGTTTTCGAGCGCCGTCAACGTCTGGATCAGTTGATAGGACTGGAAGACAAATCCGATCTTGCGCCCGCGTACCGCTGCCAGGTCCGCCTCGGCCAGATTATGAATCGGCGTTCCGTCCAGCCAGATCTCGCCCTCGCTTGGCGTATCCAACCCCGCCAGCAGGCCCAGCAGAGTGCTCTTGCCGCTACCGCTGGCGCCGATAATCGCCACAAACTGCCCTGCCGGGATATTCAGTGATATCCCCTTGAGAATCTCCACCCGGCGCGAGCCGTTCTGAATCCATTTCTTCACGTTCCGGACTTCAATCACCCGCAGCCTCCCGGACTTCTCCGTTTGCCCCGTACCGGCTTTGCCGCCATCGGCACCGTCTACACTGTATCTGTGGACGTTCGCCGCGCGCTTCTCGTTTCATTCGCTGTCATCCCGCTCGTTCTCCCACTACGGGCGATAGGACGGCCGGGCCCGGATCAGCCAGCCCGGAACCCGCAAGTCCTCGATCGGCCTGTCCTGGTATGCTACGGCGACAGCATCACAGCCGGTTATGGCCTTTCCGCGGGCCAGTCCTTCCCCAACGCTCTGCAGCATCTCCTTGACGGCCAGGGTTACCGTTACAAGGTCATCAACCTGGGCACCAGCGGCGCCACCACGAAAGACGCGGTGGAAGGTCTGCCCTCCGTCCTGCGCCTGCATCCGTCCGTCGTGATTGTCGAGTTTGGCGGCAACGACGGCTTGCGTGGCCTGCCGCTAGCTGACACGCGCAGAAACCTCGATACAGTGCTCACCCGCCTTGAAGCCGCGCATATCCGCGTGCTCCTCGCCGGCATCACCCTGCCCCCGAACTACGGGGCCGGCTATATTCGCCAGTTCAATCAGATCTTCCCCGACCTTGCCGCCCGCCATCACACCGCCGTGGTACCCATGATCTATAAGGATCTTCTGCACGTACCCGGCACCATCCAGCACGACGGCATTCATCCCACCGCCAAGGGATCCCGTATCATCGCCCGCACGCTGCTTCCAGCCCTCCGTCCCTTGTTGCGCAAGGCGCGCTGACCAACCCGCCTTACGCCATCACAACCACAGGTTGAAAAAGGGTGCCAGCCACTCTTTTGGCAATCCCGGCCAGTTCGCGCGGCCCGGCATACACTCTCACAAGTGGAGCCTGCGAGAATTCCGGCAAATTCGCCTGCGCCCCATTCCGCAGGCGTCCCAAAGCCTGTTCATCCCCAGTGACTGCAGGCAACTCCGGCAGCACCATGCGAGGATGGACGCAAATTGACTCGAGCGCCGCGACGTCCCCTTTCAGTGGCTCCAGTTCGTCCAGCCGATGCGCATCTGTCAGCGTAAACGCGCCCGCCCGTGTTCGGCGCAGGCTGCTGAGGTGCGCGCCGCAACCAAGCACCTGCCCCAGTTCGTGCGCCACTGAGCGCACATAACCTCCCGTGCTCACGGTCATGACAAAACTGGCCGTGTCACCTTCGAGGCTGAGCATGTCAAATGCCGAAATCTGAATGATTGCCGGCTTCAGATCCACCGGCCTGCCGGCCCGAGCCATTTTGTAAGCGGGCGTTCCCCCCACCTTTTTAGCGGAGAACGGAGGAGGCACCTGCTCAAGCTGCCCACTGAAGCGGCTGGCAGCGGCGCGCACCTGTTGCAGAGTCAACTCCGGCTTGACCACGGGTTTCCGCGGCACGCCGTCTGCGTCATACGTATCCGTCGCAAACCCAAAGCGAATCAAGCCCGTATAACTTTTCTCAGTCGTAGAAAAGAACTGTGCCAGGCGCGTGAACCGGCCTATCAGCAGCGGTAACACCCCGGTCGCCATAGGGTCGAGCGTTCCCAGATGCCCGATAGAACGCTCTCCTGTAATTCTGCGTAGTTGGCTGACCACATCGTGGCTGGTCATGCCGCCTGGCTTGTCGATGACCAGTAGTCCGTTCACTCAACTACTTTAGCCGAGCAGCCGTTCATCCTCACAGTCCGCTGCCGGGTTGCCTCACCAGAGACAGGAACTCGGTGCGCGTCTCCTTCTGCCTGAAGCAGCCAACCATCGCCGAGGTCACCGTTGAAGAGTGTTGCTTCTCGATGCCGCGCATCATCATGCAAAGGTGGCGCGCCTCGATGACAACT
>DASSHM010000098.1:0-12630 GCA_035692885.1 Occallatibacter sp.
TCGATAAGGTGGTGCGGCAGCCTCGCCTGCTCATTGCGCGTGGGTTTGGCACTGCCAATATCCATGCCGCGATAGACCGCGACCGAGTCGCAGCTTACTATTTCGCCGCCGAAGCGCTCGCCCAGAGCCAGCGAGAGCGCCGTCTTGCCGCTGCCCGTGGGGCCCAGCAGCAGCACCGCCAGCTGTTCGTGCGCCGCGGTCACAGCCGCCACCATCCGGCGGGAAATATCCAGCCTGGATTGGTGTGAAAGAGCCACCAGGCGCAGATGACCGCCGCAAGGATGAGCATGCCAAGAACCTGATTGCGCGTGAAAGCATGCCGCTGCTGCCGGCGGCGTTCCGCGGCTGCGGCCTGTTCGTGATGGGGCTGGATGCGGTGCTCGGCCATGGCGGGACTTGTACGCCGGTCCACCGGCGAGGATGCGCCGGCGGTGTACGCACCAGTATAGGGTGCGCGCCGCGTAGGCAGAGCCACGGTTTGACTTCCCCTGCCCGGGATGCTGAGATAACGAGTCGGGGGAGCTGCGAAAATGAAGGTTCTAATCCTGGGGTCGGGCGGCCGGGAGCATGCGCTGGCCTGGGCGCTGAAGCGGAGCAGCCGCGTGACCGGGTTGCTGTGCGCGCCGGGCAACGGCGGCATGGCGCAGATTGCGCGCTGCGTGCCGGTGGACCTGAAAGACCGCGACGCCATGGTGCGGCTGGCAGAGCAGGAAAAGCCGGATCTGGTGATCGTGGGGCCGGAGCTGCCGCTCTCGCTGGGCGTGGTGGATGCGCTCGAAGAGCGTGGGCTGCGGGTGTTTGGCCCCTCGCGCGAGGCGGCCATGCTGGAGACGAGCAAGGCCTTCGCCAAGCAGTTTATGAAGCGCCATCAGATTCCCACGGCGAACTATGCCGTCTGCTCCACTGCCGCGGAGCTTGAGAAGGCCATCGACCATTTTCATCCTCCGATAGTGGTCAAGGCGGATGGGCTGGCGGCGGGCAAGGGCGTACTGATCTGCGAGTCGCGGAACACGGCGCTGGAAGCTGCTCAGGGATTGCTGGCCGGGTCGATTCTGGGCACGGCGGAGAAGCAGGTGGTGCTGGAGGAGTTTCTCAAGGGCGAGGAGGTGAGCCTGCTGTGCCTGTGCGATGGAGAGCATGTGCTGCCGCTCGCCCCGGCTCAGGATCACAAGCGCATCGGAGAGGGTGACACGGGGCCCAACACCGGCGGCATGGGTGTGTATAGCACCGATTCGATCCTTGAGCCGGGCATGACCGAGTGGATTCTGCACCACATTGCCGAGCCCACGGTGCGCGGCATGGCCGAGGAGGGCGCTCCGTTCAAGGGTGTTCTGTACGTGGGCCTGATGATGACCGCGCGCGGACCCGAGGTGCTTGAATACAACGCGCGCTTCGGCGACCCGGAGACGCAGGCGATTTTGATGCGACTCGAGAGCGACCTGGTGGACGCTCTGGAGGCATGCGTCGACGGGCGGCTCGGCGACACCGCGCTACGCTGGGGTCCGGCGGCGGCGGCCTGCGTGGTTGCCAGTTCTTCGGGCTATCCCGGCAGTTATAAGACGGGCTTTGCCATCCAGGGGCTTGACGCGGCAGCGCAGATTCCCGGGGTGCAGGTGTTCCACTCCGGCACGGCGATGGCCGGCAACCAGCTCCTGACCAGCGGCGGGCGGGTGCTGGGCGTGACGGCGGCCGGCGACTCGCTGGAGGAAGCACTCGCGCGCGCCTATGAGGCGCTCAGCGGAATCCACTTTGACGGGATGTATTACCGGCGCGACATTGGTCATCGCGCCCTGGCGAGAAAGTCATGAGCGCGGCGCTCACGCTGGATGAAATCCTGTGCTGGAGTGACGAAACAACGCACCACTGGCTGGATTTTCTGGCCGCGCATCCCGAGGTGCAGCAGTTGCCATGCGGCATCTATGCGACGGCGAATGTGCTGGGGCTGGTGCGCCACATCGTGGTGGTGGAGATGCGCTATGGCCAGCGGCTCGCGGGCCTGCCGGTAACCGCGTATGAGGATGTTCCAGAAAACTCCCTTGAAGCGCTGACGGCCCTGCACGCCGGGACCATGGACAGGCTGCGCGCGGTGCTGGCGGACCCGGAGCAGGACTGGACCCGGCAACTGGAGTTCAAGACGCTGGGCGCGGGCACTCTGAGCGCTTCGCAGAGGAAGATCGTTGCGCACGCGCTGCTGCACGGGATCCGCCATTGGGCGCAGATAGCCACGCTCGCCCGCTCGGCCGGATATCCTCCGCCATTTGCGGGCGACCTGCTGATCAGCGCGGCGCTGGACTAACCGCGGCGCCGGCGACATGCGGCGGACCCGCATGCCCGGGCGGGCGAAGCTCCCCCTGCTGCTTTTGAAAGCAGGAGCGGCAAAGGACGGGCCGGCCCTGGGTGGGCCTGAACGGCACCGTGGTTGACTCGCCGCAGGCCGAGCAGGTGGTCCGCGTCTCTGAGCGTACGCGCCCGCCGCTGGCGCGCTTCGCCTTGCACTGCTTGCAGCGCTTGGGGTCGTTGGTGAACTGTTTGTCGTGGAAGAAGAGCTGTTCGCCCGCGGTAAACACAAACTCAGCGCCGCAATCGGCGCATTTCAGGACTCGATCGGTATATTCCATGGCCGGTTTCCCCAAGGCAGGGAAAGTTGCGGGATTCGGCCACCACCGTTGTCAGCCCGCCGTCCAGTTTCCCCGTCTTCGTTTCATTCGATACCAAAGGCCCGGCCGCGATAAATGAGCGGCAATCTTTGAGGATCAGCCGGCTGAGCCGGATGACCGAGTGAACCGCCGCCGCGCTGAACTCGTGCGCGGCAGTTGAGTGATAAAGAAAGAATCGCAACAGGCAGCCCCGATCTCTCTGGTGCCTCGCGCGCTGCGTGCATTCGATTTGCAAACAACGCCGGGGGCTGCGTGTCACGATTGTCCGGTTGCTAGTCTTGCTCCTTGCGAGCTTTCTTGCGATTCCGCTTGCGCGCCAAGGCAGCCTTGACGCGGCGCTTTTCGCCGGGCTTCAGATAGTAGGAGTGACGCTTGACTTCCTTGATGATGTCCTCCTGCTGAACCTTCCGCTTAAACCGGCGCAGCGCATTTTCGAGCGGTTCGCCTTCCTGAATGCGAACCTCTGCCAAAGGGGTCCCACCTCCAAACCTGCCAAAAGGGGCACCTTCATGATACTGGAAAATTGAAGATAGGGGTCAAGAAGAATGGCTCCGATTCCTGAAGGTTTTGGCGAATTTGCCCCGAAAATGCGCCCATTCTGCCGGTTCTGGAGTTGGGCGGCCGCGGACGGACGCCGATGGTCACCTGGGTGTTCTAGACTGGGCCTGAGGTCTTGACGGCATGATCCGCAGCTACCAGGGGCAGACGCCCCGGATTCCGGCCAGTTGTTACGTTGACCTGTCGGCCCAGATTCTGGGCGACGTGGCGCTGGGCGAAAACAGCTCAGTGTGGATGAATGCCGTACTGCGCGGCGACGTGAACTCCATCCGCGTGGGCGCCAGCTCCAACGTGCAGGACTGCGCAGTGCTGCACGGCCAACGCCATTTGTATCAGGTGGTTGTGGGTGACTGGGTGACCATTGGCCACAACGCCACTGTGCATGGCTGCGTGGTGGAGGACGAGGTGCTGATTGGAATGGGAGTGACGGTGCTGAATAATGCCCGCATCGGCACCGGCTCCATTATCGCGGCAGGCGCCGTGGTGCCGGAGAATACCGTGGTGCCGCCGCGTACGCTCTGGGCAGGCGTTCCCGCCAAAATGCGCCGGGAACTGGGAGACAAAGACCGTGCCCTCATCCGTGAGTACGCACAGAACTATCTGGACTATGTAAAAATCTTCCTGGACGAAACCGGCAAATAGATGCGAATCAAGCACTTATGCTGTCACGCCCTGTTCGCCGCGTGTTTCGTGGCGGGGTCTTGCCTCTCTGGCGCTGCGCAGAGCGTGCCCTCCGGCAGCTCCCTGCCGGCCGCACCCGAGCCGCAGCCCGACGTAAGCCTGCGGAACACGCCCCGAAACATCCTGCACGACCAGGCCGCCATCTGGACCAGCCCGGCGCGGCTGCGCTACTCAAACGCCACTGGACCGGTGGCGCTGGTGCTGGCCACAACGTTGGCCATAACGACAGACCACCAGGTGATGTCGTCGCCAAAGCTGGACAACCCCACCCTGAACCAGCACGCCGTAACCGCCTCGAACGGGCTGGTGGGAGGCTTTCTGGTGGCGCCGGCCATTATCTACGGTATGGGCCGCCTGCACCACGATAGCCATGCCACTGAGACCGGGATCCTGGGCGGCGAGGCGATCCTCGACAGCCTGGCGGTGAATGAGGTGTTCAAGCTGGCCTCGTTGCGCGAGCGCCCCACGGTGGACAGCGCCCGGGGCAGATTTTTTCAAACCAGCGTCGGCGCAGACTCTTCATTCGCCTCCAACCACAGCATCATCGCCTGGTCCTCAGCCGCGGTCATCGCCTCGGAGTATGACGGGCCCCTGACGAAGATCACGGCCTATGGCCTGGCCACGGGCGTGAGCGTGGCGCGTGTTGTGGGCCGCGAGCACTTCCCCTCTGACGTGCTGGTAGGCAGCGCCGTCGGCTGGATGATTGGCCGCTATGTGGTGTGGCGTCACCATCCACGCTGGCTCATCCCGCGCTAAACCCGGCGGGATGGTTGATTCCGCGCACGGTCGTGCGGCGTCCTAATACGTAATCGAGGGCAGCCAGGCTCCGGCGGGCTCGCTGTAGAGTCCCAGGCTCATCAGCGTCATCGGTTGCACCACGCGCAGGCCGTTGCCCAGGCACCAACGAAACAGCGCGTGGTTCCGCGAGGGAACCAGGATTCCCGAACCTGCGAACGACTCCGCCGAGGCAATCAGGGCCTGTAAATCAATGTTGGTCTCGGCTGTGGAGTGGCCAAAAAATCCCAGAAGGCTTGTGTATCCGGTGATGCGCCCCGCGCGTTCAACAACCTTTGCGGTGCCCTCGGCGATCTCATGGCCCAACTCCGCGGCCCGGTCAAATCCATGCACCCGCCGCGACAGGGCGTTACAGGCGTCCAAATCTTCCGGCCTGGCCGCACGCACCTCGCAGCCGGCGATGTGACGCGCAATGGTCCTGCCCTGCATGCACGCGAGAGGTTCGCGAATGTCGAAGCCGAGCGACGCGTACAGCGACAGCGAGCGATTGTGAAATGCAGCCTGAACCAGCCGAACCCCGGCGGCGCCGCCCTCGCCGGCGCGGTCAATCACGGCCTTCATCAGCCGGCGTCCGATCCCCTTGTTCTGCGCCTTCGGGTCAATGGTGATGGGGCCCACCCCGTGAATCACGGAGCGCTCATCCAGCACGTTGCTGCCCGCGATGCGTCCATCAACCTCCGCCACGACACAATACAGTCCCGGAGCGGAAAACATCATGTTCATCAGCCAGACGGCCACGTCAGGCGATGGAAAGTCGCAGGGAAAGTTGTGCGCCGAGTTGATGGCGGAGAATGCGTCGTAGCAGATCTGACCGCAAATGGAACTGTCTGCGGCCGTGGCGCGGCGCAACACAATGTCAGACTGAGGGGTTGGAGACATATCTCCGGCCTCCTCCCGTTGCGAGAGAGTATATCCCGGTTCAGCTTGGCCGGTCGAACGCCGCTGCCGGGCGCTCATCACCGGTCCACATGGAAGACGTGGATACCGGCGGCATCCACTTGGAAGCGCCGCGATGTCTCCGCCGCCGTTTGGCTAGCCCTCAGGACCAGCCAAGAGGAGGGTATGGCGCTTTTCGCCGGTGCAAACGCAAACCATTGCAGACGGGCCATTTGGCCGGGTTCGATAAACTAAATAGGTTATGACCACTCTGAAAGCCGTGCGCGGCACGCGCGACCTGTTGCCGCCGGAGACACAGCTGTGGAACCGCATCGAGGCCACCGCTCGCCGGGTCTTTGCCCGCTACAACTTCGGCGAAATCCGCACGCCGGTCTTTGAGGACACCTCGCTCTTTGCCCGCGGAGTGGGCGAGGAGACTGACATTGTCTCAAAGGAGATGTACACGTGGGAGGACCGGGCGAGGGCGCAGTCGGAGAGGACATTGTCGCTGACCCTGCGGCCCGAGAACACAGCGGGCGTGGTCCGCGCCTATATTGAACACCAGTTGGGCGAGACGGGCCAGTTGCAGAAGCTCTACTACATCGGCCCGCAGTTTCGCCGTGAGCGGCCGCAGAAGGGCCGCTACCGGCAGTTTTCGCAGATTGGCGCCGAGGTCATCGGACCGCCGTCTGCGGGCAGCGAAAGCCCCCTGCGCGATGCCGAAGTGCTGGAGATGCTGGCCACCCTGCTGGATGAGCTGGGCATCAGCGGCTGGACCCTGCACCTGAATTCAGTCGGCTCCGCCGCCGACCGCGAACGCTACAACGAGACACTGCGCGCGGCCCTGCTCCCGGTCGCGTCCCGGATGTGCGCGGACTGCCAGCGCCGCGCCGTGACCAACCCGCTGCGCGTGCTGGACTGCAAGGTGCCGGAGGACCAGCCCATCATCGAGAGCCTGCCCCGGATTGCCGGCTCGCTTGGCGCGGAGTCAAAAGCCCACTTTGCTGAGGTGACAGCCGCGCTGGACGCCGCGGGAGTGCCCTACAAGCTGAATCACCGGCTGGTGCGCGGGCTGGACTACTACACGCGGACCACGTTTGAGTTCACGCACGGGGGGCTAGGGGCGCAGAACGCGCTGCTCGGTGGCGGGCGCTATGACGGCCTGAGCGAGGCCATCGGCGGACCCCGGGCGCCGGGCATCGGCTTCGCCATGGGTGAAGACCGGCTGGCGCTTACCCTGCTGGCTCAGCAGGCGGAGCAACCGGAAAAGGCGCACGCCTACATCGCTCCGCTGGGCGAGGCGATGAACGCTCCGGCGCTGGCGCTGGCGCGCGAGCTGCGCCGAGGCGGCCTCGCGGTGGAGCTGGGCGACGGCAGCTTTCGCCTGAAGAAGTCGTTTGAAGCCGCCGACAAGTGCGCCCGCCGCATCGTCATCCTGGGCGAAGACGAGCTGAAATCCGGTATCCTGACAGTGAAGGACTTCTCCACCGGCACACAGACCAAGGTTCCCCGCGCAGAGCTGGTTGAAACGCTCGCAAAGCCAGCGGGCGAGTAAAAGGACACAGGGAGTGCTCGACTTTTTAGGTTCGCTTGAACGGACGCACCTTTGCGGTGAATTGCGCGCGGCTGATGCCGGGCAGACAGTGGTTCTGATGGGGTGGGTCAACCGCCGCCGGGACCACGGCAACCTCATCTTTCTCGACCTGCGCGACCGCTCGGGCATTTCGCAGATTGTGCTGGACAAGGAACTGACGCCGGAGGGCCACGCCCGGGGCGAACAGGTGCGGCCCGAGTATGTGGTGGCCGCCGTGGGCAGGGTGCGCCTGCGCGACAAGGACGCCATCAATCCGAAGATGGACACGGGCGAGATTGAGATTGAGGCCAGCGAGCTGCGCGTGCTCAACGATACGCGGCTGGCGCCCTTCTCGCCTGCTGATGACGCGATCCAGAACGAGGAAGTGCGCCTGAAGTATCGCTACGTTGACCTGCGCCGCGTGGAGATGCAGCGCAACATCCGGCTGCGCCATGAGATTACGCTCGCCATTCGCGAGAGCCTCAGCGGGCAGGGTTTTCTCGAGATTGAGACGCCCATCCTCACCAAGTCCACCCCCGAGGGCGCGCGTGACTTTCTGGTGCCTAGCCGCGTGCATCCCGGCGAGTTTTACGCGCTGCCCCAGTCGCCGCAGATCTTCAAGCAGATTCTCATGATCTCCGGCGTCGATCGCTACTTTCAGATTGCGCGCTGCTTCCGCGATGAAGACCTGCGCGCCGACCGCCAGCTTGAATTCACGCAGGTCGATCTCGAGATGAGTTTCCCGCGTCAGGAGACGGTGTTTGACGTGGTCGAGAAGTTTCTGGCGGCCGGCTTCGCCGCCGCCGGCATCGCGCTGCCCACGCCGTTCCCGCGCATCACCTATGACGAGGCCATGCAGACCTACGGGACCGACAAGCCCGACCTGCGCCTGCCTGGATTGACCGGCGTGCGCCCGGCCTTCACCGCCGAAAATCTGGCCGCGCTGCAGATTGATCCAGCCCTGCCCGTCGTGGCGCTGCGCATCCCCGGCGTGGGCGAGCTGAGCCGCAAGGAGCGGGAGGACAACCATCCGCTCTTTGACCAGAAGAAGGGCGCCAAGTTCATCGACGATTTCAAGCGTCTGTCCAAGGGATTCCCCGAGGCGGCGGCAAAGGTGCGCGAGCTGGCCGGGGCCGCCGATGCAGACTTCGTGGTCATTGTTGCGGGCGATCCCGCACACCACATCAAGGCCAGCGACACCAAGTTTGCCGGCCGCCTGAGCGAGCGCGAGATTAATGTCTACTCCGCCGCGGGCAGCTTCCGCACTGAGCTGGCAAAGAAGTACGCCGACCGGCATCAGGCCTTCCGCGTGACCGATGAGGCGGTGCAATCCGCCGGCCAGCGCAGCGGCAATCCGGTGGACGGTTCGGCAGCGTTTCACCCCATCTGGATCACTGACTTCCCCATGTTCGAGTACGATCTGGGCTCGGCCCGGTGGGTTCCCGCGCATCATCCGTTCACTGCGCCGCATGAGCACGACATGGCCAGCCTGGCGAGCGACCCGGCCAGCGTACGCGCCAACTGTTATGACCTTGCGATGAATGGTCTCGAGCTGGGCTCGGGTTCCATCCGGATTCATCGCAAGGACGTGCAGCAGGTCATCTTTCAGGCCCTTGGCATCAGCGATGTGGAGGCCCGGCAGAGATTCGGGTTCTTCCTCGATGCGCTGGAGTACGGCACGCCGCCGCACGGCGGCATCGCGCTCGGTCTTGACCGCATCGTGATGCTGCTGGCCGGCGCGCCCAGCCTGCGTGAGGTAATCGCATTCCCCAAGACCGCGAAGGCCATCGACCTGATGGTGGACGCGCCGACGACCGTGACTGAACAGCAGCTTCGTGAGCTGCATATCCGCGTGGCGGCAAAAAGCTGAGCCTGTCAGTCTCCTGTAGTTTCCACGCTGGGGTCAACGCAGGTGATGGCCATGCAGTCGATCGAGAGGCACGCGCCGAGTTCGCAGAACTCCCTGTCCCAGCGCGGCCGTTCTTCGTCGGCCAGCGCGGTCAGCGCATACGCCGAGGTGCGCAGAATTTCGTACCAGATATTCTGCGCATGCCACAGGTTCAGTTCGAAGGGCATTTCCCCAAGGATCCGGCCAAGCGCCATGGCGCGATCGAGCATTTCCATGGAGCCCGAGGAGAGTTGCAGCTCCGCCATAATGCTCTTCATGCGCTGATCGGCGATAAAGGAGAGCGACGAGGTCTCCAGCGGCACCGCGTCTGACTTGGCCAGGTGCAGGTATGAACGCAGCAGCGCCTGGTCAACAGGGTCGGACTCAAGACCGCGCCGCAGGGCCGCATTGATGGCGAACCCGGCGGCCAGCGTGAGCGCGGGCGGCTTGGGCAATCCTGCCTGGGAGAGAAAGTGCAGCAGGGTGGCGTGATCCTCGTAGATGTTGATCAGCGACTTCTCGATATCCCAAAGCGTGGAGTTGAGAATCAAATTCACGATGCGCCGCTGCTCATCGGTAAAGAGCGAGGTCAGGGAATAGTCCACATGGCCATAGAAGCGGTCGAGCATGCGAATCACCTCGGGAAAATTCGCGCGCTGCACCTGTTCGGCGGCCTTGGCTGCAAAGCTTTCGAACTCCGATGACTCTGATTCCGCGTAGGTCTTCACCGCGGCGGTGATGTTCTGATCGCCAAAGTGAAGCACCGCAAACGAGAAGCTCTCACGCCACCCGGTGATGGCGCTCACGACAGCGGCGCGGCCCAGGGCCAGCCTTCCACTGCCCGACGTGTGGGCTTCGTAGGAGATGCGGCGGACGCGATAGCAGAACAGATCCGCTTCGTCGGCGTAGGCTGAAAACACACTGCTGATGGCATAGTGCGCGGCCACCTGCTCCAGTCCCAGCTTTGTGGGCAGAACCTTTTCCCTGTAGATGCGCCCGCCATCGCCCGCCGCGGGATCATTGGAGCGGGCCAGGCTCAGCGCCTCGACAAGCGCCTCTTCAAGCGGATTTGCCTCGTCGCCAAGCAGCGCCTTGGACAACTGCAACACCCGGCCTGCGTAGGCGATAATCTGCACCGTCTCAATGCCGGAGATGTCGTCGAAGAACCATCCGCAGCTTGTGTACATGAGCTGGGCGTTGCGCTGAATCTCCATCAGGCGTAGCGCGGACAAGCGCTCCTGCTCGTCGAGAGGATGGGTTTGAAATTCGCTGAAGAAGCGCTCTTGTGATTCCGCGTTGCGCTCAAGAATCACGTTGATATATCCGTCGCGCGCGGCCCACGCGTCGCGGAACAGCTTCGCCCCTTCCCGCTCGAAGATCGGCGCCACCGCATCCCGCAGCCCATCGAGGGCCGTGCGCAGCGGGCCGCGCCACTCCTGGTTCCAGCCCTGCCTGCCCCCGTTGCAGCCGCAGTTCGAGCGCCAGCGCTCGACGCCGTGAACACAGCTCCACGATGTATTGTCCACAATTTCGCACTCATACTCGGGCGGGAACTGGGCAAGGAAGTCGCCGTAGTTGGTCAGTTGGACATCCGGGTCGTTCTCCAGCAGGCTCAGGGCATAGGCCAGCGCCATTTCGCCATGCTTGTGGTGGTGGCCATACGACTCGCCATCCGTGGCCACATGCACAAGCTGAGGCTGCGAACCCTCTCCGAAGCCGCTCTTAAGCCGCGCCGCGAAGGCCTCGCCGGAGTTCAGCAGTCCTTCAAAGGCAATGGCGCGCGAGATGGGACCGTTGTAAAAGAACACCGCGATGGATGCGCCTGATTTGAAGCGCACAAGATAAGGCCGCGTGGCGTCGACTGACGCATCAGGCGTATCCTGCCACGCGGCGCCGTCCTTGAGCGGACGAATGTGCCTGCACTGATGCGGCGCCAGCACCGTAAAGTGGATGCCGTTGAGAGCCAGCAGTTCCAGCGTCTCGGTATCCGCCGCCGTCTCGGAAAGCCACATGCCCTCGGGCGGCGCGCCATAGTGATGCTTATAGTCGGCGATGCCCCACCGTATCTGTGTAATCCGATCGCGGCGGCTGGCGAGCGGCATGATCATGTGGTTGTAAACCTGCGCCATGGCCGAGCTGCGGCCCTTGAAGTCCCGGCGGCTGCGCTTCTCGCCGTCCAGAATCATGCTGTGGGTGCGATTCGCATTCTCCTTGAGCCAGCTCAGCAGCGTGGGGCCGAAGTTGAAGCTGATGCGGGCATAGTTGTTGACGATGCGGATGATCTGATTCTTGATGTTGACGATGCGGGCCGCGCCGTTGGTGGCATAGCACTCGGCGCAGATGCGCTCGTTCCAGTCGTGGTAGGGTGCGGCGGAGTCCTGGGTTTCAACGGTTTCAAGCCACGGGTTCTCGCGAGGCGGCTGGTAAAAATGACCATGAATGCAGATAAAGCGCTTACTCGGGGGCATGGCCCTCCCAATTCCCTGTCTCAATCTCAATGAAGGATGACGTTCAGCCTTTATTGTAGGCTCGACCGGCCTGCCGCGGGGGTGGTCTTTGCCAGATCGCAGGCACGCCAAAGGTACCAGCTGGCGACCGAGCGGAATGGCGTCCAGCGTCTTCCGCGCTTGAGCATCACCTCCGGCCGGGGAAGGTCTGAAGCATCCACGGGCCGCGATTTGGGCAGCCGCTGGAAGGTAAGCGCATAGCCTTTGCGGACTCCGTAGTCCGTCACCGGCAGCACGTCGGGCCGCCCCATGCGGAAGATCAGCAGCATCTCCACCGTCCACCTGCCGATGCCGCGCACCGCAATGAGGCGCTCGATGATGGCGTCATCCGTCATCTTCAGAATGGCGGCGTGGCTGGGCACGGTTCCATCCAGCGTGCGCTCTGCCAGATCACGCATGGCCTTGATCTTGTTGCCGGAGACGCCGGCGGCGCGCAGCGGCGCATCGGGCGTATCAAGCAGAAGCCGAGGCGTGGGATCGCCCCCGAAGTACTCGCGCACACGGCGATGAATGGTGGCCGCGGCCTTGCCATGCAGCTGCTGGTACAGAATTGACTCAAGCAGGGATTCGAACGGCGACGGCGAGGGATCCAGCCGCAGCCGGAACTCGCCCGCGCAGTCAATCAGTTCGCCCAGCCTGGGGTCGTTCGCCTTCAGGTGCGCCACCGCCTCCGCGGGGTCAAATGGGAGCTTGCGGCTTCTGCCGTCATGAATCATAAGTGAACAGTCTAACTGGTCCCCGGAGTCTTGGTTTCCTCAGCCTCGGGCTGCTCGATTTCCACTCTGCCCCCCGGTTGGGGTGCAGATGAATGGGTAATATCAAGAAATCCAATATTAATCACATCTCTGGGCGTACAATTCGTGGCATGTTACTGACTGCTTCCATCGAAAACCTCCCCAAAGACACTGCGATCGTCACGTTCTCAGGCCCGCTTACGCTGGGAGCCTCGCTCAAGATGGCCGATGCGCAGGTGCAGGCGGCCATTTCGAATGGCGTAACCCGGATGGTGTTCGATCTATCGAGCGTTGACTATGTGGACAGCGCCGGCCTCGGTATGCTGGTCTACTTCTTTGGCGCTCTGAATGAGAAGAACGG
>DASSHM010000099.1:0-11153 GCA_035692885.1 Occallatibacter sp.
GCAGGGCCACAGCCTGACGCCGCTGTTCCACGGCAACACGCCCGCCGGCTGGCAACGCTCCATGTACTACCACTATTACGAATTTGCTCCGCCGCACTGGGTCTTTCCGCACTACGGCATCCGCACCGACCGCTACAAGCTCATCTACTATTACACGGTGAACGAGTGGGAGCTCTTCGACCTGGAGAAGGATCCGGACGAGATGGAGAACCTCTTCGCGTGGTCGGGCTTTAAAATCCATCCCGACTACGCGGCGGTTCTGCCTGGGCTGGTCGACCAGTTAAAGGCCCTGCGCGACAAGTACAAGGACACCACCGGCAAGCCGCCCGTGCTGTGGCCAACCAGCAGCTACGACTAGCAATGCGCTTTTTCACGGAACCGGGAGCAGCCATGCTGCGTAGATAGGGCTTATCATGCTCGGCGATCTTAGAATTGCGCTCCGGCAATTAACCAAATCTCCCGGCTTCACCCTGACGGCCATCGTGACACTGGCGCTCGGAATCGGCGCAAACTCCGTGGTATTCAGCGTAATGAACGCATTGGTTCTGCGGCCGGTGAATGTGCCGGATGCCGGCAATCTTTACATGGTGCAGCGGCTCCAGTACCCCTCGCATTCCTATCCGGATTATCTGGATATGCGCGACCGTAACCAGACCTTTGAAAGCCTGATGGCGTACCAGATCATCGGGCCGGTGGGAGTGGATACCGGCGGGAACCCCTCGACCGCGTGGCCTTATCTGGCCAGCGGCAACTACTTTGATGGCCTTGGAATACAGCCCTATCTGGGCCGCTTCTTTCATGCCTCGGACGAAAAGGGCATCAACAGCGCACCCTACGTAGTGCTCAGCTATGCATACTGGCGCAACCACTTCCATGGCGACAAGAGCGCGGTGGGACGGATGGTGGAGATTAACAGGCACCAGTTCACCATCATCGGTGTGGCGCCGCCGTCGTTTCGAGGCACAGTGCTGTTCATTGCGCCCGCATTGTGGATTCCACTGGTTGATCAACAGATCGTGGAGGGCTGGAACTCACTGCAAAATCGTGGCAGTCACTCTCCGCACGTGGTGGGCCGGCTCAAGCCGGGAGTAACGCCGGCAGAAGCTGATGCCGACCTGAACCGCATTGCCGCCTGGCTGGCCAGGACCTATCCCTCGGACGATGAAGGATTGCAATTCAGCCTGACCCGTCCGGGACTGATAGGCGACATAATCGGCGGACCAGCTCGCGCCTTTATGACCGGGTTGATGCTGCTTGCCGGGCTCATCCTGCTGGCGGCGTGCGCCAATCTGGGCAGCTTGTTTGCGGCGCGAGCGTCAGACCGTGCAAAGGAGACGGCGATTCGCCTGGCGCTGGGTTCACGACGCGGCCTGATCATGAGACAACTGCTCACTGAGGCGGTTCTGGTCTCATTGGTTGGCGGAGTCCTTGGCCTGGCCGGCGGCATGGTCATCCTGCGCGGCCTGAGCGCATGGCATCCCATTCCGGATGTCCCCATCAATGTTCCCGTGAATCCAGACTTCCGAACCTACGGCGCGGCCCTGCTGCTGGCATTGGGCAGCGGATTGCTGGTTGGCATGATGCCGATTCGGCAGGTGATGCGGGCCGACCCCTGGAAGGTGATCCGCTCGGGATCAAGCGGCATGACGGTGGGAAGAAGAATCACGCTGCGGGATGCGCTGCTGGTGATTCAGATTGCAATCTGCGCCGTACTTGTCACCTCCTCGCTGGTAGCCGTTCGGGGGCTGGTGCGCTCGCTGCGTAGCAACTTCGGATTCGACCCGCAGCATGCAATGGTCGTCTCAAGCGATCTGCACATGGCAGGGTACAACGACGACCGCGCCCAGCAGATGCAGCGGCAAATGCTGGATAGGCTCACCGCCATTCCGGGTGTGACATCGGCAGGCTACATTGATCAAGTTCCTCTGAGCCTGGGCGGAAACGACTCCTACGTCTACACCGACAGCACCACCAGCTTTCGGCCGACAAACTCTGCCGCCGACGCCATGAACTTTGTCATCTCGCCGGGTTACATCCATGCCGCTGGCACCAGGCTGCTGGCGGGCAGAGACATCACGATGGACGACGACAGCAAATCACCGCGCGTGGCCTTGATCAACCGCTACTTTGCCGTAAAGGTCTTCGGATCAGTTGACAAGGCAATCGGCGAACACTTCAAGTTCTGGAACGGGGAACGCGCAGAGGTGGTGGGTGTGGTAGAGGATGGCAGGTACCGGTCGCTGACTGAAGACCAGCGCCCGGCCATGTTCTTCTCATTTCTGCAGCACCCTTCCACCTCCACGTGGCTCGTGGTCCGTTCACGGCGCTCTCCACAGGAGATTGCGGCGGCGATTGAGCGCACCTTGCACGGACTTGACAGCGGACTCCCCTTCACGATTCGGACGTGGACCGGGGAGCTGGATACTGCGCTGTTTCCGGCGCGCGTGGCGACCGTGGCTCTCGGCGTTCTGGGGCTGCTTGGTGCCATGCTGGCGGTCACAGGCATCTTTGGGATGACTTCCTTTGTGGTAAGCAAGCGGCTCAGGGAACTGGGCATTCGCGTGGCGCTCGGAGCGGGCCAGCGGGATGTGCTTGCCGCGGCGCTAGGCCACGCATTTCGTCTGCTGATTGTGGGATCGGCGGCAGGCCTGGCGCTGGGTCTGCTGGCCACGCACCTGCTTTCGTACATTGTGTACCAGGCCACTCCACGGGACCCGCTGGTGCTGGGTGGCGTAACACTGACCATGCTGCTGCTGGGTCTGGCGGCTGCGTGGATACCATCGCGCCGGGCTCTGGCCGTGGATCCGCTCATCCTGCTGCGCGAAGAATAACCGGCGTCGCAGAATGTCCCGCGCCAGATCCAGCTCAGGCGCGCGCTCTGCGCGGGGTGAAGGCCGCCCGGATGTACGCCAGCTTGTCGCGGGTTTCCGGGTCAGTTGAGGCCTGCCTGAATCCCTCTTGAATCAGCGCTGCAAAAACTCCGATCAGGAAGCCCGCGAATGTGCTGATTAAAACGATGAGGGCGCGCTTCGGAGAGGACCTCTTATCAGGCGGGATGGCTGGATCGACTACCTGGATGAGCGCCCCTTCCTTGGCCTCGTCAAGTTTGGCCAGCTCAAACTGCCGCGCGAGAATGTCAAAGATTGTCTCGTAATACTTCACGTCTCTCAGCTTTCGCACATACTCCAGCCCAGCCTGTGGCACCTTCCCCTTGGGGACGATCAGACTGTCCGCGCTGTCCTCCGAGCCTCCCAGCCTGGCTAGTTGCGCACGCAGGCCGTCCAGCTCCTGCTGTGCCTGGACCAGTTGCGAGTTCTCGTTGGTCGCATAGGTCTGCATGCCCTGGATCTGCACTTCCTTGGCGGTAATCTGCGCGCGCAGCGAAGCCGCGGATTCAATGAGGGCGCGCGCCTGGCTGTCGAGTTGAATCAGCCCGGTCTTCTGCTCGGTCTGCTTTAAGGCTTCTTCAGCATGCGCCAGGTTATCTTTTGCCTTTTCAAGCTGCCCCTCAAAGAACAGGCGGCGCTGCGAGGCCTCAGTGATGGCAAGATGCTCCGACAGCGTACGGAATTGATCGACATAACCATTTGCCATCTCCGCCGCCCGCCGGGGGTCTTTGTCCTCCACCGAGATGCGGATGAGACCGTCCTTTCCACTTCCATCCACGGTGGCACGGTGCTCAAAGGTCTTGCGCGCGTCGGATAGATACTTCTTTCTGTACTGCTTCATCAACCCGTACTTTTGAATCATGGCGTCTTCGACAACGCGGCTTTTCATCATCGAGACGTACATGTCATTGGGGTTCTTGATGCCAAGACTGCTCCCTGCCAGCGCCGCTATTCCTCCAAGGCCGTCAATCTGCGACATCAGCGCGGACCCCATGGATGAGTTCTGTTGCGGAGGCAGGAGCGTCACGGTCGCCGTGTAGCGCTTGGGAAGAAGCAGCGAGACCAGGATCGACACCACGGCCGCGGCGCCCGTGCACCAGTAAATCACACGCTTCCGGCGGACAAGCACGATGCAGATATCGAGAAGGGAAATCTCGTCGGCATCAGATGATGTCTGCTGGGATGCCTCCGCGCCGAGAGGGCTCTCGTCCGGCTTGCCTCCTTCGGATTGCGGCATTGGATTTTCCATCGACTCGAGTCCAGTCAACCTTGAAGATCTCTTGAAGTTGAATCGCGCAGCTCCAGAGCGCGCGGCGCCACTCTAGTGCAGTACGTTGATCGCGGCTGCTCCGAGCGCCAGTTGCGAAAATACCTGTGACCAGTCCAGCACTCCCTTCAGCACTGATGGCTTGAACGTCTTTTCGGGAACTACGATTGTATCGCCCGGGTTCACCTTCAGACTCTTGAAATCATTCCCCCACAGCCCCCGCTCCATCTCGTGACTGATGACTTCGCCATCCGCGCGGATAATAAACTCGTGCTTGCGGTCCGCATCCTTGTTTGGACCTCCGGCGAGACGAAGATAATCCTCCACGGTGCCACGCGATTGATAGAGGAAGGCATTCTGGTCATACACCGCCCCCACCACATTCACGGTGGCCGGAACATGCGGAACAATAAATCGATCTCCATTTTCAAGCGCGATATCAGGCAGGCTGTCGATGCCGTGGCTGTCCTGCTTCAGGTTGAACACGATGCGGCCGGTCGCCCGCATCTGGCGTAGCCGGGCGATGAGTTGTGCTTCGGCCGCCTGGGCCGCGCCAATTGTCTGCTCCTGCGACGCGTTGTTCACTCCGCTCGCCAGGGCCAGATTGCTGCGCTGGATGCGTGCGGCAAGATTCTGCACATACTCGTCAATCCGGGCCTGCTGCACCGCCCGTGTTGACTCGCGCGTGAATTCAGAGCCGTACAGATACGCATTCGACGTGATTCCGCCTGCCCTCTCAACAAGCTCGCGCAACGTCTCGCCCGGCTTTGCTGTGTACACGCCCGCGTGCAGGAACTCGCCTTCAAGCCTCACCATCTTGGTCTGCTGGGCAATGGGCACACGGATGTCCGCCGCGGAAAAGACCGAAACCACATCTCCCGGTTGCAGCTCAAGATTTTGAGATGCATCGTGCTCGAGCACAAGCTTGCCCAGATCGAATGGAATCAGCGTGGTCTTCAGATCACTCTGGTCCTGGCGTTCGATTACGGCGTAGTTCCAGTCAATGTCCGGCGCAATCAGGTTCACCTCGGTCTTTTGGGCTGGCGGGGGCATCTGCGGCGAGGCCAGTACCTCTCCGGCAGCAATCGATGAGCTGCCGGCACGCTGCTGCGCACTAACGTTTGAGGTCTGGCTGCTTCCTGGTTGGCCTGCCTGCCCCGCGCCGCTTTGCGGCTGTTGAGGGTTGGCCTGATCTGTTGGCTGTGCGCCGGTGTCATTCTGATTCGCGCCGGATTGGTCCGCCTGATTCGCTCCATTCTGGGCAGCCTGCGGAAACCGTACATGTACCGGCTGATTCTCCACGGGTTGGCGACGATACGCAAAGAAGTCCGAGGACTCAAACTCCGGTGCGGGAAGACCAAGCTGCACCCGCTTCCACCAGTAATTACGCGTAATCAGAGATTCCTTATCCGGAATCAGATCGCTGAGACGCATCCCCGGATGCCAGGCGAAGCGGCCGGGATTCGCCGTGTTGCCGCGCAGGGTGACCGTCTTGCTGTACTTGGGCACAATCGGGAATACGCGAATCAAGTCGCCGTCATCCAGAGTCGTGGCGAGGCCTGTGGCATCGTACGCCACCTCCATTGCCTGCCTGTTGTCGTGGTCCACAATCCGTTCAATGGAAACACGCGCGCCGGACGCAACGGCTGATACGCCGCCCGCATCCTTCAGCAGACCGGCAAGCGTCTCATTGGCGCGAAGCTCGTAAATCGCCGGGTTGCGAACGCTCCCTGTCAACGCAACCTGCGGACCTGAGGGCGGAATGAAGATGACATCGCCAGAAAGCAGCTTGGCATCCTTTGACTTGTCGCCTCGGGCGAGCAGGTCATACAGGTCAAAGTCGGTAACAACCTCACTGCCGCGCTTCAGCAGAATGTGGCGAAGCGAGCCGTTCACCGAGGGTCCGCCGCTGGCAAACAGCGCGTCCACGAGCGTGCTTAGCGAGCTGATGGTATACACACCCGGCCGTCTGGCCTCTCCTGTCACATACACCTGAATGGCGCGAATCTGCCCCAGATCGGCCGTCAAATTGAAGTTGCGGTAAACGCGGCCCACCGCGGCGCGTAAATGGTCATCCAACTGTGAAGACGTGAGTCCAGCCACATGCACCTCGCCCACCTGGGGCAGATACACATCGCCCGAGCGATCCACGCGCACATTTGCCTGGAAGCTCACCTGACCCCACACCCGTATCCGCAACTGGTCATCAGGCCCGATGACATAATCCGGCGGCACCGGCGACATCTCGAGCGGTGAGAACGTCGACGGCACCTGGCGGAACAGGCTCGCTCCGAAGATGGGCAGAATCTGGCCGGTGGTGGAGGCGGTGAACTTCTGAAACTCTGTGAGCTTCTCCGGCGGAAGAATTGGTTGCGGCGACTGTCTTGCTGCTGCCGGGTTGCGCGTGAGGGATTCTGTGTCTGAATAGTATTCGCCCGGTCTCGCCGCTCCAGCGCCCAGTAATGGATTCTGCATCGACTGGGAGGGAATCCCCTGCATGGCGCCGTACGGCTCTGTCGTGCTGCCGCACTGCGCTGTGCTTGCCAGCAATGGGTCGGAACAGTCGGCTGGATAACCCGTAACCGTCTGATTACTCTGCGTGCTGCCCGGCAGTTGCTGCGCATGTCCGGCAATCAAAATTGTGAGGGCGATGACGAAGACAGCGAGGGCCCGCGCTGCGGCAGCGCGGCAGGCGCGAAATCTTCGCTCGATGTCGGGGACGGGGTTCGGCGCGCTCCCGTCGCACTTCAAGGAAGTCATTCTGCCATGAGTCTAGCATGAGCATACGACCTGATTGCGCGGCAAGCAGAGGCTTGCAAGCATCGATATTTCAACTCTCTGGCCGGGAACCATCCGGCCACCTTGAGGGCTGTGTTTGCCGTCACCGAGGCCGCCCTCCACCAGCGGCGTGACGACGGAACCGTCAGCGGGATGATAGAGATGAAATTGCCCGGCAACGCCAGCTATCCTCAGTTGAAGACTTGCCCGCAGTCTTCAGCACCCCGGGAGTAAGCATCCCGGATTGATGCAGACACGCTCCTCCCCGTCTCCCCGCGTTCGCCCGGGAAAGCGCACATAATTGATGCTGTTCCGCGAAGTGAAATGATCCACAGGAACGCAGCAGGAATTGAGTTTGATTTCAATAATTACTATCTGGATAATATATAATCAATTATCAGAGTGATGACTGACGTAATGGGTCAACTTTGTAATTGAGCAACGATTAACCATCGTTCGCTCTGTGCGGATTGATTCTTTTGGGTTTTAGGCAAACACCCACCACCCTGCTTCGTGCGCTGCGCGGATTGGAACGTCCATGCCGCGCAAAAGCTGCCATCGCTCCTCCATGGAATCCATGATTGAAATTACAACACTTCCTGTGACCTTTGTTACCGGGAAGGGAACATAATCAAAAGAGTCACTGCACTTACTGCTGATAATGAAAGAAGCCGTGCTACTCTAAGCGCGAGACGTCGTCCAATTGGCTGGTACGATCTCGCTACAAGAGATTCCGCGGTTCAAGAGTGGGTTCAACATGCGGAATGCATCATCCACGCGCTCCTGCGCTGGCGTGGGAGTGGTTCAGTGGATCGGCCGCATCTCGCGAGACCGCAACCAGTCAATTGAGACTCAACTGGCGGAAGCGTTGATCGTCTGGGGGACGCATCCGAACTGGCAAACATTGTTCGGCTCATTGGAAAGTTCCCCGTTTTCCAGTGACGCCATTTCACGATCGCAAGATCGTCGTACTCATGTTCGACAAATCTGAACGTTCTGAACGAGTGACAAGTTTTTCTCGAGTTGCCTGCAAGATCCGGGATAAATGGCTTGCTTTTGCATCCAGTTTTTGCATCCAGGTAGCTAAGTCACACCGGAATTGGCGCCAGGAACCATGAGTTCAACACTGAGACGCATGAATCTGCCGGCAAAGTTTTCATTGCAATTTTCAAATGCAAGCGTCCAGATTTTGGAGCGTGAATTGAATGCTCGGAGTGCGCTTGATTGGCCCGGCACAGCAGATTGCAATGCGCGGCGGCGATAACCGGGCTTCGATGCTGCTCCGGATTCCGGACAGGCACGGCGTGTCACAGCAATTCGCCTGCATCTGAGGCTGCAAGCAAGTTTCACTGAACATTCCCCCTTTGGGAGCCCGAATTCGATGATGAATGTTGGAAATGGGACTCAATACCCGGCGCCGGTCGCGATGGAGGCGATTCCTGGCAGATATCTCGCTGAGGAAGAATTCGCGGAGGCCGGGCGCGACGATACTTCGATCGGCCAAGAGTGGAGCCTCTCCCTGGCCAAGCGGATCTTTGACTTCACGCTTGCCGTGCTTGTGCTGGCTTTTTTTGCCCTACCAATGGCTATCATCTATATCTGCATACGTCTTACGTCCAGGGGCCCCGCAATTTACGTTCAGGAGCGGGTAGGTCAGGGCGGAAACATCTTCCGCATCTATAAATTCCGCAGCATGGTGGTTGCTTCCGCTGATGAGGCCGGACCCACGCTTACCAAGGATGGCGACGAACGCATCACCGGGATCGGCCGCGTGCTGCGCAAGTTCAAGCTCGACGAATTGCCCCAGTTCGTCAACATTTTGCGCGGCGATATGAGCCTTGTGGGTCCCCGGCCCAAACTGCCCCAGTATGCTGAACCGCAAAGCTTTCGCTATCGTCCCGGCGTTACGGGCGCAGCCACCCTCGCATTCCGCTGCGAGGAGATGATCCTGAGGCGCGTGCCCGTCGAGCAGCTCGATGATTTTTATCAGTTCCGCATCAAGCCCTTGAAAGAACGCCTGGATGTCCGCTATATGCGCAAAGCCACTCTGTGGAGCGACCTACGGCTGCTGGCGACCACGTTCCTGGCCTGCTTCGTGCGCGTGCGTGTTCCCGCCACCCTCCGCAACATCGAGGAGCCCGCTCCAATTCACCACGCCGGTACAACCGAAATCCACACTGGGTTTGTCTGGGAGGATGAGGCGGTTGGCGGCTATCCGCAGGGCGAGCCGGAACTTGTCGCCGCGGATTGATGCGAGCATCCCGGACTTGCAACAGTGAGGCAGATGTGAAGCGGGCAGGAGAGTCCTGAGCCGTCACTCCGCTCGGCCTGACCTGCCGATCCGTTCTTCCGGTCATCCACCGGCATCCCACTGCAAGCCTGTACGCTCGCCGCTGTCGGCGCCAGCCCGGCGCGCACGAGCCCACGGGCCAATCCTCGTATACTCAAGCCAGCGCATGGGCACTCGACTGGACACAATTTTGCGCACCACCCGCGCCACGGTGGCCGCGGCCAAGGCAATGGTCCCGGCCTCTGAACTGGAGCGGAAGGCGGCCCAGCACCGGCCCCGAGGATGGGCTGCGGCCCTGCGAAGAGTGGCCGCCACGGCGCCCGCGGTGATTGCCGAGATCAAGAAGGCATCCCCGTCCCGGGGGATGATCCGGGAGGACTTTGATGTGGCATGGCTGGCCGGCCGCTACCAGAGCGGAGGTGCAGCCGCCCTCTCCGTGCTCACCGACGAGCCATATTTTCTGGGCAGCCTGCGCAATCTCGAGCTCGCGTCCGATGCGGTCGAGCTGCCGTGCCTGCGCAAGGATTTCATGGTGGACGAATATCAGATTGTGGAGGCGCGCGCTCACCGCGCAGACGCAATCCTGCTGATTGCCGCCTCGCTCAGCGCGGAGGAGATGAAGCGGTTCGCCCAGTCCGCGCATGATCTTGCGCTTGATGTGCTGGTCGAGGTCCACACAGCCGCGGAGCTCGATACCGTTCTCAACACCTTGGGGGAGAGCGGCGCCGACGCAATCGGCGTAAACAACCGCGACCTGAGAACCTTTGATGTTCGCCTCGAAACCGCGCTTGAGCTCGTCGGGCACATTCCAGCAGGCGTGGTGCGGGTGGCGGAAAGCGGTATCGCCTCGGCGCAGGAGATGGCCCGGCTGCGGGCGGCGGGCTTTGATGCGTTCCTCATCGGCGAAAGCCTGATGCGCGAGGCCGATCCCGGTAAGGCGCTGACGGCCTTGCTCAATGGGGTGAATGCCGCGCCATGAGCCTGTGGATCAAAATCTGCGCCAACACCTCGCTGGAAGACGCGTTGCATGCGGCCGAAGCTGGCGCGGATGCAATCGGCTTTGTCTTTGCGCCCAGCCCGCGGCGCGTCACCGTTGCCCGGGTGGCGGAGATTGTTCCGCGCCTGCCTGCCGGCGTGGAGAAGATCGGGGTGTTCGTCGAGGCGTCTCTCGACGACATCTGCGAGGCGGTTTGCGTCAGCGGGATTACCGGGGTTCAGCTGCATGCGCAGGGAGGGCCGGATCTGACTGCGGGACTGCGCGAGCGCTTCGGCCCAGGACTGCGCATCCTTCGCGTCGTCCATTTCGGCCTTGAAGCGGCGGCGCAGGCCTCGCAGGCCGCTGCCGATGCAAACGTCGACGCAATTCTGGTGGACTCGCGAACGGCGGCGGCTGTGGGCGGAACCGGTATGGCATTCGACTGGCAGGTGGCCGGAAGCACGCTGTTTGGAGTGGCGCGCAAGCCCATGGTGGCAGCCGGAGGACTCACCCCGGACAACGTGACTGAAGCCCTGGCAACGCTGCGTCCGTGGGGCGTGGACGTAGCCAGCGGCGTTGAGTCGGCGCCCGGGCGAAAGGACCCGGCGAAGGTGCGCGCATTTATTGCCCATGCCCGGGCCTTCGGCGCATAGGCGTCCGCCCTGCCGCGCTCGCCGCAATTTGATTGTGCCTGATGGCAGACTGCTTGCCGGTGAAGGGCATGCCCGAGGATTCTTTGCTGAACCGGCGGAAGACCGCTGTAGCATTGCTATTCAGCAATTGTCAGGGCGTCAACGTGAGCCTGTACAGCCCACGGCTTTGGAGTGATTCGGAATGACGACTGCTTTGGTGATTACATTCATCGGCGCACTGGTCTTCGGCGCACATTTCTTTGTAGGAATGTTCTCGAAGACCCGCATTCCCGATGTCCTGCTGCTCGTCGTTATCGGACTG
>DASSHM010000100.1:0-6625 GCA_035692885.1 Occallatibacter sp.
GTGTCGCCGGTAGCGTTTGTACGCGAGCATGTCACCGGTTCCCGTCACCACCACAGGCACGAGCTGTGCCCTGATGGAGTGGTGCGGCATCCTGGGCAGACCGCACATCCCTCTCCGGCCAGGCGTTGCAGGCGGAGTCTATGCTTCGTAGCCGAATTGACTACGCGCCAACTCCACCCTAGCTCCAACTCAACCATTCATCAAGACAATCGTTTCTACCATGACCATTGGCCTGTTCTATGATGTAAGGAGACCATCTTCGGGGAAAGCAGGAATGAATCTTCAGGACCTTCGCTATCTGGTCGCCGTGGCCGAACATCGCCACTTTGGCCGAGCCGCGGAAGCATGCAATATCAGCCAGCCGACGCTCAGCAGCCAGATTCGGAAGCTTGAAGATGAACTGGGCGTCACACTGCTTGAACGGACCAATAAACGCGTCGAAATCACGCCGGTCGGGAGCAGGATCCTGGTACACGCGCAGCAGGCCCTGCATGAAGCTGCGCAGATGGAGGCGGTGGCCCAGGCAGCCCGGGATCCGCTGGTCGGCCCCATCAAGCTGGGCGTGATCCCCACCCTCGCTCCCTACCTGATGCCTCTCATCCTCAGGCCGCTGCGGGAGCAGTATCCTGGGCTCACACTTGAGCTGTGGGAGGACCAGACGCGGCCGCTTGTGGATGCTCTGCGCAATCATCGCCTCGATGCGATTCTCATCGCCACGGGGAATGAGGCGCCCGAAATTACCGAGATCAGCCTGTTCGACGAGCCTCTGCTGGGTGCTCTACCTCTCAACCACCGCCTGACGGCTCAATCCGAGGTGAGTGAAGATGCGCTCAAGGATGAGCTTTTGGTGCTGGCCGAAGGTCACTGCCTGGCCAACCAGGCGCTCGCCGCCTGCGGCACCCGGCATGGCCCCAGGAGCGCGTTTCACGGATCAATGCAGGCGGCCACTCTCGAAACGCTGGTCAATCTTGTAGCCGCTGGGTATGGGGCCACGCTGATTCCTGCGCTCGCCGCCGATTCGCTCGGCCAGCGTGGAATCGCTCTGCGGCAACTGGCGGGAAGATCAAGCCGTACCATCCGGCTTGCCAGCCGGCCGGGGTTTCCGCGGCCCCAGGCTCTGCGGGCCATCGAAAAAGTAATCCGTAAAGCGGCCGTAACTGCGTTGGTTCCACCCGCGGCCTGAGTCACTGCTTCGCGCGGCTGGCTGAGCGGTAAAAACAAGGGAAAAAGCCGAAAATTACTGGATATTGCACGGAATTCTGACGAAGATGAATTCGGGCCCGGCTTATCCACAGGAACCCGTTGGGCCACCGTTGACCCTGCCCTCGCGTGTTCGTAGAGTCAGTAGTCAAGGAGCGGTTTGGCCTGAGTCAGCCTGCGGCGGCGCGCAGGCATGTGAACAGGCGCCAGAGCCCCTTGAAGAATCCCAGCCACCGGGAGCATACATGCTGAAACTGAAGAAGATCCATATCCTCGGCTTTAAGAGCTTCTGCGACCGCACTGAACTCCTTGTATCGGGGACCGGGGTCGCAGTGGTGGTGGGGCCAAACGGATGTGGAAAGTCGAACATTCTCGACGGCGTGAGCTGGGTGCTGGGCGAGCAGAGCGCCAAATCTCTGCGCGGCTCGCACATGCAGGATGTGATCTTCGCCGGAACCAACAACCGCAAGCCGCTCGGTATGGCGGAGGTCACCCTCACGCTCATCGATCCCGAAGCTTATGACGGTCCCATTCCCGTCGAGCCGGAGATCCAGGTGGACTCCGAAGAGCCGTCCGACTGGGACGAGGAGGCGTTCCGGCGGCGTAGCGCCGTCGAGGCCGAGGAGATGGCAGCATTCGGGCAGCCGGGTCAGACGCTCGACGAGGGCGACTCCGCCGACGAGCAGGTGGGCGCCGCCGAAGGCCCGCAGGCGGTGGTGCTGAAGATTCGCCGCCGCAGATTTGAGCGCGTGCAGCAGATGGGCGAAATTGTCGTCACCCGCCGTCTCTTCCGCACCGGTGAAAGCGAATACCTGCTGAACGGAAAGCTCTGTCGTCTGCGCGATATTCAGGACATTTTCATGGGTACCGGCCTTGGCCCGGAGAGCTATGCCATCATCGGCCAGGAGCGCATTGGGCAGTTGCTGAGCTCCAAGCCGCACGAGCGCCGCGCCATTGTTGAAGAAGCCGCGGGCATCACCCGCTTCAAGACAAAAAAGCGCCTGGCGGAGTTACGGCTCGAGAGCTCAAAGCAGAATCTGTCGCGCATTGATGACATCTTCGAAGAAGTTACACGCCAGATGAACAGTCTCAAGCGGCAGGCCGCCAAGGCCGAACGGTTTGCGGCCGTGCGGGAAGAGCTGCGCAACCGCCTGCGGGTTGTGCTGGCCAGCCGCATTGCTCGTATGGACGCGGATCAGATGCGTCTTGACGGCGAGATTGCCGCGCTTACGGGAGAAATTGAACGATCGGCCGCCGAAATTACCGCGAAAGAAGCCAGCCAGCACACACTCACCGGGCGCGGATACGAACTCGACCATGCCGCACAGGAGGCACAGGGCCGGGCTGGCAACTCCGCGGTGGAGCTGGAACGTGCCGCAGCGCGCGCGAGCAGCAACGCCGAGCGCATCGGCGAGCTGGATGCCCGCATGGCCGCGGCGGTTGCGGAGCTGGAGCAGACTCGCACCCAGTTCAGCGGTGTCACGGAAGAGCGCGCTCAACAGCAGGCATTCCTTGACAGCGCTGCGAGCGCGGCACGGGAGTTTCAACTGCAAGTTGAGGCAAAACAGCATGGGGCCCTGGCTGCAGCCGATGCCGTGCTGGATGCGGAGCGGCAGTTTGAATCCGGCCGGCGCAACGCCATACAACTGCTCACCATGGCAGGCGATGCACGCAAGAGCACAGCCCAGGCTGAGGAGATTCTGGCCGCGCTGCAACGCGAGGCCCAGCGGCTCGGTACCGAAATGAGCCAGGCGCGCCATGAGCTGGAGAGCCTGGGCATGCAAAGTGGCCAGGCAAGGCTCCGCTTTGAGACATCGGCAGAGACGCTGCAACGGCTCGAGGGTGAGATGACGGCGCTGCGTAACGGCCTGCAGGCCCGCCGCGCCCAGGATGACGAGCTGCGCATCCGCACCAACCGCATGCGCAGCGAGCACGCAGGACTGTCCGGCCGCAGAGACTCCCTGCAGGCGCTCATCAAGGACCACAGCTACGCTACTGAGACGGTCCGCAGGCTCCTCAAGCCGGGAACGGTTGAAAGCGGGATGGCCCCGGTGGGCACCCTCGCGGATTTTATTGAGGTGAGCAACGAGCACGAAGGCGTGGTGGACGAGTTTCTCCGTGACGAGCTGAACTACCTTGTGGTGAAGAACTGGGATGCGGCTGAGGAGGGCGTGCGCCTGCTCAAATCAGGCGTGGATGGCCGCGCTACTTTTCTGATTCACGATGCTGCCCAGGGGAACCTGTTTGAGGATTTCCTGGAGCAGAGGCAGGTTACGATCAGCCACCCAGGGGTCACCCCACTCAAGGACGCCATCCGCGTACTCAATGGCTTCGGTCACTCTCTTGAGGCGATTCTGCCCAAACTTGGCAATGGCTACATTGTGGAAAGCACGGCGCTGGCCCAGAGGCTGGCCCTGGAGCACATGGAGGCTTACTTCCTGACTCCCGGAGGGGAGTGCTTTCACAATGCGACAGTGACCGGCGGCAAGCCCGCCAGCGAGGGTCCGCTGGCGCTGAAGCGCGAACTTCGCGCGGCAGAAAATCGCCTTGCAGAGCTTGATGCCGATCTTGCCCGGGCTGAAACCGAGGCCGCTGCTCTCACCCGCGACATTCAGAACCTGACTGTGCAGTTTGAGGCGCGCGGTGAAGAGCGCCGTCAGGCTGAGCGCGATGCAGCCAATCAGGGCGCTGTCCTTAAACAGATGGAGTCAGAGACCGAACGGGTTGACCGCCGTCTGCAGGACTGGACCATGCAGGCCGTCCGCAACAAGGATGCATGCCAGGCCGGACAGGACGGCATCGAGCAGAAGCGTAAAGAGGCGGAGCGGCTTGAGGCGGAGCACACGCAGGCCGAAGCGGCCCTTGAGCAGCAGCAGACCACCATCTCAGCGCTGCGCCAGACACGCGAGACACTCCAACAGGAAACGGCGCGCCTCGGCGCGGAACTGGCCGGGCTTGAGGAGCGGCGGCGCGGCGCGGAGTCAGCTTTTCAACGCATTGACCTTCTGCATGCCGAGTTGGAACGCCGCGTCTTGTCCATCGAGCAGCAGAACGCTGCCGCCCTGGCCGAACGCGAGCAGCGCGTGAACGAGAGCGCAGCCCTGGCAGCGCGGGCGCAAGAGCTGACCGCGATGCGCGCCGCGGCCCTGGAACAGGCGCAGCAACTGTCGGGCGAGGCACTGGCTTTGCGCCAGCAACTCGTGGTCCTGGAAGCTGAACTGAAGGCCGGGCGCGCGGCAGTTGACCAGTTGCGCGACAACCGTGCCAACCGTGCCAGCGAACTGGCAAGGCTGCGCTCTGATCTGGATCATCTCGAGGCAAGCTGCCTGACTGAGGTCAGCGTCGAGGCCGCCGCACTGCGTGCTGACGAGGAAATCGTCCGCCTGGCCGGCGAGGAACTGGCCGCGGAGGAAGAGATCTGCCGCGGACTGCGCCAGCGTCTGGAGCAGATGGGTCCGGTCAACATGATGGCCCTTGAAGAGTACAAGGAAACCGCCGAGCGGCATGGCTTTCTTGAGACTCAGCGCAAGGACCTCATGGAATCCATCGAAAACACGCAGCAGACCATCCGCGAAATCGACCAGATTTCACGTACCAGGTTTGACGAGGCGTTCGCACGGATCAACGAAAACTTCGCCAGAGTTTTCGCGCACCTCTTTCACGGCGGCAGTGCGTTTCTGCGCCTGACTGATGCGGAGAACCAGGCCGAGAGCGGCCTCGACATCGTGGCCTCGCCCCCGGGCAAGAAACTGCAGAACGTGCTGCTGCTTTCAGGCGGTGAAAAGGCGCTGACTGCCCTGGCCCTGCTCGTGGGCATCTTCCAGTTCCAGCCCAGCCCGTTTTGCGTGCTGGATGAGGTGGACGCCGCTCTCGATGAGACCAATGTAGGCCGCCTGGCCGATCTGCTGGCCTCGCTCAGCCGGGAGACGCAGTTCCTTGTGGTCACGCACTCCAAGCGGATGATGCACGCAGCCGATGTTATCTATGGGGTCACCATGCAGGAGCCGGGCGTCTCCAAGATTGTGAGCGTCAAGCTCAGTGGACTGGAGCAGCGGGCCACGGCGTAAACCGGCGCGCCCTGCGCACTACGTCCGTAAGTCACACCTGTAACCTTGCGCACCAAAATTGCTCCGGACAAAAAGCCGCCTCCGAAGTGTTTCCATCCGGAGGCGCAGGCAATCCGCGAAACGGGAACCAGTAGCCGCTCTGGAGGTCGGTAGTGCGCGGCTACTGGTAATCCCTTATGAAACGAAGCAGCCGTGGCTTCCCCTTTCCACCGCCGCCTCGTGTCGCCCGGCTCAAGAAGGATCGTCGTAGCCGCCCCTTCGAACCATGATGACAATGGCAGTCTCGCCCATCTCTGGACGCCTGTCGGTGACATCAGTCACAGGCGCTCAATATTTTTCCCGGTCTCGTTGCCCCGGCCTGTAAGCTGGATAGACTGGCCAATGATGCAGCGCGGTGACGAGCGGTCTTTCATTGCAGATTTACCCCTCGGCCAGGTTAAGACATTCAAATGCAGGCTCTTCTGAGAACAGACCTCGGCTCCACACCCCTCATCGGCAGGGGAAAGGTGCGTGATCTCTATGCGGTGGGCGACGACCTGCTTCTGATCGCCACAGACCGCATCTCCGCGTTTGACCACGTGCTCGCTACGGGAATCCCCGGCAAAGGCAGGATTCTTACCCAGATTTCACTCTTCTGGTTTGAGCGGCTGGCCGGGATTGTGCCCAATCAACTGATTTCGGCCCGGGTGGAGGACTATCCCGGCTCCCTGCAACGCTACAGGGAGCAGTTGGAAGGCCGGTCGATGCTGGTCAGACGGGCCAGGATGTTTCCAGTGGAGTGCGTGGCTCGCGGCTATCTGGCTGGCTCCGGCTGGAAGGAATACAAGGCCGGAGGCTCGGTCTGCGGGATTCCCCTGCCCTCGAACCTTGAAGACGGATCGCGACTGCCCGAGCCAATCTTTACCCCGGCAACCAAGAGCCAGGACGGCTCCCACGACGAGAATATTTCCTTCCCGGAGGTTGAAAAGCTCCTCGGCGCGGAGGCCGCGGAGAAACTTCGGCGTCTCACGCTGGACATCTATCAGAACGCAGCCGCCCATGCTGAGTCCCGGGGATTGATTCTGGCTGACACCAAGTTTGAGTTCGGCGTAACGCCCGGCGGGATTATCCTGGCTGACGAGGCGCTTACACCCGACTCGTCGCGATTCTGGGAGGCGGCACAGTGGCGGCCGGGCGGTCCGCAACCCTCCTTTGACAAACAGTTTGTCCGCGACTATCTGGAGAGCATCCGCTGGAACAAGCAGGCGCCTGCCCCGGGCCTGCCGCCGGACGTTGTCCAGAGCACCCTCGCCAAGTATCTTGAAGCCTTCCGCCGCCTCACCGGGCGCGACCTGCAACTCTAGCTGAAAAGGAGTTTT
>DASSHM010000101.1:0-15744 GCA_035692885.1 Occallatibacter sp.
ACCATGACCAATTGCCGCCTGCCCCACCCCGACTGGCAGTTGATCGCTCATGCCATCAAGGTCGCCAACGGCCACGCCTCCACGACCAACACCTTCTTCAAGCTGCGCGGCATCCCCATCTTCTATCTTCCCTATCTCCGCCACCCGGTTGATGAAACCGGCCGTGAGAGCGGCCTGCTCGTCCCCGTCATCAGCAACTCGTCCATCAAGGGCCTCATCCTCGGCGAACAGGCTTACATCGTTCTCAATCGCAGCATGGACATGGTGATTGGCTCGGAGTACTACTCCAAACGCGGCTTTGCCCCCAACGGTGACTTCCGCTACAAGGGCCCCGGCCTTGACTTCCTCAACATTCGCTGGAACGCCCTGCTGGACCGCGGCGTTGCCGCCACTCCGCCCGCCACCGGCATGGTCAATCAGGGTGGGCTCGACGTGCTTGCCCGCGGCCGCAAGGATCTCACCCCCAACACGAGGCTCGCCGCCAACGTCGAGTACCTCTCGCGCTACGTCTACAAGCTCGTTTTCAACGATAACTACACGCAGGCCGTCAGCTCTGAGGTCCAGAGCACTGTCTCGCTCACCAATACCCGCAACGGCTTCGTGCCATCGGCCTACATCGGCCGCCTGCAGAACTTCGCCAGCTCCACGGTCGGCGATGAAGTCAGAATCCTTCACATGCCCAGCATGCGATTCGATGTGGTCAACCGTCCCTTCGCCTCGTCCCCCATTTACTGGGGCCTTGGCTCCTCCATCGGCCATTACGGCCGTGCCGAGCAGAATCTGCATGCCCGCAACGTGGGCCGCTTCGACTTCTACCCCCATTTCTCAATGCCAATCGTCGCCGGCGGCTGGAGCCTGGTACCCGAGGTCGCTGTGCGCGACACGCTCTACACCAACAGCCAGGTTCCCGACCTCACCGGGGTCCGCGACGGCGTACCCACGCTCAGCCACGACCCCATCAACCGCACTGACGTTGAGGCCTCCCTCGACCTGCGCGCTCCCGCCCTTGAACGGGACTTCACGCTCGGCCGCTGGAACCGCACCCTGCGCCACGTCGTGGAGCCCGAGTTCACCTATCACTTCGTCGGCGGCATCGGCTCCGGAGCGCGGAACGTCCTGCTGCTCGACACCTCAGACATTGCCACTGACACCAACGAAATTGGCTTCTCGTTCACCCAGCGCTTCTACCTCAAGCCGATCCGGCAGAAGCCGTGCACGGACCCCGGCGTCGAATCCGGTTCTCATTGCGGCGAACGCCAGCGCGAGTGGGCCAGTTGGCAGATTGCGCAGCGCTACTTCCTCGATCCCACCCTAGGCGGCGCCATCATTGCCAATCGGCGCAACGTCTTTGACCCCACGCTCGACCTCAGCGGGATCGCCTTCCTTACCGCGCCCCGCAACCTGTCACCCATCACCTCGCGCCTGCGTCTTGAGGCCATCAACAATCTGCGCATCGAGTGGGACATGGACTACGACCCCCGCGGCGGACAGCTTGGGGCCGACAATATCTACGCCGGTTACAGTTGGGGAGACACCACCGTCGGCGTCATCCACGCGCTGCTGAATGCCGTGGATGAAAAAGGCGGCTCAGCCTCCACCATCCAGAGCCAGCAGCTTGAACCCTTCGTGCAGATCGGCCGGCCCAATCGCGCCGGCCTTAACCTCGCGGTCAACGGCGGATACGACTTTGTGAACGGCGCGCTGCAATATGCCGGCGCCCAGGCTGTTTACAACTGGAACTGCTGCGGCCTGAGCGTTGGCTACCGGCGTTTCGCCCTCGGCACCGTGCGCGACGAGACGCAGTACCTCTACAGCTTCACCCTGGCCAACTTCGGCTCCGTGGGCGACATCCGCCGTTCCAACACCGTCTTTCGCGATCCCGCTCAACCCCCTGCCTACTAGCATTGTTTGCTGGTCTTGCCGGTTGCCTTTGCTCCCGGACAGCGTCAACTTAAGTGACCGTCGTGCTTTCCGGGCAATAGCCCTTGTAACGCCCGCCTGGAGTATCCTTTCCTCAGAGGACCCTCACTTGTCGCATGTCAGGTTTTTCATCGGTTTGCTCGCCCTCAGCCTCGCCGCCGGTTGCAAGGCTCAGCCTGCTCAGCCCGGCTCGTCTGATCTCAACCTCAACCGCCGCATCGAGGTTATGGTGCGCTCGCAGTTCAACGTTCCCCAGGACTTCAATGTCACCATCGGGCAACGTTCAGCCAGCCAGATCTCCGGTTATGACGCGCTGCCGGTCACACTCAGCCGAGGCAACCGCAACACGGTGGTGCATTTCCTCATCTCCAAGGACAACAAGACACTGGCGAGGCTCGAAACCTTCGACCTTGACAAGAATCCGGCCCTTTCCATTGACATCGCCGGCCGCCCAATCCGCGGCAACCCCAACGCCAAGGTCACCGTCATCAACTTCGACGATCTCGAGTGCCCCTTCTGCGCCCGCATGCATCATTCGCTGTTCCCGTCCACCATGGAGCGCTACAAGGACAAGGTCCGCTTCATCTATAAGAATGACCCGCTCACGCAGATTCATCCCTGGGCCATGCACGCCGCCGTCGATGCCGATTGCATCGCGGCGCAGAACGGCGATGCCTATTGGAGCTTTGTGGATTACGTCCACTCGCACGTCCAGGAGATTACCGGGCAGAACCGCGATGTAAACAAGAGCTTTGCCGCCCTGGATAAGATTGCCCGCGACAAGGGCACTGCCGCCCGGCTGGACGCCACCCTGCTTGACGCCTGTATCGCCAAGCAGGATGAGTCCAAGGTTCAAGCCTCAGCCCGGGAGGCAGACGCGCTCGGAGTGGATGGCACGCCCGCGTTGTTCATTGAGGGTGAGCGCATCAACGGTGCCGTCCCGGAGGAGCAGCTTTGGCTGGTGATTGATCGCGCGCTGCGAGCCGCGGGCGAGACGCCGCCACCCGAGGAAGCGCCGCAGCCCGCCGCGTCTGGCCGCTGAAGTATCTCCTGGTTTGCTTGGGGCCAGGAAGCCGGGACCCTGAAGTCAGTGCGACAGGCTGAGAACAGTGGCCTGCACCCTGTACACAAGGTCACACCTGCTGAGAAATTGCCGTAAGAGCCTGAAAAATCAATACCGGCTCTGCAAGACCCGACGGGACGGCTGCATGGCAGCACCGGCAAAGCTGCCGCGCCGTATCCCATTGCCACCCCAAGGATTTATCCTGAAGGACCGGGGCCCTGCGCCTCCCAGGAGAAGCCAGGTTGCAAGCTCAAGCGCTGTTTCGCTCCCGCCACCGTTTAGCCGCATCCGCTCTAACCTGTGGGCTGTTGCTCGCCGCCGTCTCCGGCTGCCACCGCGGGGTCTCGCCCGACGTCATGGCGACCGTGAATGGCAAGCAGATTACGCGCGCCGAGCTGGACAAGGCGTACAACGACTACCTTGCCAGCATGGGCCAGAGCCCCCAGGCGCCCTCGCCCGAGCAGGCTGAGATTGTGCGCCTCAACATTCTTCACCAGATGATTGAAGATGAAATTCTGCAGCAGCGCGCCGCCAAGCTCAACCTGGCCGCCACCGACGAAGATGTGAACGCCAAGCTGACTGAGATGAAGGCGCCCTTCACCGAGGAGGAGTTCGCTGCTCAGTTGAAGAGGCGCAACCTCAACCTCGATGATCTCAAGCGCGACCTGCGCCGCTCGTTGACCAAGGAGAAGCTCCTCAACAAGGAAATTGAGTCCAAAGTCAACATCTCAGATGCCGACATCAGCACCTACTACACCGGGCACAAGTCGGAATTCAACCTCATTGAGCCCATGTATCATCTGGCCCAGATCGTCGTCACCACCGCCCCCTCGCAGCAATCGGTAAACCTGCAGAACAACAAGGCCTCTGGCGAAGCCGATGCCCGCAAGAAGATTCAGGTGCTGCATAACCGTCTGCAAAGCGGCGAGGACTTCGGCACAGTGGCCATGAACTTCTCCGAGAACCCCAACAACGCCTCCAACGGTGGAGACATGGGCTTTGTAGCCGAGTCGGCTCTGCACAGTGATCCGGCCGCCTACGACGCCATTACCAAGCTCAAACCCGGGCAGATTACCGATGTGCTGCCCGTATATGACAACTCCGCCGGCCCCCATCGGATTGTCGGCTACGCCATCTACAAGCTCATCGCCCGCGAGCCTGCCGGCCAGCGCGCCATGAACGATCCGCGCGTGCAGCAGACCATCCGGCAGTTCCTGCGCGAGAGCCACGCGCAACTGCTTAAGAATGCCTATTTCGAGATGCTTCACGATCAGGCCAAGGTGCGCAACTACTACGCCGAGCAGATCCTCAAGAACGGCGGCGCACAATAGCTTGAGGGCGCTCAGAGCTGCGCGGTCATTCCGCTGCCGTCATAGTGGATAACCCTGTCCGGCGTTCCGGTCACGTTCGGGCCTGCTCCGTGACCCTTTGACACAACTACCACGTCGAACACGTGCCCGGTCTTCATGCCCGGGAACCTGCCCTTGCGCGCGCCGATGGTCAATGTCCGTGCGGCATCGTTCCAGTGCATCGGGATCACCGCACGCTCGCCCTTCTCGTATCCATACCCGTCCCCCGCGTCTTCATACAGATTGAAATCCGCGTCCCCGCCCGGGTAGACCCGCAATTCGATTGGGTCAGTGGCCTGCCCCGCATACTCAATCACCGGGCCCATGGGCAGAATGGATCCGGCGCGCACATCCAGCGGTATCCGGCTGATGGGCGCCGGTGACGTGATCTCACGTCCCCCGACGGTGCGCTCGCCTGTCCAGAAGTCGTACCACTCCGCCGCTGCCGGCAGATACACTGTCCGCTCTGCGGCATGTTCCCGCGTCACCGGGCTCACCAGAATCTCCGGCCCGAACATGAACTCGTCCGCGATCTCCCGGGTCGCCGGGTCCCCGCGGAAATCCATGACCAGCGGCCGCTGGATGGTGTAGTCCTCGCTCGTCACCCGCCACGCCAGGGAGTAGATATAGGGCAGCAGCCGGTAACGCAACCGGTCCATGGTCAGCAGCGTGGGGTACACCTGGTCATAGACCCATAACTCGTTCCGATCGCGGTGCCCGTGGGTACGGAACACCGGGCAGAAGGCTCCAAACTCAAACCAGCGCGCATACAACTCCTGGTAGGCAGGGTCTTCCGGCGGCCGGTTGAAGGGCTGCCAGTACCCCCCGATATCCGTCGTCCAGTAGGGGTACCCCGACAGGGCAAAATTCAGCCCGGCTGCAATCTGATGCCGCAGCCCCCACCACGTGCTGTACACATCGCCCGACCACACCGTTGCCCCATTCCGCTGCTGGCCCAGAAAGGCTGATCGCGTGAGCAGAAAGACGCGCTTGCCCGTGTGCTCCGCCTTCCAGTGCGCCTGCACGCCCCCTGTATGCTCCAATGGAAAGATATTCGTATACTCCGCGCCGCTGCCGATACGCAGTTGTTTATGGCGAAGAATGGCATCGCCCATGTGCGGCCAGTACTCCTCCGGTTCCGCGCTGTCCAGCCAGAACGCATCCCAGCCTTGCGCAAACAGTCTGCCTGCAAGCGCATTCCAGAAGAAGTCACGCGCCGCCGCATTGGTCGGGTCGTAGACGTGCGTGCCGGCAATCTCAAAGCCCCGGCTCTTGATCTGCTGATAATTTTTCGATGTGGTGTCCATGAGACCCCACACGGAAATCATGGCATGCACGTGCTCCTTATGCAGCGTCTTCAGCTCGCCCCGCACGTCGGTGTAGTTGCCATTGAACTCCGGATCCCCCTCGCCGCCCTTCTTCCACCAGAACCAGTCCTGCACAATCGCGTCCAGTGGGATATGCCGCGCCCTGTACTCCCCGGCAATGCCCAATACCTCCGCCTGCGAAATGTACCGGTCCTTGGACTGAAACAGCCCGTAAGCCCACTCGGGAAACAGCGGAGCATGCCCGGTCATCGACCGGTACTCGTGAACGATCTGGTCCATCTCAGGGCCATAGAGAACGTAGTAATCCACCGCGTCACTGGCCATGGAGGAAAACGTCAATTCGAGTGGAAAACGATTATCCACATAAGTGAATGAAGCCGTGTTCCACAGGATTGCGTACCCTTTGCTCGACACCAGCAGTGGAATTGCGATATCGGTGTTGTTCTGCCCCAGCTCGACCGTGCCGCCCCGATAGTTGAACATCCCGCTCTGATGCTGCCCAAGCCCGTAAAAGGCCTCCTGCGCGTCGGGATCGAACCGGTCTTCCACCGCATAGAGCCCGTGCGTCCACGCAGGCGCATTGTCATAGGTGCGCGGCAGACGCGGCCCCTCGTGCAGAAAAGTGTCGCCGGCAGGGCTGATGAAGCTCAGATTTCCCTTTTCCGCCGACAGGCTGATCCTCATGCCGGCCGTCTTGAGAGTGCTTTCATCCCCGCTCCGCTCAAAACTGAAGGGTGCGCCGGGACAGGCGGCTGACTTCTCCAGCATCCACGGCCGCACGCTCTTGACCATTGCCGCGTGAATGGGCCTCGCCACCACATGAACCACAGATGGCCCGCAGACCGTGACGTGCAGATCTTCCCGATTGTTCCGGGCCGTCAGGCCATCCGCCGTCCGCTCCACCTGCATCGGCGCGGGATGCGGCACGTCGCCAATCACGGTTTGCGCCGCCGCAGCAAGGGGTGTCCCGGCAGTCAGCAGGATTGCGATTCCGATGCAGCTCGAAGCACGTGAAATCATTCTCAGGTCTGGCAAAATATCGCCTCACAAACATTTGTTCAATATCGCATCACAAAAAGAACGGCCCCCGCACTCGACGAGGGCCGTATCATGCTCACTGCGTGAACCCGCTCGTTACTTCATGTTGCCGTTGGAGTCCATCGTAATGCCGCCCGGACCCCGTTCCTTCTTCTCTTCGTTGGCCTTGCGGGTGCCCATCGCCTTGGTGCGCCAGTCGTCGGCCTGTGCCAGGTCAGCCTTTACAGCGGCTGCATCCCCATAGTCCAGGTCGGCCTTTCGGCGGTACACCAGGTTCAGATAGGCCATGGCATCGTCGTAGTTCGCTCGGTTTGCAACAGCCTGGTTGAGATACTGGAGGGCCTCTTCCACCAGCGGAGCGTTCTGCTCCTTGATGGCGTCCATCACCTTTTTGGGAGCCTTGGGATTGCCAAGTCCATCGTCGTTCAGGCCAATCGGCACCAGCGCCTTCAGCACATTTTCATGTGCCTCGGTCCAGTCAATCACGCCGATGGTATAGGCAGCCTCGGGATCCTTGGGGTCAACCGCCAGCACCTTCTTCTGCCAGGTCCTCGCTTCGTCCAGCTTCTTGATGTTGAAATAGATGCCCGCAATCTGCTTCAGGCTGTTCACGTCGTTGGGATCCTTGTCCAGCACCTGCTGGAACATGGCAATCGCCTGATCCGCGGTCTTCAGGTTCTCCGGCGTGTTCAGGCCGGGAACAATATTCTGCGACAGGGCTGTGGCCAGGTAGCTTTTGGCCATGGGCAGCGTGGGATCAAGCTGCGTGGCTCTCTGGAAGTGGCCGATCGCCTCTTCATACTTGCCGGCCTTGTACGATTCCACGCCCTTGTTCAACTGGTCGCGGGCGGCAAGCCGGTCACACCCGCTCATGGAAAACACCATCCCCGTCAAGGCAACCGCGAGCGCCAAAATTCGTGCGGGTCCATTCATCTTTGTATCTTCTCCCTCAGGCCGTACCTATCGTTTGCGTGCCTGCAATCTTTATTGCTGCTGCCGCCATCATCTGTGGGTCCAAACCGGACTGGCAGAATTGTACTCCAGTTTCCGGCTTGAACGAATTTCCCAATTGCAAGAGGAATGTTTCCGCCGCACTTGAATTCGCGCCTATCATCCCCGGTCGTGCAACTCAGCCTGCCACCGCTCTTCAATCGAGCCGGAGTAGCCTCAATCAGCTTTAGGCCAGATCCCGCAAGCGCAGCGGCTCCACCTGGGAAGCGCTGCGCGCACAGTCCTTTACTGGCCGGCCTGAATCTTCGGCGTCATCAGTCCGATGTGGTCCACATTGGCCGAACGCGCGATGTCAATCACTTCCGCCACGTAACGGAAATCCAGGTCGTCATCCCCCTTCACAAACATCACGCGCTCAGCTCGATTGGCGTAAATATTGGTCAGCCTGGGAAGCAGCTCCGCCTTGGTCACATCAGTCTCGTTGATCTTGTACGAAGGCGCCGCCCCGGGATGATAGAAAACCTGCACCACGATCGTGCGGTCGTTAATCTGCTGCTGCTGCTTGGTCTTCGGGGGCTGGGGAACCAATGCGTCCAGTCCATGCGGCGTGACGGGCACAATGATCATGAAGATGATCAGCAGCACCAGCAAAATGTCGATCATGGGCGTAACATTGATGTCGGACGAGTAGCCTCCCCCGCCCCCAGTTGTCATTGCCATGGCTTCAAACTCCTCGTTTCCTCGATCTCGAAATCGTTAATGGAGGACGCCGCAACCGGTTGCCGCTATTGCCCGCCGGCCAGGTTGCCCTCAGTCCTCTGCGTCAACAGGCCGACCTCGTCAACGCCCGCCGTGCGCACGGCGTCGATCGCGTCTTCCACCGTCCTGAACTGTGCGCGGGCATCGGCGCGAATGTAGATCGTCTTGCCTGGCGTATCCGCCAGTTTGTCGCTCACCTTCGGGCCAAGCTCATCAATCGCGACGTGATTCTGCCCCAGAAACACGCCACCGTCGCGGGTGATGGCCACCACGATGGCATCATCCTTGTCTGCGTCCGGCATCGCAATGGCGTTCTTCACCTTCACCATGTCGATCTGCACCTTGTTCTGCAGCATGGGGGTGATGACCATGAAGATGATCAGCAGCACCAGCATCACGTCCACCATCGGTGTCACGTTGATGTTGGAATTAATCTTTGCGCCTTCGTTGCGAACTGAAATTGCCATTGATTATGGCTCCATGCCTTGTTTGAATTCACTCCGGATGGCTTCCGGCATCTTTCATCAATCCTGCAATCGGCCGCGGATGAAAACCGGAGGCCGGGAGAGGGTCGCCCCTCTCCCCCTCAGTCATTTCCCGCTCAGTCCGACTGACGCGTCATCCAGCTACCGCTGGCCGCTCTGCTTGATAAAGTAGTCGATCAATTCGCTCGACGAGTTATCCATCTCCACATCGAACGACTCAACGCGACCGGTAAAGTAGTTGAACGCCATCACAGCCGGAATGGCCACGAGCAGTCCGAATGCCGTCGTCACCAGGGCCTCGGAAATACCGCCGGCCACGGCGCCGATGCCAGAGGTCTTCTGGACGGCGATCTGCTGGAACGCATTCAAAATGCCGACGACGGTTCCGAACAGTCCCACGAACGGAGCTGTAGCGCCGATGGTTGCCAGCACGCTCAGGCCGCGCTTCAGCTTGGCGTGAACGATCGCCTCGGCCCGCTCAAGAGCGCGCTGCGAGCTTTCAATGGTGCCCTCGGTGGCTGAGCCGCCTGAAGCGCGGAACTCCTGCAGGCCGGCAGTCACAACCTCGGCCAGGTGCGACTTCTTGTTCCGGTCGGCAATCTTGATCGCCTCCTCCAGCTTGCGGTCCTTCAGCGCGCCGGCAACCTTGGGAGCAAACTCCCGTGACTGCTTGCGGGCCGCGGAGAAGTAGAGGTAGCGATCGATCATGACGGCGAGGGACCAGATCGACTCGATGAAAAGAAGAATGGCGACGGCGCGTGCCAGCCATCCCATATGATCCCACAGCCCCATGGGGCTGAAGCTGACCGTCTGCTCTTCCTGGAAGAACAGCGCCAGGCTGCTGACCGTGTGCGATGCGAAATGTGTGAGCTGAGCGAGAATCACTGAATCTTTCCTCCTAGGGAGTTTCTTATGAACTGCGACTGCGTTGCAATTGCTGGGAATGCGACGCTTGCGGGTTTCGCATTCAAGTCAACGACAAGGCCCTGAACCGCGGATGCGGATCAGAGCCACGGGATACTATCCTCCGAGACTGAAGATCACGTTGATCGTGGTATCCACCTCGACCGGCTCATTATTGAGCAGATAGGGTCTGTAGCGCCAGGAACGGACGGCATCCATCGCCGACTGCTGCAACATCGCCGGACCGCTGACCACGTGCAGATTGGTAATGGTTCCGGCCTTGGAAATCGTCGCCTGCAGCACCACGGTGCCCTGCACGCGCGCCGCCTTGGCAATCGGCGGATAAATCGGCATCGTCCGCTGGATCAGCATGCCCTGCGCAACGCCGGCGGAGATATTGACCTTCTTGGGCGGGGCGGCTTTCACCTGCGGCTTGTCAGAGCCGAACACGCTCCCGAAGGCGGCTCCTCCACCCATGCCCTCCATGCCCGCAACGCCAAAGGTCGTCGGCGGCGCTTCTTTCTCCGATACCATCTTGATGTCGTGCGGAATCTTGGTGGGCGCCATCAGCTGATTGTTCATCATCTGCGGCTGCACGTGCACCACATGAACCTCGGGCGGCGGCGGCGGGGGGGGCGGCGGTGGAGGTGGAGGCGGAGCGACCAGAAGTGTCTGCATGGCGGCCTTCGGAAGCGCCTCGGGATAGATCAGGGGAATCAGAATCAAAAGCAGCAGAATCGAGCCATTGATGATGAATGTGAACATCATCCAGTATCTGCTCTTGCTCTTGATTCTGCCTCCGGATTCGAATGTGGAATCTTCAAACATAGCCAGCCTCAAAATCGGGTTTCGTTACCTCTATTTAGACACCGCCGGTACTGCAATTGTTCCCAGCCGTCAAAACGCTGCCATAAAGGTGTCATTCACCTATATCAGAACTGCACCACACCTGAAAAGGGTATTGACAGAGCCCCTGCCAAAGCTCCAAACACTATACTCTCGCCCGCTTGGCTGCTGGCAATACCGTTCCCTTGCCGCCTTTCGAGCGCCATTCCTGCCACGCAACCAGCATCGGGGCCGCCACCGCAATGGAGGAGTAGGTCCCGATAAGAATCCCGATCACCAGGGCAAACGAAAATCCGCGCAGCACTTCGCCGCCAAACACAAACAGCGCCAGCACGGTCAGAAATGTCAGGCCGGAGGTAAGCACGGTCCGGCTCAGCGTCTGGTTGATGCTGCGGTTCACAAGGTCCGGCAGCGGCTCGCGCCGCGTCAGCCGCAAATTCTCCCGAATGCGGTCAAATACAACGATGGTGTCGTTCATCGAGTAGCCCACCAGCGTCAGAATGGCCGCAATAACGGTAAGGCTGACCTCGCGATCCGTCAACGCAAAAGCGCCCACCGTAATCAGCGTGTCGTGAAAGACCGCCACCACCGCCGCCACGCCGTATATCAACTGGAATCTGAACCATAGATAAATCAGCATCCCCAGCAGCGAATACAGGGTGGCCAGGCCCGCCTGTCGCTCAAGCTGGCGCCCCACCGTGGGGCCGACCACCTGTACATTCCTCACCGTAAAGGGGTTATCATAGTGCGACTGGAGGGCGCCCAGGATGCGCTCGCGCCCCGTGTCAAGCGTGGACTCGTTGGACTGCTCAGGCAGGCTGATCAGCACCTCATTGCTTGTAGCCACGTCATAGCGCTGTATGCGCGCGTCCTTGATGCTCGCGGCATCCATCGCGCGGCGAATCCTGTCGATGTCCGGCTGGCTGGTAAATTGCAACTGCACCTGCGTGCCGCCCCTGAAGTCCACTCCCAGGGGAACCGGGCTGCCAATCTTGGCCCAGTGTATGCCCATCGAAATCACCGCGGACACGCTGAAAATCAATGAGAAGCCAAGGAAATACCACTTCTTCCCCAGCCAGTCCACATTTATGCCGTGAAAAAATTCCACTGGTCTTCTGCCTTCCTCAGGCCGGGGCCCCGGGCCCCGGCAAACAATAGTCAGCCGCCGTGCAGGCAGCCTTTCCCGACTCTAAACCGAGACCATCTGCCCCGGCTTCAGCTTATTCAGATGGGCATCGAAGATGACTCGCGACACATAGACCGCCGTGAACAGGTTGGCCAGCAGGCCAAAGGTCAGCGTGGTTGCAAATCCCTTCACCGGGCCGGTGCCGAACAGGAAAAGAATGGCCGCCGAAACAATCGTTGTCACGTGCGTATCCACGATGGTGACCCAGGCGTGCGCAAAACCCTGGTCCACGGCCGCGGCCGCATTCTTGCCCGCCCGGATTTCCTCTCGTATTCGCTCAAAAATCAGCACATTCGAGTCCACACCCATGCCGATGGTCAAAATCACGCCGGCGATGCCCGGCAATGTCAAAGTCGCGGTCGAGTACCCCATAAAACCTAATAGAATCACCAGGTTCAGGATCAGTGCCAGGTCGGCATTGATGCCCGCGCCACGGTAGTAGACCAGCATGAAGCCCAGCACCAGCAGCATGCCCACCACAGCCGCCGTCACGCCCTCGCGAATGGAGTCCGCGCCCAGGGAAGCCCCGACCGTGCGGTCGTCCAGGTAATTCAGTGATGCCGGCAGCGCACCGGTCCGCAGCATCTTCGACAGCACTTCCACCTCATCCTGCGAAAAGCTGCCACGGATCTCGCCGGAGTCGCGAATGGGCTCCTCGATATTGGCCACCTCGCGCACCCTGCCGCCCAGAACCACCGCCATGCTGCGGCCCACGTTGTGGCTGGTGTAATCCCAGAAACGGTCACCCGCCTCGTTGGTCAGGGTAAAGCGCACCGTCCGCTGACCGGTATTGGTGTCAGTCCCCGGGTCAGCTGAGCGGAAATCGCTGCCGGCAACAATCGACACGCGGTGCAGAATATACACGCTGTCCGCGTCCGAGCCCGATGTCATGGCGCCTGAGCCGTGCACCATCGCCTCGTCAGGAGGAAGTGTGCCTCCCACGCTCGCCAGGGCCGCCTGCTCGTCAGGAAAGGGACCGCCTATCACGGCATGGATCTCAAGCCGGGCCGTTGACTGAATGATGTTCTTGACGCGATCCAGATCATCGATACCGGGCAGTTCCACCAGGATCTCGTCCTTCCCCAGGCCGTACTCCTGAATCACCGGCTCGCTGACGCCCAGGGTATCCACGCGGTCGCGGATGGTTTCAATCGCCTGCGCAACGGTCTTTTCCTCAAGGGACTTCAGGACCGGGGGCTTCATGGTCAGCGTATAGATGCCCGTGGAGCCGCCGCCGGCCACGTCGTACTCGCTCGAGTATTTGTCATCAAGCACGGACCGCACCGTGCCGGACTGGGTGGGATTGGTTCCTTCAATGCGAATAATCTGGGGCTGCTTGGGGTCCGGCTTGTAAATCTGCGAGAAAGTGACGTTGGCCTTCTTCAGGTCCTGCTGGATGCGCGCCACCGCGTTGTCGGTCTCCGCGCTCACGGCCTCTGAAACAACCACTTGAAGGATCAGGTGAACGCCGCCGCGCAAATCCAGCCCGAGGTGAATGCGCTTGGTCATGGCCTCGGTCAGCGCCTTGCCCGTCACACCGGACGGGATGCCGAAGATGCCATAGACGAAGACGAGGAGGACTCCGATAATTGCCGCAATCTTGCCTTTGAGATTCTTCTTCATGGTTCCGTTTCTCTATTCCCCAAAGCGGTTCAGCCGTAAGATCAGGACTCAGAGCTGTCCTGGGTTGTCACCGATGCAATCGCGTTCTTTGCCACTTCCAGCTTCAGATTGTCCGGTGCCACGCGAATGATGATGACGTCCTCCTTGATGGAGAGAATCACGCCCCGGATGCCCCCTGCGGTCGTCACCCGGTCCCCGGTCTTGATGCTGGAAAGCATGTGCTGCCAATTCTTTTGCCGCTTTTGCTGCGGGCGAATCATCAGAAAGTAGAGAACCGGGATTAACAGCAGCGGTAGAAGAATTGGAAGAGTGCTTCCACCCCCGGTGGGCGGCGCCGCCCAAAGTGCCAAAAACGTAGCCACGATCGTCCTTTGCTTACCCAGGCTGCAAACTGCCGCTCTCAGGGCACAGGCCTGCCCGGCACCGGGCCGGGAACCTGGTCAGAAATTTGTCTCCGGGAATGTTCCTGGCCTCAGGATTGCCTCCGGCCAGGGTCCTGGAAGGAGGGCCCGGCGGTCGCTCGACGAAACCATGCTGAAGAATCCGTGCGGCGCTCGACCTGTCACCCAACTGCCTTTTACTTCCTGTTCGACACAGCCTTCCTCAGCGTCCGGCTCAGGAGGGGAGATTAAGCCCCGACTGCCCTCATGCCTGCCGAAATCCTGAAAAAGCCCTAGCTAAGATAAGAAACTCGCAAGTGGCCGCATGTCAAGAAGCACCCCCTGCGGCATCTTCCCCGCGCACCGGCTCCTGTGACCAGTAGCGAGCCCCCGGCTGGGCACAACTCAGACAGAGCCTTTCTCCCATGACCTCGATAAACCGCCCGAAATTCACGCCTTCACCGCATTTTGGGCAGGTCATCCGCTCGCCGCGGTGCCCCGGCAACTCCGCCGGGTCCACAGCCACGCGCACCCACTCCTCCGCAAAAAGATCCTTGTCAGGCAGCTCGCGATAGGCCGTCATCTGCTGCTGGCTCTTGCCCTCAATCTGCGGATACAGCTTCCGCGCCAGGTCCCGCGAGCTTTCGAGCGCCACCAGGCGAATGCCGCGGCCCGAGTTGAGATCCACGAAGGTAGCCGCCATCTTGCCCCAGTCGCGGAACTTCAATGTTCTCTTGCCCAGACGGCACCCCGTCACCAGCGCAATGGCATCCGTGGCGCAGCGATCAATCTCCACATAGGTCACCAGCCGCTTGCGGTCCGCTCCGCGCGGATCATCAATGCCCAGACTTGCCAGCCCCAGCAGGGCCATGCGCACTCCCAGGATCTGGCCCGCGCACATGTGTCCGTGCGCCGCCTCTGCACCGATCAATAATTCGTCCAGCGATTCCATCACCCGACCCTCCAGTGCCTGCTGCAATCCACGCTGCGCCTCTGCAACTAATTTGACTGAGCAGACTGTTGCTGCGCCTCCGAATCACCGTCGCCGGAGCCCTCCACCAGCACCGATGAACCAGCCACAATATCAAAACTTACCGCGTTCCCATCCGCCGGATGAAATGTAACCCGCAGCGGCTGGCGCTGCCATTCCGGCATCCCGCACGCCGGACGCGGCGAGGTCTGCGCATCAAACGGCCCCAGCTTTCGGGCCAGCACCGGCCGGCGCACCGCCAGTTGCGCAACCACGGCATACAGACTCTTGCCACTCGGCGTTACGCCGCAGTAGGCGCCATAGTCCCTGAACCAGACCACCCGGCTTACCGCCGGATTGTAATCCGGCAGCTTCAGCGCGCTCACATGCCCCGAAGCACGGTCCACCAGCAGCCACGGTCCGCGCTGCCACACCCAGACCGTGGATTTGTCGCCGGGCAGGCTGTCATTCAGCCGAAGCGCCCGCCGCACCACAAAGCTGCGCCTGGTTACCTCGTGCTCGTCGCCCGTGGTCCAATCCTTCACCTGGCCATCCGCGATCAGCGCCCTGACCTTCAGCTCGTGCTCGCCGGTCTTCGCGCCAGCCGGATCACCTTCCCTGCTATAAGGAACGCTCCGGGCCGCGCCCAGATGAACGCCATGTGGCCGGGGAGCCGCCCATGTGCACGGAGCAGCAACCATCGCCGCCAGCACCCAGGCCATGGGCCTTGCGCGGAGCGCGTTCACAGGCGCTCCTGTGCGGCTTCAACAGCCCGAGCCACACGGAAAGCCGTTCCCTCCCGCAGATGTGCCGCCAGCACCTGCATGCCCACCGGCAGTCCCGCAGCAGTCTTGCCGCACGGCACGCTCACACCGCAGATGCCCGCCAGACTTGCCGTCACGGTATAAATGTCCGCCAGGTACATCGCCAGCGGATCGCCGGT
>DASSHM010000102.1:0-25005 GCA_035692885.1 Occallatibacter sp.
CTGCCTTTGCCATCAGCGTGGCGCTGGTAAGCACTCCGGCTGCATGCAGCTCCACAATGGCGCGGTTCACCCCGCTCGTCAGCCCAAAGTCATCGGCATTCACGATCAGGCGGCGCACCGGCCAAGTCTATCAATCCGGCCCCGGCTCGCGTCCATCCTGTCCGCTGCTATCATTGAGGATAGTGTCACCTGACCTGGCGCCGCGCGTGGGCGGTTAGCTCAGTTGGTTAGAGCGCCTGCCTTACAAGCAGGAAGTCGGGGGTTCGAGTCCCTCACTGCCCACCAATCATTCATCGCATACCTTGTTGAGCGCTACTGGTGTGCTCGCCCGGGAATTCGTCTGCGTCGGCCCCGATCTGATTCGGCTGTCTATCGCCGTGGCAGATTCGCCAGACTGCGCTGGAACCATTCCGCTGCGGCCTGGGCCACGTCATCCATCTTTCCCGGCTCCTCAAACAAGTGCGTCGCTCCCTCTACAATCCTCAATTCCTTGATGCCGCTGGCCAGTTTTTCATACGCCTGCCTGTTCATTTCCACCACCGGCTCGTCCCGGCTGCCTACCAGCAGCAGAGTTGGAGCTTTGACCTGACCGAGCATGCGCATCGCCAGGTCTGGCCTGCCTCCGCGTGAAACCACCGCGCGCACCAGGTTCACCAGCTCCGCTGCCGCCATCAGCGCGGCCGCCGCGCCCGTACTCGCGCCGAAATAGCCGATGGGCAGCCCGGCCGTCTCTTCGCGCTCAGCCACCCAGCGCGTCACCTGAACCAGCCGCGCCGCCAGCAGGCCAATGTCAAAGCGCAGTCTTCCGGTTCGCTCGTCCTGCCGCTCTTCCGTTGCTGTCAACAAGTCAAACAGCAGCGTGGCCAGGCCGTGTGCCTGCAGTACCTCCGCAACACGCTGGTTGCGGGCTGAAAGCCTGCTGCTTCCGCTGCCGTGGGCAAACACCACAAGGCCCCGTGCCTGTGCGGGTATTGCCAGGATGCCCGCCAGCCGCACCTCGTCCACAAGAATCATCACATCCCGGCTGGTCACGCGCTGGATGTCTGCCGCTCCCGGCGACTGGCCGCTCGCCGCTTCCGATGACTGTCTGCGCGGCATGTTCAGCTTGGCCTGCTCCAGCTTGTCCGCGCGCTCCAGCCATCCGCGCACCTCGTCGTCGCGCAACTGCGGGAAGTCGAGATAAAATTCCCCCACGGCGTAGAAATCAGAGGGATTCGAAAGACAGACCACCTCGTCCACGCACTGCTCCAGCCATTTGCATGTTCCGCCAGGCGCCACCGGCGTCACCACCACCACCCTGGCCGGACGCATCTGCCGCAATGCCATGATCGCGGCGTACATGCTCGCTCCTGTCGCGATGCCGTCGTCCACCAGAATCACAATTTTGCCCGCGACGGCAAGGGGCGGCTTATTCCTCCGGAACAGCTCTGCGCGCTGTGCCAGCCGAACCTCGGCGGCCGCGGTTGCCCGCGCGACATCCTCCGCGGAGACTCCGGCCGTCCCCATCAATGTCTCATTCAGATAACGGATACCACCCTGTGCAAGGGCGCCAAAGGCCAGCTCCTCGCGGCCGGGAACACCGAGCTTTTGGGAGAGAAACACATCCAGCGGGGCATCCAGTGCCAACGCCACCTCAAATGCCACCGGCACGCCTCCACGGGGCAGCCCCAGCACCACAACGTCGTCCCGGCGCACGTAGGCGCCCAGCCGTTTGGCCAGGCGGGTTCCGGCATCCTCTCGATCCTTGAAAACCATCATCCCGCCTCGTGGGCCGTCAATTCAGCGATCCGGGTGCCGCGCCGGCGCACACTTTTGCCGGTCAAATTCTCGCTCCGGAGCGCGCCCAATACCGTGCCAGAAATCACACTCAATTGTCTATGAGCTTTCTGCCTGGCGGTCACGCTCCGGGGACAAATTCTTTCCTCTCTTCCGCCGGCCTTGCTATTCTTCCACCAGCAGTCGCGGTTCGCAGTTTGCACGATGTCTGGCGCCGCGGAGCAGGACAAATGAGTCTGTATTGCGCAATCGGCAGCGCTGAAACCGAGCTCTCGTCGCAGCAGTTGCACGATCTGCTCGCCGGGGCGCTCGCGAAGATGGGCCCGCACAACCGCGTACTCGCCGTTCCGCCGGACATGACCCGTTTTCACTCCCAGGCTGGCCTGCTTACCCGGCATGTCTGGCACATCCTCGGCGGCCGGCTCGCCGCGGTGCTGCCTGCCCTGGGCACCCACACCGCCATGTCCCCGGCTCAGCTCACGCGCATGTTCGGCGACGTTCCGCACTCGATTTTTAAGGTCCACAACTGGCGCACTGACATCGAGACCCTCGGCGAGGTTCCCGCCGATTACATCCGTGAGCAATCCGAGGGCAGGCTGAGCTTTGCCTGGCCGGCGCAGGTCAACCGTCTGATCTCACAAGGTGGATTTGATCTCGTTCTCTCCATCGGACAGGTTGTGCCTCATGAGGTCATCGGCATGGCCAACTACAACAAGAACATCCTCGTTGGCACAGGAGGGCGCGAAGGCATCAACCGCAGCCACTATCTGGGCGCCGTTTACGGCATGGAGCGCATTATGGGCCGCGCTGACAACCCGGTGCGCCGCGTGCTCAACTACGCCTCCGACCGCTTCCTGGGTAATTTACGCATTGCCTACGTGCATACCGTGGTCGGCCGTCGAGCCGATGGCGAACTGACCGTGCGCGGACTCTTCATCGGCGACGACATCGAGTGCTTCAACCGCGCCGCCGAGCTCAGCGTACAAGTCAACTTTGAACTGGTCCCCGAGCCGGTCCGCAAGGCCGTCGTCTACCTTGATCCCCAGGAGTTCCACTCCACCTGGCTTGGGAACAAGGCTATTTACCGCACCCGGATGGCGCTGGCCGACGGCGCGGAGCTCATTGTGCTCGCGCCCGGCGTGGATACATTCGGAGAGGACAAGACCATCGACGCGCTCATCCGAAAGTATGGCTATCGCGGTACCCCGGCCACGCTTGCGGCCGTTGAGGCCAATGCCGATCTTGCCGGCGAGCTGGGCGCCGCGGCGCATCTCATCCACGGCTCGTCTGAGGGCCGCTTCAAAATCACATGGTGTCCGGGGCATCTCACCCGGGAGGAGATTGAAGGTACCGGCTTTGCCTACGCCGACCTCGCCGTCATGCTCAAGCGCTATGATCCGGCGCGTTTAAGGCACGGCCGCAACATGGTGGATGGCGAGGAGATCTTCTTCGTGGCCAATCCCGGCCTCGGCCTCTGGGCTCACCGCTCGCGGCTGGTGGATGCCAGCGCGCAAACCAGCCCGGCAGCCGTCAGCTAGCTACTCGACCAGGCCCAGCTCGCGCAAAACAAAGGCGTAATCGAAGGCAATCTCCTTCAAATAGTCATATCTCCCGCTGGCGCCGCCGTGCCCCGCCTTCATGTTTGTCTCCAGCAGCAGGCGGTGGCCGTCTGTCTTCAGCGTCCGCAGCTTTGCAACATATTTTGCCGGCTCCCAGCACATCACCTGGCTGTCATGGAGCGACGTTTTCACCAGCATCGCCGGATAGGCGCCGGCTTTCAGATTGTCGTAGGGCGAGTAACTCAGCATGTAATTGAAGTAAGTCACGTCACTGGGATTGCCCCACTCCTCATACTCGGGCACGGTCAGCGGCAGCGAGGCATCCAGCATCGTGTTCATTACGTCCACAAACGGCACATGCGAAACCACCACCCGGAACAGATCCGGCCGCATGTTCGTGACCGCTGCCATCAGCAGCCCGCCTGCCGAACCGCCTTCAATAGCCACCCGCGCCGCATCTCCATACCCGGCACTCGTCAAATGCTCCACCACGGCAATAAAATCCGTGAATGTGTTGCGCTTGGCCAGCATCCTGCCCGCGTCATGCCACGGCTTGCCCATGTCGCCGCCGCCGCGGATGTGTGCATACGCCATCACCACGCCGCGGTCCAGCAGGCTCAGGCGGCTCGAGCTGAAGTTGACCGGCAGCGCATAGCCATACGATCCGTACCCGTAGACATACAGCGGATTGCGGCCCGGATCGCGCTTGTCCCGGCGGTAGACAAGCGATACCGGCACCAGCGTTCCGTCACTCGCGGTGGCCTGCACGCGCTCGCTCGCATACAGGTTCCGGTCGAATCCCCCGGGCACCTCCTGCTGCTTCAGCAGCCTCGAAGCGCGCGAGACCGTGTCATATTCAAAGACCGAGCCCGGCGTCACCAGCGATTGATACCCGTAACGGTACGTCGTCGTGTCAAACACATGATTGACGTGGGGATGCGCGCTGTAGGCCGGCTCGGGAAAGGCAATCTCTCCATCCGGCTCCGCCTGCGGCCCATCGCCCCGGAAGCGCCATATCCGCAGCCTCGGTAATCCAGCTTCGCGCTCAATGGAGACAAAAAAGCCCGCGAACATCTCGTGGTCTTCCAGCATCACGTCATCGCGGTGTGCTATCAGCTCCTGCCAGTGCTCGCGTCCCGGTGCTTCCACCCGTGCGGTCACCAGCCGGAAATTCCGCCCCTTGTCATTGGTCCGGATGAACCACACCCCATTGCGGTGCGCAACCGAGTATTCATGCTCGTCCTCGCGGGGGCTGATCACCGCAAAGGTGCCATCCGGATCGTCGGAGCGCAGCACCAGGCACTCGCTGGTGGTGTGACTCGCCGACTCCAGCACCAAATATTTGCCGTCCCGGGTGCGCCCCACGCCCACGTTGAAGCGCTCATCATCGTCCTGATAGATCAGCTTGTCCTGGGTGTGGGGCGTGCCCAGCTTGTGCCGCCAAAGCTGATACTGCCGCTTCTGATCTTCATCCTCCACGGTGTAGAAAAGCGTCTGGTTATCCGCGGCCCAAGCCAGCGAACCCGCGCGCTCCACCTGCGCGGCAAGCGTCTCACCCGTCTTCAGATTCTTGATGCGCAGCGTGTACTGGCGAAAGCCGGTCGTGTCGTCGGTATAGGCCAGCCACCATCCGTCGTCTGAAATCTCCGTGTCGCCAAAGGCATAAAAGTCATGCCCCTCCGCCAGTTGGTTGCCGTCCAGCACCACTTCTTCCGGCGCGTCGCTGGCCGGGCCCATCTTGTCTCCGCACCTGCGGCAGTGGATGCTGTACTGCAATCCCTCTTCGGTGCGTGTGTAGTACCACCAGGCGCCATCGCGGTAGGGAACCGACACGTCGGTCTGCTTGATATGACTCAGCATCTCCGCGTACAAGTCGTCGCGCAGCCCCTCCAGGGGAGCCATTGCCGCGTCGGCGTACTGGTTTTCCGCCTCAAGATACTGCGTGACCTCGGGACTCTCCCTGTCGCGCAGCCATGCGTAGTCGTCCTCCAGAACCACGCCGTGCAGCGCGGTTTCCGTGTGGTGTTTCGGGGCGATTGGTGCCTGAGGTTCGCTCATTCCACCTCCAGTTTAGAGCCTCTGGCGTACACCCAGCCGCGCACCCGGCCGTGAATCCAGCTACGAATCCTGTCGCGCCTGATTTCCGGCTCATCCCGCCCCGGTGATGGAACCCGGCGCAGGCAAAGCCCGTACAATGGATAGCGATGGATTTTCTTCGCCGCAGGCACTTCCATGCCTTTCCGCTCCTGTGTGCAGCCATTCTGGTTCTGGCGGCACCGGCGGCTTTCGCCCAGAAAGTGGCGGATCTGCCCAAGCCCACTGACTACGTGAGCGACTATGCCCATGTGCTGTCGCCGCAGACCATCGCGTTGCTTGACCGCGTCTGTCTTGAGCTGGACCAGACCAAGGCGAATGCGCAGTTCGCCATCGTCACCGTTAGAACCCTGGACGGCGAGGACGCGGCCGATTATGCCAACGAGCTTGAAGACAAGTGGAAGATGGGCCGCAAGGGGTCGGACCGCGGAGCGCTGGTGCTGCTCGCCGTTGACGACCACAAATACCGCATTGATGTTGGCTATGGGCTCGAGGGCATTCTGAATGACGCCAAAATCGGTGATATCGGCCGAGCCATGGTGCCCTATCTCCGCGCCCGGGACTACGACAGCGCGGTCACGCTCGCCGTGGGCTCAATGGCGCAGGTCATCGCAGCGGATGCCAATATCGATCTTCAGGACGCGCCGGCGGTAGCCAGCCAGGAGCCGCGGCAAAATCCTCATGCCGGCAAGGCCGTTCTGCTCTTCATTCTGCTCATCTTTTTTGGCGGATTTTTCCTGCTGCGCCTGCTACTGGCGCTGGGCATCTTCGGCGGCTGGGGCGGCGGCCCCTGGCTGGGCGGGGGCGGTCCCTTCATCGGCGGCAGCGGCTGGGGCGGGAGCGGCTGGCGAGGTGGCGGCTTCGGCGGCGGCGGTGGCTCCAGCGGTGGAGGTTTTGGGGGCTTCGGCGGCGGTGGCTTTGGCGGCGGCGGCGCCGGTGGAGACTGGTGATGATTCCAGGGTTTCTTGCCCGGACTATCCTAGATAGGATCCTGAAGGAGAAGGGAACTGTATGCGTCGTGGACTTGTGATATTGCTCGTGGTGGTCGGCTTTTTCATCCTGGCCGGCCTCCTGGTCTATGGCAGCTTCGTCAGCACGCAGCACCAGCTTGTTGCCAAAGATGAAGCCGTAAAGAATGCATGGTCTGACGTGGATGCCGACCTGCAGCGCCGTGCCGACCTCATCCCCAACCTGGTGGAGACCGTCAAGGGGTTCACCAAGGAGGAAAGTACCGTTTTCGGCGACATCGCCAACGCCCGGGCGGGCATGCTCAACGCCCAGGGCCCGCAGGCGCGCATGGCTGCCAACGGACAGCTCGATTCGGCTATCGGCCGCCTGCTCCTGCTCACTGAGAACTACCCGCAGTTGCGCTCCAGTGACCAGTTCATGCGCCTTCAGGACGAGTTGGCCGGGACTGAGAACCGCATCAAAGTCTCACGCCGCCGCTATAACGACACGCTGCGTGACTACAACACCTTCGTCCGTCAGTTTCCCAACAGCGTTTGGGCAGGCATCCTCGGCTTCCACCCCAACGATGCCTATTTCCAGGCCAGCGAAGGCTCACGGAATGCGCCCCAGGTGAAGTTCTAGCCCTCACGGGTCTTCACCGCGGCTTCCAAAGTCAAAGGGCCACCCCGCGGCTTGCGGAGTGGCCCTTGTGGTTCTTGATCAGATCGGAGGAGGCCGTGTCTGTCTACTTGAACGACGCGATTGCGCCGGCTTCGTCGTCGTAGATGTCAAATACGGTATAGAGCTTCGTAAGTTGTAGAACGTCCTTTACCTTGTGGGTCAGGCTCAGCAGCTTCACCACGGCGGACTGGTTCTTTGCCGTCGTATATGCGCTCACCAGTTCGCCCAGCCCCGAACTGTCAATGTAATTCACCTCGCCCATGTTCAGCAGGATCTTCTTTGAGCCCTTGCCGATCAGGTCACGAACCGTCTCGCGCAATTGCACGCTGCCTTCGCCCAGAGTGATCCGCCCGCCAAGGTCCACGACGGTAACGCCGTCCACTTCACGGGAAGCAATTGTCAATGCCACGGAAATTCCTCCTTGTTGAGTAGTTACGTTATAGCACCTTTGCGCGTGCCAGTTGAGGAAAACTAACAAATCAATGCACGGCGTTCTGCGATCCGTTCGTTTCTTCCGGCGCCTTCAGATGTTTCACCAAGGTCAGCTCGGTGCCCGGATTCAGCTTGCGAAAGTGCACCTCGTCCATCAGGGACCGGATAAGGAAGATGCCCCGCCCCGTCCCGCGCATCAGGTTCTCGGGTGCGAGCGGGTCGGGAATCGTCTCCGGATCCAGTCCAATCCCCTCGTCCGCAATCGTGATGACAAGCGATTTCCCCGTGTTCTCGAAGCTGGCTGAAATCTTCTTGTCCGGGTCGTAATCGTTGCCGTGTAATACCGCGTTCACCGCCGCTTCCCTTACCGCCATCGTCAGGTGGAACCTCTGGTCCTCGTCCAGGCCGGCCTCCGTGGCCAGTTTCTCCGCGGCGGCCTCCACTTCGCCGACGCTTTCCATGGTGGAGCTGAGCGCAAAGCTCAACCTGCCAGCTCTGGGGTTGGTCACAGCGCTTGCCTCCTCCTCATCCGGCACAGGATCATCAGGTTCCGCCGCCTGGGGAACCTCCATCGCAGTTTCATTGCTCCAACTGGGTCTGTCAAGCTGTTCAGAGGTTTCCGCTCTCACCATGGTCCGCCGTGCCGGGTTACCCTTGCGGATGCGTACTGCGCAAATCCATGCGCAACGGTCTACACTCACGTCATGCAGCCCCGCCCCACAGCCCGTGTCAGCCTCACCGCTCTCCTCGGCACTCCGGTAACGGATGCGCAGGGGAATATGCGAGGCCGGCTCAAGGACATCGCTGTCGCCACCGGCGCCGATGCAGGCAAGGTGGCTGGTCTTGTTCTCAAGGCCCGTGCCGGGCTCTTTATTGTTCCCTCCCACGAGGTGATGGAGACCCCCGCCGGCACCCTTGAGGTGCGTACCGCCGACGACCTCACTCCCCTCCAGGACCAGGGTAACTACCTCTTTCTCCAGCAGGACCTGGTCGACCGCCAGATTATCGATATTCACGGCCGCAAGGTGGTGCGCGTCAATGATGTTGACCTCGAATGGCTCGGTCACGGAGCGGCTCATCTGCTTCGTGTGGCCGAGGTCGAGGTGGGCCTCCGTGGAGCCTTCCGCCGCGTCTTCAAGGGTCTGCTGCCCCGTGCGCAACTCGACTCTTTCTCCCGCAACTTCGCCCCCCGCGGCATCCCCTGGCAGTTTGTCGATGTCATCGAGGTTGACCCCGCCCGTCGCGTCAAGCTGCGCATCGAACACGAACGGCTGGCCGAGATGCACCCCTCCGAGCTCGCCGAGATTCTCGAAGACCTGGCCCCGGCCGAGCGGGAGGCCGTCTTTACCTCGCTCGATGAAGAGGTCGCCGCCGACACCCTTGAGGAGGTTGCCCCCCGGCTGCTCAAGGCGCTGCTCGAGAAGCTGGACGAGGAAAAGATTGCCGACATCGTCGAAGAGATGGATCCCGGCGCGGCCGCCGACCTGCTCGCCGAGCTCTCTGAGGAGCGGTCCGGCGCCATTCTCGAAGAGATGGAGCCGGAGGAGCGTCAGGAAGTAGCCGAGCTGCTTGAGTTTGACGAGCACAGCGCCGCCGGATGCATGACAACCGATTTTGTCTATCTCTCGCCCGAGGCCACCGTCGCTCAGGCTGTCCTGGCGCTGCGCACCTTCGACGGCGACCCCGAGAGCGTAACCGAGATCTATCTGCTCGATCATGGCCGCGTCCTGGTTGGCGTTGTCCCCCTGGCACGGCTCGTCATGGCGCAGCCTGAGACGCGCCTCTCCGTGCTCACCGAGGCGCGCATTCTCTCCTGCCCCGCCGAGGAGCGGCAGAATGACCTGGCCGAGACCTTCGACAAGTACAATCTCCACGCACTGCCTGTGGTCGATGCGCAGAGGCGCATGGTGGGTGTTGTGCAGGCGGAGCACGTCATCAGCTTTCTGCGCGAAAAGCTCTAGCGGCAACCGGCATCCAGCCGGCTGCCCGCCGCGTCTTGAGCAGCCTCTGACCCGTCTCAGGTGGCGCGTCGCCGGTCCGCAATCTGTGACACAATTCAGACAGAATGCCACTCGCCAGCATCATTCAGGGCGGAATGGGCGTGGGTGTGTCGAACTGGCGTCTTGCCCAGGCTGTCTCCCGGCTTGGCCAATTGGGCGTCGTCTCCGGCACCGCGCTTGACCAGCTCTTCGTGCGCCGTCTGGCCGACGGCGATCCCGGTGGCCACATGCGCCGCGGCCTCGACGCCTTCCCCTTCCCTCAGATGGCCAGGCGCATCTGGCAGGAATACTTTGTTCCCGGCGGCAAGCCCGCCACCACGCCCTACCCCACCGCCCCCATGCACCAGCGCCTTGAGCCGCGCAGGCTCGTCGAGCTCTGCATGGTCAGCAACTTTGTTGAGGTCTTTCTCGCCCGCGAGGGGCACGACAATCCGGTCGGCATCAACTTCCTTGAGAAGGTGCAGTTGCCGCACCTCGCCTCCCTCTACGGAGCCATGCTCGCCGGGGTCGGGTTCGTCCTGATGGGGGCTGGCATCCCGCTGCACATTCCCGCCGTCCTTGATGCCTATGCCGCCCACCGGCCCGCAAGCTACAAGCTGGCCGTCACCGGCGCCGCCGCCGGCCAGGACAGCTTGATGCGCCTCGACCCGGCCGCTTACATCGACGGGCCGCTGCCCGTCCTCCAGCGGCCACAGTTCATCGCCATCGTGTCTTCAAACACGCTGGCTTCCACCATGATTCGCCGCGCCAGTGGCCGCGTCGACGGTCTGGTGATCGAGGGCGCAACGGCGGGCGGCCACAACGCTCCGCCACGCGGAAAGCTGCAGCTCACCGCTGCCGGAGAGCCGTTGTATGGCGAGCGTGACTGCGTGAACCTGGCGGAGTTGCGCGCGCTCGGCATCCCTTTCTGGCTGGCCGGAGGCTATGGCAGTTCCGGCAAGCTCCAATACGCTCTCGATGAGGGCGCCGCTGGCATCCAGGTGGGAACCGCATTTGCATTCTGCGAGGAGTCGGGTCTGCGGCCTGACCTGAAAAGGCAGCTCCTCGCCAAGGCGCTTGAGGGCTCCGGCAGGATCTTCACTGATCCGCTGGCCTCACCCACGGGATTTCCGTTCAAAATTGCCCAGCTTGAGGGGACGTCGTCCACGCCGGAGGTCTACGAGCAGCGCACGCGCGTGTGCGATCTCGGCTATCTGCGCGAGCCCTATGTCATGCCCGATGGCCGAATCGGCTACCGTTGTGCCGCCGAGCCTGTGGCCACTTACGTCGCCAAGGGAGGCAGGGAAGAGGACACTGTGGGCCGCAAGTGCCTGTGCAATGCGCTCATGGCCAATGTGGGACACCCGCAAACCCGTAAGAATGGCTCCGTCGAGCCGCCCCTGGTGACGGCGGGCGACGACCTCAACACCATCGCCGGCTTCCTGGCTCCCGGCCGTCACAGCTACAGCGCCGCCGACGTGGTACAAGCCCTGCTTGGCGCTCTGCCTGCCAGTCTCCAGCAGACCGGGCGCCGCGCCTGACGGCGATCCCCGGTTTATTTTCCCTGCCGCACGCTCACGCCTGTGACGTTCAAAGCCGGAGAGACAATCTGCGGACGCAATCCGTCCGCTGGCGCCTTTCGCTAACCTCCGTCTTCGGCCAGAAAGCTCGCCAGCCTGTCCAGCCTCCGCTCCCACGCGGTACGGTGATCGCGAATCCATCTCTCCAGCGCGTCAAAGCCCGCTGAGTCGATGCGGCAGGTGCGTACCCGGCCCAGTTTTTCAGTCCGGGCAAGTCCGCACGCCTCCAGCACCCGCAGATGCTGGGCCACGGCGGTCAGCGTCACGCCCAGCGGCTCCGCCAGCCGCGATACTGACATCGGCCCCTCGCTCAGCCGGTCCAGCATCGCCCTGCGCGTCGGGTCGCCGAGCGCATGGAAAAGCCGGTCGATGTCAATCTGTGGCGGCGATTCGGTTCTCCGCGCGGTCACGATTCTTGTTCCAGAGCCTTGCCCAGCCGCTCCAGCAGGCTGCGCCAGCCGGCTTCAATCATCTCCGCGCCGCCTGGCCAATCCATGTAGACTCCCTGGTGGGTGAGTACAAGCTCTGTACCGCTTCCCGCCGCAACAAACTCAAACGTCGCCAGCATGATCTGGATTGGCTTGCCGTTCAGGGTCATCTTCGAGGTCATGATGATCCGCTTGTCGGGTGTGATGTCCTGGTAGCTGCCCTCATTGGAGATTGCAGACCCCGCGAGCGGATGGCCCGCCTTGAAGCGATAGCTGAAGCGCTCGCTGCCGCCGTTGCGGAACTCCATCTCAAATTCCTGAATCTCGTGATCGCCTTCTGCATACCAGCGGCGCTTGCGGGCGGGCTGGGCAAAGGCGGCATAGACGCTGCTGACGGGCTGGGGATAGCTGCGCTCGATGACAAAGCTGCTGTGAACAATGGTTGGGTCGGCCATAACGGGTTTCCTCTCTGCCAATACTGAAGTGGCAACTTCAATATCGCGCGTGCCGGCCTAATTGTCAAGTGGATACTTCAGTATTTCTTTCCGTCACCCCTTCGGCCTCAGCCTGCGCTGCCCGGCACCGGCGCGGGACCGGCCCCGCCGACCCGGAATATCCGCGGCAAGCGCGCTTCAGGCCCCGGCAGGGCAGGAAAGGCCGCATGCGGTTCGGTCTGGTACCAGAATGCAGTGGTAAAGAAGTTGTCTGACCGGTGGTTGGCATGCCCGTGCTCAATCGTCACGCGAATCGACTTCTCAAAGGTGATGGGGCTCTCCGTATGCCACCGGTAGAGGCAGTAGCGACCCCCAATCCTCTCCGGATCCACCATGTAGGGCGCGCCCTGGTGCTGATTGCCGAACGCCTCCTTCCCAAAGTCCCAGGCTCCGTTGTAATAGTCCTCGGTACCCGTGCCGTTGATGGTCGGCTTGCTGTCGCCGTCGATAAAAATCATGTCGTCACCCTCGCCAAACCAGCCATCCTGGTTTTGCAGCACGGCGTGCGTTACGCCCACAAAGTGCCCCCGGCCCTGGGCCTCAAGAAACACATAGTTGCCCTCGCCGGACAGATTCTTCTTGTCGTTGATCGCCGCCACGTACTCGTTGGTCCAGTTGTCCGTCCACCCCTTGCAGGGCGCAGCCTGCCGGTACTGCGCGTGGAAACGGCCCAGATCGCCCGGCAGCTCAGGCACCGTCACGTAGTCCACGGCAAAGTAGAAGTTGTCCGTCCGCCGCGTGCCCTCGTTGGTCACGGTGATTCTGGCCGACGTGGCAAACGGCATCTTGAAGTAGGCATTCAGCGCTTTGATGGGCGCCACGGCCAGCAGCGCCGACTGGTATACGAAATACTCGCCCAGCCCCAGTCCGAAGAAGTCGCCCACCGGCGTTTCCACTGAGGGTGTCGCCTCGCCATCCCACCATGCCCGCAGAACCAGGTTCTTCAGGTGCATCGGGTCGCGCGAATTGATCGTGAACCACAGGTGCGTCACCACGCCCGCGCCGGTCACGTCCAGCAGTGTCGCCGTGCCGCCCGCCTCCACCGGCACTGAATCGTTATTGCCACCCGAGCGGTCCCAGCTCGACGAGCGGAGCGTCTTGTAACTGCGCAGCCGCGCCAGGGCAAACACTTCCTCCGGCCGTGCGGCCTCGTCAGCCATCGGTGGCTCTGCAGCTCCATGCGCACCGGGTGTGGCTGCCGCGGCATTCCGGGCCCCCAGGCCCAGCGCAGCCGTGGCTGAAACGCCGGCTACAGACGCCATCGCGCCGAGCACGCCGCGCCTCGTTGCAAATTTTCCCTTGGACTCTCCTGCATCCATAGCACTCTCCTTGATCTGTCTCCACTGCTGAAAGCGTGTTGTAGATGGGCCTGCCGTGGGCTGTCAAGCACGCGCGCGGCTTCGCGCTCCCGGCGCGTCCGCCCGGCATCGCACATTCGTGCCAATCCTGTTATGGTCAGTGAGGAACCGTTCCAAAAAGCAATTGAGCAAAATCACTTCAGGACCCTGCGTTCATGTGGAGACGTTGGCGAATCCGGATACTTCTGTTCCTCGCCGTCCTCGGTCCCGGCATCGTCACCGCCAACGTCGATAACGATTCAGGCGGTATCTTTACCTACTCCCAGGCTGGGGCGCAGTACGGCTATGCCCTGCTCTGGATGATCCTGCCCATCACCCTGGCGCTGATTGTTGTCCAGGAGATGTGCGCCCGCATGGGCGTTGTCACGGGAAAGGGTCTCAGCGATCTCATCCGCGAGGAGTTCGGCCTCCGCCTTACGTTCGTCCTCATGGTGTTGCTGGTCATCGTCAACTTCACCAACGTGGTTACTGAGTTCATCGGCATCGCCGGCTCCCTGCATCTGTTTCACGTGGCCAAATTCATCTCCGTGCCCATCTGCGCCCTGCTCGTCTGGCTGCTGGTGGCGCGCGGCGACTACAAAAGCACCGAGAAGATTTTCCTGCTTGCCTCGCTCATCTACATCTCCTACATCTTTGCAGGCGTGCTCTCACAGCCCAGTTGGCACGATGCGCTGCTGGCCACGGTGAGGCTGCCAGGGCCAAAGGTCTGGCGCGATCAGGCATATATCTACATGGCCATCGGCATCGTCGGCACCACCATCGCGCCGTGGATGCAGTTCTATCTGCAATCCTCGATTGTTGAAAAGGGAATTCGCGTCAAGGACTACGGCGCTTCGCGCTTTGATGTCATTATCGGCAGCTTCTTCACCGATCTCGTCGCATGGTTCATCGTGGTTGCCTGTGCCGCCACCCTCTACGTTCATGGAATGGGTTCCATCCACGTGGCCGCCGACGCAGCCGAGGCCATGCGTCCGCTGGCTGGAGACTACGCCTTCATCCTCTTTGCCTTCGGCCTGTTGAACGCCTCGCTCTTTGCCGCGTCCATCCTGCCGCTCTCCACCGCCTACACCGTGTGCGAGGGCCTCGGCTTCGAGTCCGGCGTCGACAAGAGCTTCAAGGAGGCGCCGTTCTTCTACTGGCTCTACACGCTGCTCATCGCCGGTGGCGCGCTGGCCGTCCTCATCCTGCCCGACTCAAAACTCATCAGCGTCGCCATCCTCTCGCAGGTGCTCAATGGCGTTCTGCTCCCGGTTGTCATCATCCTCATGCTGCTGCTCATCAACCGCCGCGACCTCATGGGCGACCACAAAAACCGCATGGTCGGCAACATCGTTGCCTGGAGCACCAGCATCATCGTCATCGGCATGACTCTGCTCATGCTGTGGTTCATGCTGCGCGGTTGAGGGCGCGGGTGATTGAAAAGGCCGGAAGTCGAGGAGGCTAGAGCAGCCTGCCGGCGCCCAGGTCCTGGATCAATCCGCGGTCCGCGGCCAGAAAGTCGTACGTGGCCAGGTCTTCACGACGCACCCACAGCAATTGCTGAAAGATGCGGTTCTGCATCTCGCCCGCAAACTCGTGAACGGCGAAAAACTGCAGGTCCACCGCTCCGCCATGGCGATAATTGTGCCGCACATGCGCGACGCGCCTGCCAATGGTGGCCTGGATGCCCAGTTCCTCGTCCAGCTCCCGCCGCAGCGCCTGTTCCGCGCTCTCGCCCTGCTCAATCTTGCCGCCCGGGAACTCCCACTTCAGCGCCATCGGCTGGTCCGCCCGGCGCTGGCAGATCAGGATCTCGTCCGCCCGCACGATCAGAGCCGCGGCCACAAAGCGCAGCGCGGGTCCAACGTGCCGGGGGCTCGAACCATCATGGGAATCTGCCACCCTACCAGTGTAATCGCGCTCAGGCAAGTGGGTGTGTTGTCAGCGTCCTGCCGGATTGCAGGCGGGCAAGATCCAGCCCATGGGAATTCGTGGTCATGGCTCCGGATGCCTGCTACTCCCCGCCCACGGCCGCTTCCTGTCCCTCTGCCTCGGCCGGCCTGAGATAGCTCCAGCCGTTCTTCGCCGCCGCCTTCAGCAGCGCGGGTGATGGGTTTACCGGGAAGGGGTGAATGGCCGTCTCCAGCATCGCCAGGTCGTGAATTGAGTTGCCAAACACCGCATCCGGCCGCGTCAGGCCCACGCCCGCCAGTGCTTCGGCCTTGGCCTCGTCCGTAGGCACGCGCAGCAGCCTGCTGGTGATGGTGCCTCCATCCACTGCCACAGCGGCAGCGAGAATTCTTTCCTCGGGGATCGCAAACCCTCCTACGCCTTGCCTCACCACCCACTGGTTGGTGGAGCTCACTGCCCACAGTTCCGTTCCCGCCGCGCGCAGCGCCTCAATCAGCTCCGCCAGTTCGGCAAACACTCGTCCCCGCACAAACTCGTCAACATACCTGGTTGCCGCCTCGCGCAGCTCCTGCTCGCGCAGACCCGCATACATCTGCACCATGTCGGCGCAGATTTGAACCTCGCTCACTTTTCCGGCCAGATACTCCCTGTACCGGGTATCCATCCTGTCGCTCGTGGAGCGCGAAACCAGGCCCTGCTCCATCGACCAGGCCATAAACCCGTATCCCGCATCTCCGCCCCACAGAGTCCCGTCGCAATCAAACACGGCCACTCTGGGCGCACCCTGCAAGACCAGCCGCTTGAACTCCTCGCTGGTCAACCTGCGTGCTTCCGTCCCGGTCAACGTCAACCGTCCCTCGCTTCCGATTGTAAAGTTACCCAAGCTTATTCTCTCGCATGCAGCTCTGTCCCGGCACTCCGAACGCCGTCCGAAGTACCCGATTGCAAACCCCCGGCGCAACATGTCAATTCCGTGTTGATGAAGTTGATGCCGTGATGAACGAGGTTCGGTGCGGTCTGCCGTCGCCGCCTCAGCTGCCCCCTCCACCCGATAATCGGTGATGTGGACGCAGCCGGCAATTTCGCGCTCTTGAACGACTATCAGGCCTATCTCCGTGTCGAAAAAGGACTACGGCCGCTCACCTGCGAGGCGTACGATGGCGACCTGAAGACGTTTGCCGAGTTCCTTGAGGGCCGTCACGGCGTCCTGCTCACCGCCGCCCAGCAGGATGTGGCCGCCTTTCTGGAGCACCTGCGCAGCCACGGTGTTGACTCCCGCTCCTGCGCGCGCAAGCTCAGTTGTCTGCGCGGCTTTTACAAGTGGCTGCTTCTCGACCGCCGCATCCACCACGACCCCACCATCAACATCGAGTCACCCCGGGCATGGAAGGTGCTTCCCAAGTCTCTCGCAGAGCCTGAAGTGGCGGAGATGCTCGAGCGCGCCGCCATGGCCGCCTCGCATCCCCGGGCTCGAGCCATTACGCTGCGCGACCACGCCATTCTTGAGCTGCTCTACGCCGGCGGTCTGCGCGTCTCCGAGGTTACCTCGCTCTCCACCGGAGACATCGCTCTTGACGCCGGTCACGTCCTGGTCCGCGGCAAGGGAGACAAGGAGCGCATCGTTCCTCTCGGCGTCTCCGCCATCACCGCGCTGGAGCACTACCTGCGCGAGGGCCGTCCGCATCTGGCCCGCATTACCAGCGCGCGCCGCCGCGTCTCCGCGCGGCATGATGCCGCCCGCCTCTTCCTCTCGTTGCGCGGCATGCCGCTCACCCGCCAGTGGATTTGGCGTCTGGTAAGAACGGCCAGCGGCAAAGCCAGTCCCCACGGCCTGCGTCACAGTTGCGCGACGCACATGGTCGAGCACGGCGCTGACCTGCGCAGCGTGCAAATGTTGCTCGGCCACGCGGACATCTCAACCACGCAGGTTTACACTCACGTTGCCCTCGGCCGTCTCAAGGCCGTTCACCGCCGGCACCATCCCCGTGCTGCCGCGCGCCCGCCCGCGGACGAATCCTCACCCAAAGCCAGGCCGGCCTCCGCCAAGGTCATTCCGTTCAGACCAGGGAAAGGAAAGCCGTGACCACGCCCTCCACCACGCTGGACGCTCTCGTCAGCGACTACCTTCGCGTGCTTGCCAACGAGCGTGGCGCATCCGCGCACACCCTGCGCGCCTACGGCCGTGAGCTGCGCGCCTTTGCCGCATTTATCGTCTCTCGCATGGAGCCGACGGTCTCCGTGGAGAGCATTGAGCACACCCACATCCGCTCCTACCTCGGCACGCTCTATGATCGCGGCCTCTCCAAGGCTTCCACCGCGCGTTCCCTGGCGGCCATCCGAAGCTGGTTCAAGTGGCTGGCGCGCATCGGGTGCGTCCAGCAGAATGTTGCGGCCCTGGTGGCCACCCCGCGCCTGCCCCGGCACCTGCCGCGCGTGCCGTCCATCGAGCAGATGAATCGCTTCGTCGATACCGTGGGCGAAGACGCCGCCAGTTGGCCCGCCCGCGACCGCGCCATCCTTGAGATGCTCTACGGCTGCGGCATCCGCAACGCAGAGCTCACCGGCCTCAACCTGGATGATATTCACTGGGCCAACGAGGCCATCCTCATCCGCGGCAAAGGGCAGAAGCAGCGATATGTCCCGCTGGGAGACTCAGCCGCCCAGGCGCTGCGCGCGTATATCGCCGAGCGTGCCGCGCGCATCGGAGCCACCGGGGAAAGAGCCGCGCACGCCACGCCTGCCCTCTTCCTCAATCTGCACTTGCGCGGTCTCGGCAAGCCCGGCGGACAGGCCCGCCTCACCACCCGCAGCGTTGGCCGCATCGTCAAGCGCATCGCCATCCAGCGCGGCCTCTCCGCCGATGTGCATCCCCACACCCTGCGCCACGCCTTCGGAACCCACCTGCTGGAGGAGGGAGCCGACCTGCGCGCCATCCAGGAACTGCTCGGTCATGAGCGGCTTTCCACCACGCAGCGCTACACGCAGCTCACCGCGTCCCAGCTCACCCAGGTCTACGACCGCACCCACCCGCGTGCCCGCTGATGCACGATTTATGGATCGTGGCTGTGGTGTAAATGGCTGATGCGACTCGGACGGCCCACTAAAAGCTGGACTTTTCCCGCGGGTACCACGTCAGTTGAACGGTCGTTGACGTTACCGTCTGCCGGCCCGGCAGGTAGATTGGCGCCTGCCAGTGCTCCAGCTTGAAAGTGCCGTTCACCTCCAGGTCGCCGCCCAGCCGCTTCACCGCCTGAAAGTCGATATCGTTCAGCGTCGTCCCGCCGGGAACAAAATCCTTGGCCACTTTCTGGTTGCGCGCGCCCACCTGCAGCCACTCATTTCCGCTCAGGTGGTATGTAACCCATGCCTGTCCGCCCTTGCCCTCGCGTCCAATCCAGTCGCCCAGCAGCATGCCCTTGTTGGTGTAGCCCTGCCGCTGCACGGTCTCCCAGTACATGAAACTGCCGCCATTGCTGTTCGTGATGGGCGGATCGGTCGTTGCCGCTTCAACCCTCACATCCAGCTTGGGAATCCCCGGCACGTGCGACAGATACAGCCCCGGCCGCCATGCGGCGCGGCGCGGCGCGTCAATCGGCGACACATCATCATGCACCTCGCCGTCGGTATAGAGCGTCAGCCAGTTGCGCACAAACGGCAGCCGGTAGGAAAAATCGAATGCACCAAACCGCGCCCCGGGATCGTCGCGGCTGGCCTTTTCCGCCGCGCTCACGCCCGAAAAGCTGAAGAAGCTCTTCAGGAACGAGTGAACCGTGATTGGCACATGCCCCTTGCCGCCCCAGATGACGCTCCGCTCAAAGCCGAACTCGAGGTTCCGTGTCGGCTTGAAGCTGATTTTCTCCACGTGAATCCATGGCGAGTTGGGGAACGTGTGGCCCTTCAGTGATCCCACCAGAAAGTCGTAGCGGAACGGCCCCGTCAGGCGTGACAGCAGCGGAATCCGCAACGGCTCCACGCGATCAATGCGAAACGAGTAGATATTCTCCGCGTTGTTGGAGTAGGCCATGCCCCCGCCCAGGCCCGGTCCCAGCCAATCGTCCTGCTTGCCAAAGGAAATCTCGTGGTTCAGCACGTGCGCCGAAGCGTATGCCTCCAGCAGCCGTCCGTTGGAGACGGACGCAATCGGCCCCCTGGGAATGGTTGGCTGATTGTAGGGCGTGGCCGTGAGCGGATTGATGAACGGCACCCCGTCGATATTTGACAGCTCCACTGACAGTGGCAGCGGGTATCCGGCGGCCGAAGGAGCATGCTGGAACTCGCCGCGCACATACAGAGTGAACCTGCCTGCCGAAGCATAGCCGCTGGCGCCCGTGAAGTTGTTGAACCCGTTTGCATACGGCCGTCCATAGTCGTTGATGATGGTCTGACCGAGGTGAAAGCTGTCGCGCAGCGGGGTGCCGCTCATCGCTCGCACCACCGTGTAGACCGACTCGATCCGCAACTTGCCGCGCATCGCGCCGCAAGGCCCCTCGACATCGGGATTCAATTCATGGGCCAGCGCGTCCAGTATGCCCTGTGCCTCGTCCGCCGACGGTCCGTCGTCGGCGTCCTCCACCCGTGCCGCGGCTTCTTCCACCATGTGCTCCACGCTCGCGCGTGTCCACGGCCGCATGCCCAGGTACGCCGAATCGACAAATCCGAGGGAGTAAAGCCGCATCACGGCCGGATATACCCAGCTATCCACGGTGAAGAAGGGTGAATCCAGGGTGGATGGCCCGCAGACGGGCGTCGGTGCGCTTTCGTTGCGTCCCGGATGCCCAATGGGTGATGCGACCTGCGCTGAGAGGGCCGCCGAGGTCATCCCCGCTGCCAATGTAAAAACTGTCGCGCACCGGATGACCCGCGACTGGGTCAAGGTCCTGCCTGGCCTCATACCCTCACTCTAACATCCGATGGTCGCGGGAATCGGGATGTCGATGGCGCGTATCCAACTCGGCAAATCGAGTTCGCGCTACTTCTTTCGTTTCTTCATCGCTGCCGCAAGTTCCCGGTCAAAAGCCAAGGCAATTTGCGTGCGCAGCCTTTGATTCCAAAGCCCCTTGCCCTTCAGATACGCCTCCATCTTCAGCAGCGGGTCGTTCATCAGCGTCCTTGCCCTGCGCCGCGGTTCCGCAGTTTGCTTGTCGCTCCGGCATTCAATCAGTGTTGCTCCCCGGCCCTTTCGCGCCCGCCCAATTGACTCGGACGCCACGCGATACACCGCCACCGCGTCCCAGCCGTCCACTGTAATCGCCGGAATCCCGCACACCTGCGCATGCGCCGCAATCTGTTCAAACGCCCGCTCTCCCCCCGGTTCGCTATGGCACACAAACACAATCGGTAGCCCATGCTGCCCGGCAAAACACAGCGACTCGTGCCATTCATCGGGCTGCAGCATCCCGTCGCCGCTCACCGCCAACGTAATGGCGCCTGTGCCGCGCCATTTCTGCGTCTGCGCTACGCCGCACGCCACGGCCAACCGCGTGGCGGCGGTCCGGGCGAAAGGAATCATGCCGTTGTTGACGTGCGCCTTTGCCTGCCCACCGGCACGTTGGCGCTTCGACGCAAGGTACCCCGGCAGTTCGCTCAGGGTCATGCCCTTCATGGCCCAGGCCGCCGCGTCCTCTGCCGCCACGCTCAGCGCGTCATCCGCGGCAAGGTCAATGCACACTCCCGCCAGCGCCGCTTCACGCCCCGCTGTCATCCGCAACGCGCCACGACGCCGCAGCTTTCCCGCGGCCACCGCAATCATGCGGAGCTTCACCATGGCTGCATGGATCTCAATCAGCTTTTCGTTCGGTATCAGCGAGAAATCCTTCCCGCCCTTCCCCGGTTTCTTCGCGGCCGTCCTGGCCCCCGGTCCGCCCCTGGCCATCATGCTCCCTGTTCTCACCGTCGCCGGTTCCGTGCGGGTCAAATCGCGCCAGCGAGTTCGCCTAACGGAGCTCGCCAGCGCGTCTCGCGTTGGATTACGTCGAGTAGTCTGCGTTGATGTGGATGTAGTCGGCGGTCAGATCCGTCGTCCAGAAAACGCATGAGCCCGCGCCCTGATTCAGATGGATGGTGATGGAATACTCGCGCTGCTGCAGGTACACGTGCGCGGCGGCTTCATCAAACTCTTCTGCTCTTCCACCGTTGCGGCAGATGCGCTGCCCGCCAAACCAGATATCAATCTTCTCCGGGTCAATCGCCGCGCCGGAGTACCCGACCGCCGCCATTAGCCTTCCCCAGTTTGGATCGCAACCCGCCCATGCCGTCTTCACCAGCGGCGAATGGGCAATCGCCCGCGCCGCCGTCAGCGCGTCAGCATCGGTGGCGGCGCCCTGAATACGCAGCTCAATCACGTGCGAAATCCCCTCGCCGTCGGCCACAATCTGCCGCGCCAGCGACGTGCAGACCCGGTTCAGCGCCCCGGCGAACTCCGCGTTGTCCCCGCCAATCCTTGCGCCGCTCGCGCCAGAGGCCAGCAGCAGCACTGTGTCATTGGTTGAGGTGTCTCCGTCCACTGAAATACGGTTGAAGCTCGGCTCGATGGCGGCGCGAAGATAGCCGTTCAACACCTCCGGCTCAATCGCCGCATCGGTCAGAATGTAGACCAGCATCGTCGCGTGCGGCCTCAGTTGCGGATAGATCATTCCCGCGCCCTTGCCCACCGCGCCGATCCGTACTTCCTTGCCGTTCATCTCCAGCCGTGCGAACGCCGTTTTCTCCACCGTGTCAGTGGTGAGGATCGCCTGCGCCACTTGCTGAAAATGCTCCGCATCCGCCGCCAAAGCTGCCGCCAGACCCGGCATGGCCGCGATTAGTTTCTCCGCCGGCAGCGGGACACCGATGATGCCTGTCGAGGAGAGGAACACCTCCTCGGCCGCGCATCCAAACGTCCCGGCTGCAGCCTCGCAGGTCGCGTGCGCCGCGTCCAGTCCCGCCTGGCCTGCCGCGCAGTTCGCGTTGCCCGCGTTGATGGCCGCCACGCGCACCCGGCCGCCCGTCGCCCGCAGGTTGTCCTTGTCCACGATTAACGGCGCAGCCGTCACCTTGTTTGCGGTAAACACCGCCGCCGCGCTTGCCGCCTGGTCGGCCACAATCAGCGCAAAGTCCGTGCGGCCGCTCTGCTTCAGTCCCGCTTTGGCCGCGCCAAATCGGAATCCCCGGGGAATGAAAAACTGTGATGTATCAGACATTTTCTTTGCAGGGAGTCAACGCATTTAATCTAGCAGGTTGGGGGTTGAATGACGCAGAGCGAACATCTGCCTCGACAGGACGAGTTTATTGAGTTGGCCCACGTCAACGTCGCGCGCGGTGACCGCGTCGTGCTCCACGACATCAACCTCTCCATCCGCACTGGCGAGCACGTGGCCATCATGGGCCCCAACGGCTCCGGCAAGTCCACGCTCATCCTCGCCATCACCTGCCAGATCTATCCCATCGTTCAGCCCGGCATGCACGTGCGCATCTTTGGCCGCGAGAGCTGGGACCTCACCCAGCTCCGCCGCCACTTCGGCGTCGTTAGTGCCGGCATCTTCGGCCAGGAGCTGCCCGGCGAACGCACCGCCGCCACCTGCGGCCTTGATGCCGTCATCGCCGGCTTCTTTTCCGCGTCCACCCTCTGGCCCAATCTCCACGTCACCGCTGAAATGCGCGATCGGGCAGCCGAGGCCCTGGAGCGCATCGAGGCATCGCACCTTGCCGCGCAGTTCGTCGGCGAAATGTCCGCGGGCGAGAAGCGCCGCATCATGATTGCCCGCGCGCTCGTCCACCGCCCCCGCCAGCTCCTGCTTGACGAGCCGTCGAATGCTCTCGACCTCGCCGCCCAGCACGACCTTCGCGACACCCTCCGCCGCCTCGTCGCCGAGGGCACCGGCCTTGTCCTCGTCACGCATCACCTCGGCGACATCCTGCCCGAAATCGAGCGTGTCATCCTCATGCGCGACGGCCGCATCGTCGCTGACGGGCCGCGCGGGCAACTCCTCACCGGGCCCCGTCTTAGCGATCTGTTTGGCGCGCCCGTCCGCATCGGCCGGGACGAGGAATGGCTGCATAGCTGGTAGTTGCAATAGCGATGCAACAGAAGGTTCAGCAGGCCCCTCGTTTCAACCCGTTCCTTGCCTGCATCTTTCGCTCGCCACAATTTCTCCTGATGCCCGGATTTTCTAAGTCGCAGAAGGTGCACGTTATACCGCACCGCATCAGGCGGATGCGGGACCTCAATCCCTCCCCATGGGCGACTGCCTCAAATGCGGTGTGTATGATGGTCTGCATTGTCTTCCGTTCCCCTCCGCATTGATGAGGACGCGAATCAGCGTTCCGGCTGGAGATGCTTCCCGCCTCGAAGCGGCTATTTCAAAACCCGGCACCTATGCCCTGAAAGGCTGGACTCCCACGAGCGTTCATCTTGTAAATCCGAGCGACAACTCATTTGGCACGGCTGTGATCACGCCCCGGTGGCTGTTTGTTCTTGCCGCCGCCACTCCCGCCGATGCCGGGGATCCGATTCTTGTCGATGAGTCACTCGAACAGATTGTTCCGGAGAGCATTCACCGAGGTGACATCGTCGGCATCAGCGTTCATACCGGAAATGCCCTGCGCGGCTATCAGGTCGGGCGCATGGCGCGCGAGCGCGGAGCGTGGGTGGTTTACGGCGGAATTCACGCCACGCTGTTTCCTGAGGAGCCTTTCGAGCGCGGCGCGGCGCATGCCGTGGTTAAGGGCGACGGTGACATCGCCTGGGGCAGGGTGGTGAATGACTGTCTCGCCGGCAGTCCCCAGTCCGTCTACGAAGGCGGACGCATCGAAGGCTCCGAGTTTCTGGCCGCCCGCTGGGATCTTATGCAGGCCGACAAATACATGTGGGCCTCGGTGCAAACCATTCGCGGATGTCCCAAGCACTGCTCATTCTGCAGTGTGTGGCGCACCGACGGGCAAAAGCCGCGCCAGCGCCAGTTTCACAAGGTCATTGACGAGATCGTGAATCTGCGGCGGGTGGGCTTTCGTTTCATCGCTCTCGCCGACGACAACTTTTATCCCGTCACGCTCACTGATCTGCGCCTCGCACGCGCGCAGAAGAACTTCGCGCGACTCGAAGAGCTGACCGCCATCCGCAACGAGCGCTTTCAGCTCATGGAGGAACTGGCCAAGCTGCCGAAGGACATGGTCTTCTTCACTCAAATCACAATGGAAGCCGCCGAGGACGGCGACTATCTCGACGCCATGCACAAGGCCAACATCAAGGGTGCGCTGGTGGGCGTCGAGGCCGTAACGCCCGAGGGGCTCAAGGCGGTATTCAAGGACTGGAACTGCTCCGGCGACGCTCTGGCAAGGCAGTTGCAGACTTTCAGGCAGCATGGCGTTCACGTCCTTGGCTCCTTCATCTTCGGGCTGCCGACTGACAGGCCGGCCACATTCGACGCCACCGTCGAGATGGCGCTCAGGGCGGGAATCACTTTCGCGCAGTTTGTCATGATGACGCCATTTCCCGGCACCATTGACTTCGGACGCTGGGAAAAGGAGCAGTCCGCCCATCCGACGATCGTTGCCGATGTGCCGATTACCCGCTATTGGCTCATTCCCATCGAGGTGCGCCCCAAGATGTTCACGCCGCACCCCACCATGAGTTCGGATGAGATTCGCCAGCGCACGCAGAATGTATGGGACAAGTTCTACAGTTGGGGTCCGATCTGGCAGAGGTCATCCTGCACCCCGAACCTGCGCTCGCGCATCGCCTTCATCTTCCTGTCCAAGCTCTACCGCCAGATGTACGCGGGCACCGGGATCTCGACTGACAGCGCGCGC
>DASSHM010000103.1:0-16107 GCA_035692885.1 Occallatibacter sp.
GGCGCGATCACGTCCTTGGCGGCCTTGGCCACGCGGAACTTGACCACGGTCTTGGCCTTGATCTTGATGGCAGCGCCGGTCTGGGGGTTGCGGCCGATGCGGGCCTTGCGCTCCGCCTTCACCAGGCGGCCGATGCCCGGAATCACGAAGACGCCGTTTTTCTTGGTTTCCTTGATGGCTGTCTCTGCCAGCAGGTCCAGGAATGCGGCGGCTTGCTTGTTGGTCAGTTCCAGCTTCTCGGCCATGTGCCGCGTCAGAGCGGTCTTGGTCATGCCTGTTGCCATGTGCTCTTCTCCTTCTGGGCTTGCCCTCGGGGCAGCCGGTGTTGCCTGGGTTTCCGCCGCTCCGCCCCTGAAGGAATCCCCTCCCGAAGCCGATGAGCAGGTTCCGCATGGAGGGAGTGCGACTGAGGCAACCTTTGCACGAAACCCCTGTATTCATGCGGGTTCTCGAGAACCCTGTCGAAGCTTACAATGAGCCCTTCAGCCGGACAAAGTCAACGGTAAAACGAGGGATTTCCACAATTTTCTTGGGTTTTTATGCCTATTTCGGCCATTTTCCCCCATTTTTATGGGAATTTGCCCGGATCTCGTCGCATCCGATCCATCATTCTGCGCTGCTATCGCGGCGGCGGGCTCGCTTCAGCGCAGACCGAAAAGCACTTTCTTGCGCGGCAGAAGCGTCGCGACAATGGGCTCATTCAGCGCATCAACAACGGGCGCGGCCAGCCGGAAATAGCGAATGATGGTCGCGGCAAGCTTGGGGTCGAGCGCGGCCTCGGCCGGCAGCGTGGCGGCCAGGCCCCACTGGCGGCACTGGATCAGGTCCAGCGCCGGATGATCCTTGGGAAAGCCCTTGGGCGGGCGGGTCAGGGCATTGCCTTCAAACTCGTCAAAGCTCCTGCGAATCGACGTTGAGCGCAGCAGCCTGCGAAACTCCGCATGGTGGTCCAGCAGCCAGTGGCGGATGGCGGCGAGCTGCTCCTTCTCTGGCATGTAGGCGCCGGCGGCAATAATTACTTCCTTCGTGTTCACGTGGAAGTAGTAGCCGGCGCCCGAGGTCTTCTCAAGCCCCTGGTGCGACCACCACGCCGCCACGTGCGTCTTGTAGGGCCTCTTGTCGCTGGAGAAGCGCGTATCGCGATAGATGCGAAACATGGATTTTTCCGCGGGGCGGACGTGGTTCGGCGCAAAGCCCGCCATCGCACCGGTGACTCTGCGGATGATGGCGAGCATGGGCTGCCTCAGCTCCGCCTCAAACACTGCCTTGCGCGGCAGGAACCACTCGCGATCGTTGTGGCGCGCCAGGTTGCGTAGAAAGGCAAGCGCCGCCGGGCGAAAGCAGAGCAGGGCAGATTCAGCAGAGGTTTGTAGCGATTGCGGCATGGGCAACCAGTTTAGCGGATTACCTTGAGCGCGCCGCGGAAGAGCCCGTCGAAGTCGTCCTTGAGAGCGGCATCCTTCGCCGTGGCCTGCTCGATGGCCTTCTCCGCGGCTGGCCGCTGATAGCCCAGGTTCACCAGCGCGGAGAGCACGTCCTCCACCGCCGCGCCCTGCACGGCGGCCGCCGCCGGAGCCACCGCAAAGTCGTCCAGCTTGTCCTTGAGCTCGACCACGAGCCGCTCGGCCAGCTTTCTGCCCACGCCGGGGATACGCGTCAGTTGCGCGTGGTCCTGCCCGCGAATCGCCTGCACCGTGCGCTCGCTGGAGAGGCCGCTGAGCATCTTGATGGCCAGCTTCGGCCCCACGCCGCTCACCGTAATGAGCCGCTCAAACAGCCGCTTCTCCTCGCGGTCAAGAAAGCCGAACAGGGCAATCTGGTCGTCGCTGACCTGGGTGTGGATGTGCAGCGCCGTCTCCGCGCCCTCGGTGGGCAGGGCCGTGAAGGTGGGCACGGAGATGGCCACGTCGTAGCCGACACCCGCGGCCTCAACGATGGCCTGGCCGGGCTGCTTGTGAATCAGCTTTCCGCGCAGATGAGCGATCATTCTTCCTCGCGTGTAATGCCTATATCCTAGTATGCCCAAGGCATGGTATGCCCAAGGTATGCCTACGCTCTTCCGCACGCAGTGCGGCGTTTTGGATTTGTTCGGTCGAGGCACTCCTGCCTGCTCAACGAGCAAGCATAGTGTGGCGGGCCAGAGGCCAATCTTAATGCTTTCCGGGGCATGCGCGCCCTTCCCGGAGCTGCCGCGTCCAATCCCAAGCGGGTTGGCCTGCCCATGCCCCCGCCGGATACAATGGGAAGACGCTGCAATCAAGGGCGGCCAGCTATTTTCATCAGGAATCTGGAGCAGGTGCAAGTGAGAGGTTTGGTCGGCCGCATATTGCGGCTTGAGTTGGTTGCAGGATTGGGTATCGCGCTGGCGCTACCCGCGTTGGCGCTGCCGGCCGGAGCCCCCGCGATGACCAGCGGCAGATCGTTTGTGCAGGGCGCCTCTGCCCGCGGCTTGGCCACGCAAACCACGCTTACAACGGAAGTTCGCGACCTGGGCGGGCGCACGCATGCGCGCCTTGCCGTGACCGTTGCCGCGGAGGGCGGCCAGCCAGCCCCCGGCGCCGTGGCGTTCCAGGACCATGGCAAGCCGCTGGCGGGAGCGGCGCTGGACGGCCGGGGACACGCTGCGGTCAGCCTGACGCTTGTTCCCGGCGAGCACAGCCTCACCGCCGTTTACACGGGTACGGCGGACTTTCAAACGTCGGTTTCGCAGGTCGAGACCGTGAACGCGGCCACCGGTTCGACGCCGGATTTCTCGGTCTCCGTGGCACCGGCCACGCTGTCGCTCACCGCGGGCCAGTCGGGATCGGTGAAGGCCTCGGTGACGCCCATCAACGCCGCGTCACTCACGGCGCCGATGTTTGTCACGCTCTCCTGCGCAGGATTGCCAGACCAGTCATCGTGCTCCTTTACACCGGAGAACGTCGAGATTCTGCCCGGAGCCACCGCGAATGTCATGAGTTCGCTTGTGCTCACCACGCATGCAAAGTCTCTGGCGCAGGCAGTTCCTGCCCGGTCAGGGCAGACGGGCAGCGTGAATTGGGCCATAATGCTGCCGGGGGTGTTCGGGCTGGGAGGCCTCGCCTTTGGCGCGCGCCGCCGGCGCTGGCTCGGCAGATTTGCGCTGATGGCGCTGGTGGGGCTAGTCACCGTGCTGGGATCCACCGCCTGCTCGCCGCTCTACAACTATCGCAACCACGGCCCGCCCAGCAACCTGCCGACACCCTCGGGCAACTACACCATTCAGATCAACGCGCAGTCCAGCAACGGCATCACCGCCATCACCCACAACACCACGCTGGCGCTTACGGTGAAGTAACTCGCGTCACGATGCACACCTGAACCGACTACGCCATGCGGGCGATGCCGCTGTAAAAAAGCGAGGCCCGCTGCCCTTTTACATTTGGTTTGCGAATTGGCTGATTTGATCAAGCGATTGGCCCGCTCTGCGTGCGGCGGGTCGAGGACAGCATCTACTCGCCGACGCGCCAATTACATTCTCCTACAATGCAAAGCTACACCGATTGGAGCAGACGTATCTCAACCAATCGGCGGATGCATATTTCCTATGCGCTCAGTTAAGTTGCAGGTGGGGCAGCACTGAGACGCGACAGGAATCGCAGCCTTGAACCGTGACGTAGATCCACTCGCGGTTGGCGGATCCGGTTGTAGAAATCGTCCGTTCAGTTTCCCCGTGTGAAATCCCCAACTTTCTGAGAGGTCAAACCCATGCTTCATCTCCCCATCTTCCTGAAATGGAGACCTGTGCGTCCTGGGCACAAGTTTACAATCCACGCGATACCTGTATGCCTCGTAGCCGTCGGTGTTCTGATGGCCTCCGCCGGCCAGCTTCACGCACAAGGGTGTGTGCTGGCGCGCTCTCCAGAGCAGACGGGTCTCCCCACCGGCCAGGGAGGAACCCTCCAACCGGGTCACTTTCAAGTCACGATCGCCGAGCGCCATCAGTTTTCAACAGACCACTATGTTGGCGACGTCTACCAGGAATACCGCAAGGAACAGCACAATCGTGTTCAGAACCGCATCAATCTCGTCGACTTCAATGTTACCTATCAGTGGACGCCGCGTGTCAGCATTGAGGTTGACGCACCGGTGCTTTTTGCCTCGCGCAAATCTGAAAGCTCAAACGTCGAATATCAGGCCTCGGGTCTCGGAGACATGATCGTCGGCGCGAGCGCATGGATACGGAATCCCCAAGCAGCGCCGAGTAATAATTTTTCAATCGGTCTCGGTGTGCTGATGCCGACGGGTAACGATGACGTGCAGAACACGATTCTTACCACAGACAGCAATGGCAACACCGTTAAAGTTACCACGCCCGTCGATTACTCCATTCAGCCGGGTAATGGCGGGTGGGGCCTCTTCATGGAGTGGATGGGGTACCAGCGCCTGAGCAAGAACCTGACGTTCTACTCTGATGGTGACTATATCGCCACGCAGGGCGGCACCAACGGCACACCCCGCAACTATAAGTACGCCACCGCTCCGCCGCTCGTGCAGTACGTCGCGATAAGCGATCAGTTCCTCTTTGAAGGCGGTTTGCAGTTCCCTGTAGAAAAGATCAAGGGGCTCTACGGGACGGCCAGCCTGCGCGACGAAGGTGTACCGGCGGAGAATCTTTTTCCCAACAGCAACGCTGGATTCCGCCGGCCTGGCTTCGCAATTACCGGCGGTCCCGGCTTTGAGTATGTTCGCGGGTCAAATCTCCTTACGGGGGGCATTTACAAGGCAATCCACCGCGACCGCACCACCAGCTATCCGGATGAGGTCTATGGCACACACGGTGACGCGGCCTTTGCAAACTGGGTCTGGCTTGCCAGCGTCACGCACCGCTTTTAGGCAGCCGTCCGGCCTGCCAACCGGCTTGGATTGCAGGCGTATGAAAGAGCCGGTAATCCAGTCTGTTCTCAACCACATTCAGTGAGAGCCTCAGGGGATTCTGTGATGAAACGCTCAGTTGTACTTGCTGTGATGTTGTTAATGGGTTTGCCTGTATCCGCTGCCTACGCCCGGCGTGCTCCGAATCTTGAACTCAAGGACCTCACCGGTCACACCCATCACCTGGCAGATCTGCGCGGCTCTGTTGTCGTGTTCAACTTTTGGGCCACCTGGTGCGGACCCTGCCGTGAAGAGCTGCCGATGCTCACGCGCCTGAGCAAGGAATACGCCGCCAGGCATGTTCTGTTCATCGCTGCCTCAGCCGATGACCTGAAGAACCGCGCAAAGGTTGAGCAGTTTGTGAGCAGCCACGCCGTCGGGATGGACGTCTGGGTCGGCGCTGATCTCGACATGCTGGAGCAGGCCCGGCTTGGCAATGAGTTGCCTGCGACGCTCATTCTGGATTCCGGCGGAAACGTTGTCCGGCGCATCAAGGGCGAAGCCCATGAACGGGACATTCGCGACGCCGTCGACTGGGTGCTCCAAGGCGAGCAGGGCTCGCCGCCGATCGAGGTCATCACGCACTACTGAGCATTTCACAGTCGCGATTACTCTGGTTTGAGGACGACCTTGATCGCCTCGCCGGACTGTAGCAGTTCCATGGCTCGCGCAAAGTCGCCCAGCTTCAGCCGATGCGTGATTGCCGGCTCCAGATCAAGTTTGTTCGCCGCGAGCAGCGCCTCCATCTGGAACCATGTTTCGAACATCCTGCGGCCATTGATGCCCTGCACGGTCGCGCCCTTGAAGATGATGTCGCGCGCCAGGTCCAGCTCGACGGGCTGCGACGGAATGCCCAGCAGCGAGGCGCGGCCGCCGGTGCGCAGCAGCGCAAAGCCCTGCGCAATGGCCGCGGGATGCCCCGACATTTCCAGCAGCACATCCACGCCGGTGCCGCCGGTGGCCTCGAGAATCTCCTTCTCCACATGATCCGTTGCCGGGTCGAGCGCGAGATCGGCGCCCATGGCCTTCGCCACGCCGCGCCGGTGCGCGTTCACCTCCACGGCAAACACCCGCGCCGCGCCGCACGCTCGCGCCACGGCAATGGAAAACAGGCCGATGGCGCCGCACCCCGTCACCGCCACGGTGCACGCCGCGATGGGACCGGCGAGGACCGTGTGTACGGCATTGCCCAGCGGGTCGAGCAGTGATGCGTAATCATGCGGAATGGCCGGCGACAGCCTCCAGATGTTTGTTTCGGGAATAATGGCGTAGCCGGCAAATGCGCCATCGGCGTCCACGCCCAGGATGCGCACATGCTGGCACACATGCGCCAGTCCGGTGCGGCATTGCAGGCATTTTCCGCAGGCCACGTGCATCTCAGCGCTGACCAGGTCGCCTTCCTTCACCGTGGTTACACCGCGGCCCACGCCTGCCACCGCGCCGGCAAACTCGTGGCCCGGAATCAGCGGCGGATGAATCCGTCCCTGCGCCCATGGATCCCAGTTATAGATGTGCAGGTCGGTTCCGCAAACGCTGGCAGCGGAGACCCGTACCAGCACTTCGCCCGCCCCCGGCGCGGGAACCGGCACCTCACGGATCTCAACGCCCGGCGCTGCCTGCGCCTTGACAACAGCCTGCATGGTGCCGGTCATCGAAGCCTCCTGACCAGAGGAAACAGAGTCAGTCTATCAACCCCGCTCAGGCCTTGCCGTGATAGAACGGAGGGGGCGGCGAATGTCCCGGAGAGGCTGGTGGATGGCATGAAGAAAATCGATTTTTACAATGCTCTCTCCGTTGCTCTGCTGCTGTATGGCAGTCTGGGCGCGGCGGCTCAGGCTGACAACCAGGCCTGGCTCAACTACCAGCCCGCGCCTCGGCCGCTCACCGTGCCCGGTCAGGTAATCGCGCTGGGCAATTCCGCGCTGGAGCAGAGCGCCGCTGCCGAGCTGCGCCGCGGCCTTGCTTCACTCGCCTCACCGGGTGGCTCGCCGCCAGCCGCCGAGCCTTACCGGGTGGTGGTGGGCACGGTCGAAGAGATGCGCGCCCGCCGCACCTCCATCTCCGCGTCCACCCTCGCGCCGGAAGCTTTCTCAATCCAGTGGAGCCCCAATCACGCGGCCGAAGAGCAACTCAACATTGTAGGCGGCAGCGATCGCGGCGCACTCTACGGCGCGTTTGCACTGTTGCGCCACCTTGCCGATGGAGACGATATCCGGCGCCTTGACTTCCACGGCGGACCGGCCATGCCCGTCCGCTGGGTGGACGAATGGGACAACGCCGACGGCTCCATCGAGCGCGGCTATGCCGGGCGCAGCATCTTTTTTGAGGGCGGCCACGTCCGCGGCGACCTTGCCGCTGCCGCAGCCTATGCGCGTCTGCTGGCATCCATCGGAGTGAATGGATGCAACGTGAACAACGTCAATAACGCCGCGCCATTTCTGCAGCCGGAGATGCTGAAGGAGCTGGCCCGAGTGGCTGACGCCATGCGGCCATGGGGCGTGCGGCTGGCCATCAGCGTGGACGTGGCCAGCCCGGAAAAGATTGGCGGCCTCGGCACTTACGATCCGCTCGATCCCGCAGTGAAGGCGTGGTGGAAAGCCAAGGTTGATGCCATTTATACGCTCATCCCGGACTTTGCCGGGTTCACGGTCAAGGCCGACTCCGAAGGCCAGCCCGGGCCCGCCAGTTATGGCAGAACGCCTGCAGATGCGGCCAATACTCTGGCGGCTGCACTTGCGCCTCATCACGGCGTGGTGCTCTATCGCGCCTTTGTCTATAACCACCACCTCGACTGGCGTGATCCCAAGGCTGACCGCGCGCGCGCCGCCTATGACATATTCCATCCGCTCGACGGCAGGTTCCTGCCCAACGTGATTGTGCAAACCAAGGAGGGTCCCATTGACTTCCAGGCTCAGGAGCCCGTCTCTCCGCTCTTTGCCGGACTCCGCAGAACAGGCCAGGCCCTGGAGGTGGAGATTACGCAGGAATACACCGGGCAGCAGCGGCACCTGGTCTATCTGGCGCCCATGTGGAAATGGGTTCTCGACTTCGACCTGCGCGCGGGCGGCCGGTCCACCCCGGTCAAGCAGATTGTTGCCGGCGAGTCGTTCCATCAGCCCCTCGGCGGAATGGTTGGAGTGGCGGGCGTGGGCCGCGACAACTGGCTTGGCTCGCCACTGGCCATGGCCAATCTCTACGCCTTCGGGCGGCTGGCGTGGAACCCGAACCTCACCGAGCGGCAGATTGCCGGGGAGTGGGTGCGCCAGACCATCGGCGCAGATCCCGTGGTCGTAAGCACGGTCAGCGATATGTTGATGCAATCCTGGCCGGCTTATGTCAATTACACCGGACCGCTAGGCATGCAGACGCTCACTGACATCACCGGCAGCCACTATGGCCCCAACATTGAGTCAAGCGAGCACAACGGCTGGGGGCAGTGGCACAAGGCTGACCACCTGGGAGTGGGCTTTGACCGCAGCGTGGCCACCGGCACCGGCTTCGTGGGCCAGTATCCGCCGCAGGTTGCCCGCATTTACGAGTCCACAGCCACAACGCCTGACAATCTGCTGACCTTCTTCCATCACGTGCCGTACACCTACAGGCTGCACGACGGCAAGACGGTCATCCAGTACATCTATGACAGCCACTACCTCGGCGCGCGGCAGGCGGCCGGGCTCATCGGCGAATGGGCTTCGCTCAAGGACCGGCTGCCGCCGGCGCTCTACTACAACATGCTGGCCCGTCTCGAATATCAGGCGGGTCATGCCATCGTGTGGCGCGACGCCATTGTGCAGTACTTTCACAAGCTCAGCGGAATTCCTGATGACAAGGGGCGCGCGGGCCACTTTCCGGGCCGCATGGAGGCAGAGGACGCTCAGCTTACCGGCTACACAATCATCGATGTCAAACCGTGGGAGGACGCCTCGCGCGGCAAAGCCGTCACATGTCCGGTTGCCGCCGGTTGCTCCGCGCAGTGGACGTACAGCGGACCTGCAGGACACTACAATCTCGCCGTGCAGTACTTTGACCTGCAGGGCGGCGTCGCGCACTTCACTCTCAGTCTCAATGGGCGGCAGCACGTTTCCTGGACCGCCAATGCCGAACTGCCCTCGCACCGGCCCAACGGCGACAACTCCACGCGCTTCACCTGCCGCGGCGTGGAGTTGAAGCCCGGCGACTCCATCAGCGTTCAAGGCGTGCCCGGCGGCAGCGACCCTGCCGCGCTTGACTACCTTCAGGTTCTGTCTGCAAGCACACTGCCTTGAGTGCTCGTGAATTATATCCAGAGCGAGCGTGACGGCGCTTCGGCGGTATCATTCTTCCGGGACAAGCATATCTGGTTTCACGCGCCGGCCGGCATTCTGCTCGTGGATCCTGTTGATGGCGAACCGCCGGAGCCGATATCGCGCTTGACATGCTCCAGTGTGATACCGGGAACAGCCACTGCACTACCCTGTCGATTTCCGATGCAACCGGCGCAGGAGTCAATTAAGCTGTGGTGCAAGCGCGCCAAGCGGCGTCGATGAGAAAGGCTGTATGAATGGGCAGAAATGATGCCACTGAACTCGGATATCCGTCACCGCCGCGGATGCACTGGCTGCTGGCCCTCATTCTGAGCATCGCCACAGCGGGGGTCTTCGCGGGCCTGTGGGCTCTGGTGATTGGCGCCTGGCTCAAGCGCGTCCGCCCTCAGAGCAGCGCGCTCGCGCTCTACCTCATCTTCGACGTGCTTGGCGCAGCTTTGCTTGTGTCCATCCTGCTGCCTCAGCGTGTGCATCTGGTGGCCTGGCTGCCTGTGTTTGCCGTTGTCGTCTGGATTATCGCATCGTTCGTCATGCGCGACGACCTGATGATCCACTTCAACGGCGACGAGCCTGTCGGCCTTTCCCTGGGAATATGGGCGACTCTCTTTGGCAGTATCTATTACTTTCAAAGCCATCTCAGCAACATTGCCCGGCTGAAGCGAGAGCTGCGCGAGAGCGCCGGTTGATCCCTGCCATGCGCTCTTGCTTTCTCCCCGGGCAGGTTTGCAGAAAAGGCGTGCAGACCTGCGATGCGGCGTCGATCCGCAACAATCTTCGCAGTGGGACGACCATGCCGCGGGAGAGATGGGTCGCATGAACAACGCGCGTCGCGACGCCGTCTATCTCCTCATTCTGGGCAGCGCAATCTTCCTGCTGCTTGGCATCGCTCTTGAGAGGGCCGCACCCGTCTCCACGGTGGACTTCAGGGTCGTCTACTTCAGCACGCGGTGTCTCCTCAGCCACTGCGATCCGTATCAGGAGGCCCAGCTCCTGCACATCTACGAGACTCAAGGCGGAGAAACACCGCAGGACAGCCCGAAGATCCGGAAGATCGAAACACGCTTCAACTACCCGCCCACCGTCTTTCTCGTCACTGTACCGGTTGCTTTGCTGCCGTTTGGCGCCGCCCAGTTCGTCTGGCTGGCGCTGATTGCCGGCGGCTTCATCACGGCGTCATTCCTCGCATGGGACCTTGCGGCCACGCATGCCCCTCTCGTCGCGGGGGCGCTCATCGCCTTCTTTCTAGCCAACAGCCAACTGCTTCTCATCACGGGCAACGCGGCGGCCATCGTCATCAGCCTGAGTGTGGTGGCGGTGTGGTGCTTTCTCCGCAATCGCCATGTCGCGCTCGGCATCCTGTGCCTGGCGGTCGCGCTGGCCGTCAAGCCGCACGATGCAGCTTTTGTCTGGCTCTTTTTCCTGCTTGCGGGTGGCGTCCATCGCAGGCGCGCGCTTCAAACGCTTGGTGTTGTGATTCTGCTCAGCATCCCCGTTCTGCTCTGGGTTGCGTCGGTGGCGCCTCACGCAATGAGCGAGCTTTCCGGCAATCTGCATGGCTATGCGGTGCTTGGTGGAATCAATGATCCGGGCCCCGCTTCGATGGCTGCCCACGGGCTCGACATGATGATCAATCTGCAGACATTCTTAAGCGCCGTCCGGGATGAGCCCGGCTTCTACAACCCGGTCACATATATTGTTTGCGCCGCCCTGCTCTTGATCTGGTCGGTGGTCACCCTCCGCACCCGCATGACCCTCTCAAAAACATGGTTAGCGCTCGCCGTGGTCGCACCTCTTACGATGCTGCCTGTCTACCATCGCCAGTGCGATGCCGGGCTGCTGCTGTTAACGGTTCCCGCATGCGCCATGCTCTGGGCCAGGGGCGGAGCAGCCGGCCGGCTGGCACTCCTCGTCAACTCCATCGGGTTTCTGCTGGTTGGCGACATCCCGTGGGCGGTCTTTCTTGCGCTGCTCAATCATCTTCGTCTTCCCGCATCGCATTTTTCAAGCCAGGTGCTTCTATTCGCGCAGGTCGCTCCGGTCCCGCTCATCCTGCTGGTGATGAGCGCCTTCTATCTCTTAATCTATGCGCGTGCCGCATCCGGGCATGATCCCGTCGCCGATGCCAGCGGCTCCTGACACGCGGCAGGTGAACGCAAGATTGCCAGGTCACTCCGCACCACCTAAAGCGCCCACCATGAAGTGCCCGACGGCTTTCGTGATACAGTTCTTCTGCCTTCAACGTACCGGAACTTCATTATGTCAATCTGAATCACGGAGAGCCCGCGGTACTCAAGTGAGTCCAACTTAACACGACGATGCGGATGTGCAAGATCTCTGTGATACAACGTCATCAGTGCGGGCGGCTGCTTGCCGGCGCGCAAGGTGCGTTTGGCACTGAATCGCCTCCGTGGATGCAATCCATCAGTATGACGTTCAGCAATAAAATGAGATCGAACAGCGACATTGAGCCATGCCTGACCGCAGTGATGCCGGTCTACAACGAGGCTGTCACCGTGTTAAGAATCGTCGACGTTGTTCTGGCTCAGCGGCCCATCCGGCAACTGGTCATCGTCGACGATTGCTCCAGAGACGGCACCTGGGACCTGCTGCAGCCCGTGGCGCAGGCTGACGCGCGCATTACGCTGCTGCGGCACGAGGTCAACCAGGGAAAAGGCGCGGCCCTGCGCACCGGCATCCGGCACGCAACGTCGGAGTACGTAGTTATACAGGATGCCGACATGGAATATGAGCCGGAGGAATATCATCTGTTGCTTGGCCCGCTGCTGGCGGGCAACGCGGATGTCGTGTTTGGGTCCAGGTTTCTGGGCGGCAGCGGCGCGCACAGAGTTCTGCTCTTCTGGCATTCAATTGGCAATGGCCTGCTTACAATGTGTTCAAACATGCTGACCGACCTGAACCTCACAGATATGGAGACCTGCTATAAGATCTTCCGCCGCACATTGATTCAGTCCTTCCAGATTGAAGAGAATCGCTTCGGCTTTGAGCCTGAAATCACGGCCAAGGTGGCCCGGGCGCAGGCGCGCATTTACGAGGTGGGAATCTCCTATAACGGGCGCACCTATGCCGAGGGCAAGAAGATCAACTGGAAGGATGGCGTGCGCGCCTTTTGGTGTATCTTGAAGTACAACCTCTGGCGCCGATGAACAGCGTATCCGATACTTCTGTGTGCAACGCAGAATTTGAATTCTCGGCACTGCACGAAGCCAGGAATTATCGCGCGGCGTTGCTGGGCGACTTCTCGGTATATCTGCGCGGCAATGTGCTGGAGGTCGGCGCGGGCATTGGCCAGATCACGTCGGCCCTTTGCTCGATCGCGGCGATCAGCAAGCTCACTTCGATCGAGCCCAGCCCCCAATTCTGCGCGCTTCTGCGCGAAAAGTTTCCCGCCCTCGATATTCTGGAGGGAACGGTAGCCGATCTTCCCTCCGGCACCGGCTGGAATGCGATCCTCAGCATCAATGTCCTGGAGCACATCCAGGACGATCAGGAAGAGCTTCGCGTCTATCGGCAACTTCTTTCAGAGACACAGGGCGCCCTATGCCTGTTTGTACCTGCGCGACCTGAAATTTATGCGCCGATCGACGGCGATTTCGGCCACCATCGCCGTTATACGCGCCGTGAACTGAGACACAAGTTGCAACAGGCCGGTTTCAAGATTATCGGTCTGCGGTATTACAACTTTGTGGGCTATTTTGCCTGGTGGCTGAGCTTCTGTGTCATGAAGAAGAGATCGTTTGCGGTGAATCAGGTACGCTTGTTCGACCGCGCAATCTTCCCCTTGGTTCATGGTTTTGAGTCGCGGATCTGCGCGCCGCCGATAGGTCAAAATCTGATGGCCATTGCCATGGCTCGGGATTAAAGGACCGCGCGCTCTCACCGTAGAAGGATGTCGTTCGGTCAAGTGTAGTTCCGCCGCTCACCGGGCCGGATGCGGAGTTACGCCCGACCACGTCCACGAGCGGATCTTCCAACCGCCCGCCTCCGCATGCATCACGGCGGTCAAGTGCCCTTCTTCCTGCATCGCAGTACCGTGCTCCCGGTAGAGATAGACCGTGGGAATGATCACGTAGGCGAGGTCACCTTTCAACTCAACCCGCGTGGCTTTTGTGTAGGTCACGCGGCCTTCGGTGACACCGGTCGCCCCGGCGTGCCGATCATAGTCGGCGGCCCAGTGCCGCGCGGCCTTGCTGCCCACCCACTGAAAAGGCGGGAACTCGTCCACAATGGTGACTTCACCGGCCGAACAGAGGGCGAAGGCGGTATTCATATCGCCGGTGTTGAACGCGTTGATGAACTTGTAAACGGGAGTAGCCGCGTCATCCGGCCCCGCTGCCAGTGCCGCCGGCACCAGCAGAAGGCAAAGACATGCGGCAAAGATTGTTCTCGCCATACGTGCTTCCTTGACCTCAAAAATCATCCGGCGCCTCAATGCAGACCCCTCAGAGTCCCGCCTGAACCGCGGATTGCCAAGCAGGCCCGTCAATCACGGTTCATTTGCGCCGTGTGCTCACAATCCTCAACGCGCGCTCATAGGAGCCGAGATTGAAGACGTTGGTATAGCCGATATCAGCCAGCTTTCTTTTGGCTGCTCCGCTGCGGATGCCATTCTGGCAGTGCAGCAGCAGGACCTTATTCTTATCCGTTACAAAGCTTGGCACCAGCGCCTCCACACGGTCCAGCGGCAGGTTCACCGCCTGCGACAGGTGGCCGGCTTCAAACTCCGCCTCCGTGCGCACGTCGATGACCGTAGCGCCGCTCTTCAGGTACTCCACGGCATCGTTGACTTTAACCCGCCCGGAGCGCTTGAAAAGCATGTACGCGATGGCGATGGCTGCGAGGACTAGAAAATACGTAAGGGTCATGGCTTTCCCTTTATTTTAGCTGTTTATCGCCGCGGCGGCAGCAGGCCTCAGGCCCGGGCGACCTGAACGAGCACGGAGTAGAAAGTGGCGCCGGCTCCCATGTCGGTAAGCCGTTCGCTGGTCAATACATTCACGTTGCCGCCATGCTTGTGCATCTTTGCCCAGTCCAGCCGTCCGGCCACCACCCCGGCCGGCACGCTGCCGTTGACCAGAGCGGTCAATTGCACCTCGCCGCGCTCGTTCCATACCCGCACCGTGTCGCCATCCGAGATGCCGCGCGCGGCGGCGTCAGCCGGGTGCATCTCCAGCCGCTGTGTCACCTCGGACTCCATGCGGCGGTGGCCGTCGAGATTGGCAAAGGTGGAGTTCATGTAGTTGTCCGCCTTGCGTCCCAGGAACTCCAGCGGATACTGCTCCGCGGCCCTGCTCCAGCGCGACTCGGCCGCCGGGGTAAAGTCCGGCACTCCGTCCTGCCCCTGCGCGGCCAGTGACGCGGAGTAGAACTCGATCCTGCCTGACGGCGTGGCCAGCGTGCCGCTGGTGTAGGGCAGGTAGGGCTCCGTCTCTGGCGCGCGATGAATATCCAGCGGGATGTGCCCCTCGCGCATCAGGTCCTCCACCGTGATGTGCTCCATCCCCGGGTTGGTTGAGTATCCGTCCAGCCCGATGCCCAGCGCCTGGCGAACCAGCTGCTCCTCGGTGTCGCGGAAGCATGGCTCGGTAAAGCCCATATACTGAGCGAGCTGCCCAAACAGCCAGGAGTTTGGCCGTGCCTCGCCCAGCGGCTCAATGGCCTGCTGGGAGAGTTGCACGAAGTAGTGGCCATACGCGCCCTGCACGTCTGTATGTTCGAGGAATGTGGTCGCCGGCAGAACATAGTCCGCGTAATCCGTTGTGTCGTTGAAGAACAGATCGTGGACCACGGTGAACAGGTCCGAGCGCATCAGGCCGCGCCTGACCGCGTTCTGATTCGGCGCGACGGCGCCCGGATTGGAGTTATACACAAACAAGGCATGAACGGGCGGGCCGTCCTCCGGCTGCGAGCCGAGCTCCGTCAGCGCCTTGCCCAGGGCGGACATGTTCACTACGCGCGCGGGCCTTCCCAGCGGCGAGTCCAGCGCCAGATCCATCCGTTCCAGTTCGCGCTTGTTCCACTTGAAGGCTCCCGAGGTCGACAGCCACGCGCCGCCCCCGCGATCCTTCCAGGCGCCCGTGAGCGCCGGCAGCATGGCGATGGCCCGCACAGCCGTTCCGCCAAACTCCGCGCGTTGTACGCCATAGTTGAGCCGCAGCGCGGCGGGCCGGGTGGTGGCATACTCGCGCGCCAGTTGCTCCACCTCGGCAGGCGTCATCCCCGTCCATTGCGCCACGCGCTGCGGAGTATATTCACGCGCGCGTTCGGCCAGTTGCTCAATGCCATGCGTTCTTGCGTCGATAAAGGCGCGATCCTCCAGCCCGTCGCGCAGGATCACGTGCATCATGCCCAGGGCGAGCGCCGTATCCGTTCCCGGACGGATTGCGATGTGCCAGTCAGCCAGCCTCGCCGTGCGCGTCTTGTAGGGGTCGATCACGATGAGCCGTCCGCCGTTGCGCCGCGCCTGCTCGATCATCGGCCAGAGGTGAATGTTGTTGCCATGGATGTTGGCTCCCCAGGCAACAATCAGCCTCGCCAGGCGGAAGTCCTCGGGCGGCGTGCCCAGCTTCCTGCCATACACCGAGACCCACGCCTCTCCGCCCGCCTCAGAGCAGATGGTGCGCGCAAGCTGGCTGCCTCCCAGGCGATGAAAGAATCGCCGGTCCATTGACCCGAAGCCCAGCACCCCAATCGTGCCGGCATAGCTGTATTGCAGAATCGACTCCGGACCGTGGCGTTCCGCGGTCTCCTTCAGGCGCTCCGCAATCTCATACAGTGCCTGGTCCCAGCTCACGCGCTCAAATGCGTCCTGCTCCCTGCCGCGCTCCAGCGGCCCCTTGGCGACGCCGGCTTTGCGGCGCATGGGGTAAAGAACGCGCTCCGGCGAGTACAC
>DASSHM010000104.1:0-10299 GCA_035692885.1 Occallatibacter sp.
CTTCGCATAGCTGGGCGGCAGAAACACGATGACGTCGCGGTCAACAGCGTTGCCCTCCAGGTTGCCCTCCAGCGATTTTCCGTGGATCTTGATGTGCTCCACGGCAACCGTCTTTGCGCCCGGCACAACCGGAGGCACCTCAGTTTGCACCTGCGCCGACGCCTTCAGACCCGATGCAGCTCCGAGCAGCATCCCTGCCCAGACCATTTGCCTGATTCCCTTCATCATTCCACCTTCTCAATTGCACCAATATACCCGCGCCAGCGGAGGTGTTTATTGACTTGTAAACAGCTTCAATGAAATAGCATCGGCCATGGCGTGATATCCGGCTGGCGATGGATGCAGGTGATCCCCGTAGTCGTAAGCCGGTAGAAGTCGATCGGGATGCTCCGGATCGCGCACGGCAGCGTCGAAGTCGATAACGCCATCAAAATGTCCCGGAGCGCGAATCCATTGATTCACGGCCTCCCGGTCCGCCTCGCTCAGCGGTCCCGGGTGATAGTAATCCGAGCCAACAAAGGGCGTGATGGTCGCGCCAAAGACCTTCAACCCGTGCGCATGCGCTCGCGTAATGATTTGCTCGTATGCAGCGAGAATGCTTCGCACCAGATCTGCGTGTTCTTCTGGCGCGGACTGACTGTCGCGGGCCAGTCTGCCAAGATCGTTTACGCCTTCGAATACAATCAGCCAGCGGACGCCGGCCGGGGCGAGCACATCCCGGTTAAACCGGGCCAGTACATTCGGGCCCAGGCCGTCCGTCAGCAGATGGTTGCCGCCAATCCCCTGATTTGAAACCGCGATGTCTCTGGTCTTGCTGGACGACTGCAGCCGGGCTGCAAGTACATCTGTCCAACGGTCGTTTCCATTGGTCGTGGCGCCATGCCCGTCCGTGATGGAGTCACCCAGTGCGACGATTGTGCCCGCCCTCGCCGGCGCAAGCACGTCAATCTCCGACACCTGATACCAGTGATCAATCGACCGGGCGTTGGGGAGTGCGGCAGCAGCCACCCGGTCGCCGTGGATGTAGTAGGTTGTGGCCCTCGACCCGGGATGACCGGTTTCCTGACCTGGAGGGTCATCCAGATGAAATGTGACGGCAACGCTTGAAAGCGCGCTGACCGGAAATGTGATGGGATCAGACACAAACTCAGCGCCGGGCGGAACCGTCACGCCGGTCTCACCCGCAAATGTCAGGGGCATGTCAGTGGAAGGATCGATCGCCGGGGAAGATGTTGAGAGCGGTCTTGCGACATGGACTGACGTAAAGCGCAGCGCCTCATGCCCGAAGGCGTTCGAGACATGCACCCGTAACTGTGTGCCGCCCACGGAGAGATGAAATATCTGACGCACCGTGGCATCGCGGAGATCATCGGGCGGCAAAGCATTGTGCGGCTCGGGAATCTGCTGGGAAGCGCCCCAGGTGGCAATCCATATCTGTTGTGATCGGCCTCTTGCCCACGCCTGTGACGCAAGGACCAGAAGCCCGGCAAGGGCAATATTGCAACTCGCTTTCCAGATGCGCCTATTCCGCTCCATTAGGTCTCTTTGGGTAAATCGATTCTCCTTGTTGACGGCCAGCATACCACTTGCGGCGTTGGCACGGCCTCGCGGCCAACGTCCTACTCCTCCCTGCGCCGGTTCAGCCAGACGGCGCTTACCGCCCTGAGGCAAAGGTTAGAATGCACTATGGTCAGACGGCTGTGAGTGGCGACATTAAATTGGTAAGCCCAGGGAGTTTTTAGCGCTGGAAAGCTCACGGTGGCAGAGTTTAGGGCGGCTCGGCGACCTCGTCACCCGCGATGGAGCCGTTGTCTCTGGCGGATCATCCAAGAGGCGCATGCATTCCCGACTATCTGGTGTGAAATCATGAAGCTGGACTGGAGTCACGGCGAGCTGGCGGCGGGGCTGCTTTGCTATCAGAAGGAAGAGTTTTTTCTCGCCCACGAGCACTGGGAGGGTGTGTGGCTGCGGTGCGCCGGCCCCGAGAAGTCCTTCCTGCAGGCCATCATCCAGATCGCGGCCGCATTTCATCACCTGCAACGCGGCAACAGGCTCGGCACTGAGTCTCTGCTTCGCGCCGCCCTGTTGCGGCTCGATCTATTGCCGTCGGACTTTGACGGTCTGTCACTCAATCCCTTGCGGCAAAGCGTGCGCGCCTGGCTCCATGCCCTTGGCAGACAGGACCAATCACCAACTCTTCCCTACCCAGAGATCATCTGAGGACACGGTGCCAGCCGCCGGGAAATCCTGAACCGTGCTCGAACTCTTGTCCCACCGGAACGCTGATTTTTCATCTCCGTGGAAGGACTTTCATCGCCTGAAAACACCCCGTGCACAATTGGCCTGACAAGCCTATACTGTGTGCGTTATTTTTTGCCGCCTCAACCTGCACTGCAACGAGGCTGGTTTGCACCCTCAATCGGGTTGTACGCGTAGTGCGAGGAGCTTGCTGCCGAGGAAGCTCTCCCGTGTTGATTTTGAGTCGCGCATTGCAGGCACACATCTTCCAAACCGCCACGTCGGCTTCAGGTTCCACTCGCTCAAGGAGGAGGTAAGCATGTCAGGCCAACAGCCACCTCATGATGATTTTTCAATGGCTTCACCGGGAACATCTCCGCCCAAGGGCATCACGCGCCGAGGCTTCCTCAAAGGCGCCGGAGTCACGGCCGCGGGAACGGCGCTGCTTGACGGCGTGCAGAGTTTTGCCCACGAAGTCTCCATTTCCGCTGAAAGCAACGTCAAGGAGTACGGCCCCGAGCCATTTGCGGTGACGCTGCACGTCAATGGCAGGGAGCATGCGGTGCACATCGAGCCGCGCACCACACTGGCCGATGCCCTGCGCATCCACCTGAACCTGACCGGCACCAAGGTGAGTTGTGACCGGGGGGTCTGCTCCAGTTGCACGGTCCTGCTCGACCGGATGCCCGTGAACAGCTGCATGACTCTGGCCATCGACGCGGTCGGCCACAAGATCACCACCATCGAGGGCATCTCCGCGGAAGATCGTCTTCATCCGCTGCAGGAGGCTTTTGTGCGGCATGATGCCATGCAGTGCGGCTTTTGCACGCCCGGCATGGTGATGAGCTGCGTTTCTCTGCTTGAAAAGAATCCCCATCCAACCGAACAGGATGTCCGTCTGGCCGTTTCAGGCAACCTCTGCCGCTGCGGCACCTACCCCAAGGTCTTCGCGGCCACGCTGGACGCCGCTGGACAGATGACGAACAAAACGTAGGAGGGAATTTCATGGCAACCCGCACCAACAGTTCACTTCCGGATGCCGTCCTTGCTGCCGCGGCCGATGCCGGCTCTCCCGTGACCAAATCCGTGAAGATGCCGGTGGGCGTTCCCGGCTTTACGCTGCACGAGGAAGAGCGCACGGTTCCCGCCTCCGAACCCCCGGTGCTGCCCGTCAACAAGGATCTCAGCTACATTGGCAAGCCGCAGGTACGCTGGGATGGCGCTGCAAAGGCAAGGGGCCACGCGCGCTACACTGCGGATGTACAGTTGCCCGGCATGCTCTATGCATGCTTTGTCAACTCCAACGTGCCGCACGCGAAGGTTCTATCGATCGACACATCCGCAGCGGAAAAACATCCGGGCGTGAAGAGCGTCCACGTCATTGAAACGCTGCTGGGTTCGGCGGTGCTCCGCAACCCCGCGCTGGAAACCTCGCGCTATCCTGTAGTCCGATATGCAGGCCAGCCTATCGCCGCGGTGGCAGCCACCAGCCCCAACGCGGCGCGCGACGCAGCCGCCCTGGTGAAGATCAAGTACAACGCCATGCCCTTTGTCGTGGACCAGGACCTTGCTCGTGAAGCCAATGCGCCGCTGGTCTTTCCTGGACCCGCGGATCAGGCTGGAACCGCGGGAGGAGGCGGCAGTAACACCAGTTCGCCGCAAACCGGCAACGTGCACGGACCGTCGGTGCGCAAGCAAGGCGACGCCGAGCAGGGATTCAAGGATGCCGATGTGGTGGTGGATTCACGGTATACGACGCAGGTGCAGACCCACTCCGCGCTCGAGACGCATGGCGTCGTTGCCGACTGGAAGCCTGACCTGCTCACCGTCTACGCCTCAACTCAGGGTACGGCCAGCGTTCGCGAGGAGCTCGCCGCGTTCTTCCGTCTGCCCAAGTCAAAGGTTCGGGTCATTACCGAGTACATGGGGGGAGGATTCGGCGCGAAGTTTGGCGCCGGCAACCCCGGAGTGGTGGCGGCGTCCCTATCGCGCAAGGCCGGGGCTCCGGTTCGCCTGATGCTCGACCGCGAGGAGGAGCACCTCTCCGTCGGCAATCGGCCCAGCTCTGACCAGCGCCTGCGGATTGGCGCAAAGAAGGACGGCACGATTACCGCAATCCAACTCATCAGCTACGGCACGGCAGGCTGTGGAACCGGAGCCGGATGCGCCGGCCCGGCAACGAATCTTTACCAATGGGGCTCATTGCACACCGAGGAGAACGACGTCTTCATCAACGCCGGCCCAGCCGCGGCGTTTCGCGCTCCAGGACATCCCCAGGGCGCCTTCGCCCTGGAACAGACCATCGACGAGCTTGCCGAGCGGCTCAACATGGACCTGATTGATCTGCGTGATCACATCGACATGAATCCCGTGCGGCGCGTCCAGAGACAGATTGTGAGGGACAGCGCGCTGTGGAAGTCCCGCAATCCGAAGGCGAATGCTGATCCCGGCCCCATCAAGAGGGGCATCGGGCTCTCGCAATCCGTGTGGTACCGCATGATCAATATGAACTCAGCCGCTGAAGTGCGCGTGCACAAAGACGGCTCGCTGGAAGTCCTCTCCGCGGTGCAGGATATCGGCAGCGGCATCAAGACTGTTCTGGCTCAGATATTGGCCGAGCAGTTCGGCGTTTCACCTGCCCAGGTCTCCGTCAAGATCGGCGACACCAACTATCCGGTTGGACCCAACTCAGGCGGCAGCGTCACGACAGCCTCATTGACGCCGGCCGTGCGTGATGCAGCGTGGCAGGCCGCCCAGAAGTTCCTGGCCAGCATTGCTCCGCCGCTGGGCACCACCGCAGCTGATCTATCGTTCGCGGGAGGCATGGTTCACAGTGCTTCTGGAAAATTTCAGCCCATGAGCTTCCGCACGGCGGCAGCAAAAATGACAACCGATGAAGTCACCGCGCAGGCGCGCCGCATACCGGACTACGATCGCAAGCTATACAACACCTACGGCGGCATCGACGTAGCCGAAGTTCTGGTTGACACCGAAACAGGCCGCATCCACGTCAAGCGCGTGCTATCCGTTCACGATTGCGGCAGACCCATGAATCCCAGCCAGGTGACGAGCCAGATCAACGGCGGGGTCATCCAGGGCATCTCCTATTCCCTGTTCGAGCACCGCCTGCTTGACCCCAATTACGGACTGATGGTCAACGCCAATCTCGATAAGTACAAGATTGCCGGTTCCTTTGAGGTGCCACAAATTGAGGTGCAGCTCACCGAGTCCTACATCGGCCAGAGCTCGACAGACGCATCAGGCATTGGAGAGGCGGCGGGCATTATCTCCACCGGCGCGGCCATCGGCAACGCGGTGTACAACGCCACCGGCGTGCGCATCCGCCACTTGCCCATGACCCCCGCGGTTGTGCTCGCAGAACTCAACAAGCCCCAATCCACCATGGAGGCGCTATGAACATCTTCTCCATTGCAGACTGCACCACCGTCGACGCTGCCCTCTCACAGCTCAAGGATGGCGCCGTGGTGAAAGCCGGCGGTGTGGATCTGCTTGACCGCATGAAAAATGGCACTGACACGCCCTCGCGCCTGGTGAACATCCGCAACATTCCCGGGTTGCGCGGAATCGAGTCCACCCCCCAGGGGCTCACCATTCGCGCTCTCACCACTCTGGCCCAGGTTGCGGATCATCCTGCAATCCGCTCGGACTACACAATCCTTTCCGATGCCTGTGGACATGCCGCCACGCCGCACATCCGCAACATGGCCACCATCGGCGGCAACCTATTGCAACGGCTGCAGTGCTGGTACTACCGCTCGGCCGAGTTCCAGTGCCTGCGCAAGGGCAAGGATATCTGCTTCGCGCTCACCGGACTTAACCAGTACCACGCCATCATGGACTATGGCGGCTGTCCAGCGGTTGCTCCTTCTTCGGCCGCCGTTGCCTTGCTGGCGTTGAATGCGACCGTTGAGCTGGCGGCAGCAAAAGGCCGGCGAACAGTCCCGCTCAGCGAATTCTACGTGCAGCCTGACGCAAATCCTCAGCAATTCAACGTCATGAGAGACGACGAGCTGCTCACCGCCATCCACATCCCCCGGCCCGCGCCCGGCACTCGCTCCGCGTACCAGAAGTATGGCGACAAGGAAAGCCACGACTGGGCCAATGCGGATGCCGGCATCCTGCTCGAAATGGACGGCAATCTTTGCAAACGAGCGGTGGTGGCCATGGGTGCGGCATCGCCGGTGGTGCGCCGCTCAAAGGAGGCTGAGGACGTACTCGCCGGGAAGCCGATCACTCCCGAGACCGCGCGCGAGGCCGGCAAGGCCTCCATGGCTGGAGCCATGCCCCTCTCAATGAATGGATACAAGGTGCGCCTGTTCCCCGTCGCCATCTATCGCACGATTTTGCTGGCAGCCGGCCAGATGGGTCGCGATCCCAGCGCCGCGGGGTAACTGCTGACGCCGCGCCGTCCTTTTCCTCCAGCGCAGAAAGGAGATATCGATGAGTACCGCTGCTGAAACCGCTGCCAAGCCCTGCCAGTGCCTGCGCACCAAGAATCCCTACGGATCGTCCCCACAGAATGCCGAATCCTGGCTGCCGGGCGTTGCCACGACCTCAACCTACTGGTGTCTGCGTACCATGAGCCCAGCCGGCCCGGACGATCAATTTGTCCACCTTTCGCGCTGCATCCCGGGACGCGCCTGCTACGAGACTCCTGAGGATTAGTCCGATAGCATCTCTGCGCGCTGGGACGCCGGCCTCTGCCCCCGCGCATCGGTCCCCGGCTCCTCCAATGTCTTGAGGAGCCAGTAGTGGAAGCCATCCTCGATGGCCATCAATGCCGCCTGATTCATGTCGCTGCTTACGCCCGCGGTAATCCACGGCTCGTGGCCGTCGGCATGAAAACTGACCGTAACGCGTACATACGCCGCCGAGTCGTGCGCGGATACATCGACCGCGGTCACGCTGAAGGTACCCAGCCGCATCTGCTTCAGCGCCGGATACCACTTTTCCAGTTCACGCCGCATCGCCTTGGTCAGGGCATCCACGGGTCCCGCGCCCTCGGCACGCGATGTGGTCACCGTCGAGTCGCCGATGGAAAGAGTCATGAATGCCTGGACAAAGCGGTCCCCGGTTTCTTCTGATTCGTCGATCACCCGCCAGCTCTTCACGCTGAAGCGGTTCGGCAGCGCCTTCAGCACCTTCATGCAGGCAAGTTTGAACGAGACCTCGCTCGACGTGAACCCGCCGCTCTCGATCATTGCCTCGTTCGCATCCATCAGAGCCTGAGCCTGGTCGGAATCAAGGGTCACGCCAAGTGACTTCGACAAGAGCATGATGTTGGCCCTGCCGGACTGGCGGTTTACGCCGATGGTGGGGATGGCCCCGACGCGCTCGGGCTCGCACCACAGATAAGCCCCGGGGTTCTTGCGCTCGCTGCTGCCGTGCATGCCTGCCCAGGTTCCAAACGCTCCCGTCCCCACGATGGGCGCGCCGTGCGGAATTTCAAGACTGAACGAGGCGTAGGCCGAATGCGCCAGCCCGGTGAGCCCCGCCAGCGACTCGGGAGGAACAAACTCTGCCTCGCCGCGTACCTGCATGCTGCCAATCACGGTGGTCAGGTTCACGTTGCCGCAGCGCTCCCCGGTGCCAATCAGGGTTCCCTGCACCTGAACCGCCCCAGCCAGGATTGCCGCCCTGCTGTTGGCCACGCCCAGCCCCCGGTCAGTGTGGCCATGGAAGCCGATCTTTGCGGCGGGGAAATCGCGCGCCAGCCCGCCAATCACCCCTGTCACCTCTTCCGGCGTGGCTCCTCCGGTGGTGTCACACACCACAATCCGGCTCACGTTTTGCCGCACGCACTGCTCAGTGAGCTGGCGGAAGTAGTCAAGACTGCGCTTCCTGAAGTCCGGATCGCATTCATTGCCGTTCTCGCGCCTGCCGCAGTTGGCGTCCATGGCATGCTCAAGATCGACAAACACCTCCAGACCTTTCTGATGCAGGTAGTCGATCGTCTCATAGGTCATCAGCAGGTTTTCTTCAGGCGTGGTCTCCAGCGACCTGGTCACATCCAGCAATCTGGACTTCACGACCACCACGGCAATGGGAATCCGCCTCCGGTGCTGCACGATAAATTTGACGTCCGGCCAATCCTCCACTCGAGTGCCACGCCCTCTTGTGCGCCCAAACAGCGCCAGCCCTATGGCGCCGGTATCTGCCGAGGCCAGCGCGCGGGTCAACTCGCCTACAAACTGGTTCGCGCCGGCAAAACCAATCTCAGCAAAACGCACGCCAAATGAGGACATATGCTGCAGCAGAACCACTGCATTGGGAACCGAGATTTCCAGATTCGGCTGCTGCAATCCGTCACGAAGGCTGGTGTCAAACAGCTCCACCTGCCGGGTTTTGTTCTCTGTCATGTCGCTTGTCCAACTCGCCTGCGAACCATGCGGACTGAACGGTTCAACCCGGCGAAGTGTCTCATTTCATAGTACCTCGACTGAGACTGAAAACTCGCAATTGAGCGCCGCCGCAAAGTAAACCAGGCTCACCAGAAAGATTGACGGCAATTGACCGCCTGGCTGTGAGGAGGAGGTAATGTGATCTCGCAGCGGCCCGCCGCAGTTGGACGTTCTGCGAGTAACCTGCATGGCCTCAGTATCTTGAGGGGATGACCCAAAGAGGTATTTCCTTACCACCATTGTGCAATGGCATGGATTCCCAGCATTTGCGACACTCTGCCTTGGAGTTGGTATGAGTGACAACGAAAGAAAACACGTCTACCGCATCGCTTATGACGCGGCAAACCGGGAACTCGAGCACATCATGGGCGCGTTTGAAGAGCTGCGTACTCATCAGGACAGGATTGAGGGACTTCTTTCCGCCCTCGAGCCGGAAGTTGCTGCGGGAAGCGCCGTCGGAACGGCTGTTTTCAGGCCCCTCACCTTCCAGGTATCCGGCTTCACCCTGACCACCCAATTCACCGCCGTCTGGCCCGAATTGAAACAATAGACGTTCCACAAGGTCCGGCTGCCATCATCCACGCCCGATCGCCTTTGCCGTACCTTCCGTTTCCGCCTTGCCAACTATCTGCATAATGTTCGCCGGAGCGCGCCCCGCTCTCAGATCCTCCGCCATGAAATTCATGTACGGATTGATGTGCTTGAAAAAGTGTTTGTATCCCTCACACAGGTAATTCAGGCCCGGTTCGCCATCTGGTGTGGTTAGAAAACGGTGCTTGGGGCACTCGCCGTTGCAGGCAAAGCGTACCTCGCACTCACGGCACATGCGCGGAAGCGAATCGCGTTTATCCTCGCCAAACTTTTTCTGTTGTGCCGACGTGACCAGATCCTTTAACGCAGCCTGGGTGATATTGCCGAGTTTGTGTTCCGGGTAGACGAAGTGATCGCAGGAATAGATGTCGCCCGTGTGCTCCATTGCCAAAGCTGCGCCGCACGTCCTGCGAAAAACGCATAAACTCGCTTCCATCCCCATCCAGCTTTCAAGCGCGACGTCAAATATCTGCACATAGTGCAGACCCACGTCCTGCGCCACCCACTCGTCAAAGATTTTGACCAGAAAACTACCGAACGTCTTCGGCTCTACAGACCAGTCAGTCACATCGGCCTGCCTGCCGCAGGTGGGTTCAATCAACACCAGGCCGTTCGCGTCCGGCTCTGCCGTCTTCCGCTCCACGATGGGAATGAACTGTATGAATCTGCTCCCAATCTCCTTCAGAAACCGGTAGACCTCAAGCGGATATTGGGAGTTTCTGCGATTGATCACGGTCAGCGTATTGAAGTCGGCCTGGTGCTGTTTCAGCTTGTCCAGTCCGCGCATCACACGGTCAAACGTGGGTGCATTGCCCTTGTCGACGCGATAATAGTCGTGCATCTCCCGAGGCCCGTCAATCGAGATGCCCACCAGAAACCGGTTCCCGGCCAGAAACGCGGCCCACTCATCATCCAGCAGCGTTCCGTTGGTCTGCAGCGCGTTGTGGATGGTTCTGCCATCGGCATACTTCTGCTGCAGCGCAACCACCTTCCTGAAGAAATCCACTCCCAGCAGCGTTGGCTCGCCTCCCTGCCAGGCAAAATGCAC
>DASSHM010000105.1:0-3356 GCA_035692885.1 Occallatibacter sp.
TTATGGCATGCAGCACAGTACTCCGGCGTCTTGTACAGGCGTCGTTCCAGACGGTTGTGTTCCGCGGGCCAGGAGCGAATAAGAAAATTGCGGGCCATGGCCCCGAGCGTGTGGTCCGCGCTCCACTGCCACAGGTATTCCTTCGGTTGCGTGACGATGTAGTTTGCATTGCCCTGAATGTCAGTCTTCTGGATGGAGTGGCAGGCCAGGCAGGAGATGCCCTCGTTGTAGCCAAGCAGGCCGGTCAGATTTGCGGAGAAGATGTTCTTCGTGCCCGAAAACAGTGATATCGGATCATGACACCCGCCGCAGTAGCGTGTTGATTCAGGGCCGCTCTGCCTGGCCATCTCGGTCTGAATACCCTGGAAGATGGGGTCCATCGCAGCATAGCGGTGGGCACTCACCTTCCACTCGTTGTAGATCTGCGTGTGGCACCCGCTCTCACCGCACGATTCAGAGCCTGCAATTGATCGCGGATCAAATGCTCCATTGGTTGAGGTGTTGGCAAGGCTGGGCGCGAAAGGGCGGTTGACGCCAAACGCGAAGCGATAGTCCGCCGGGAAGTGATTTTGATACCGGGTTCCTGAATATGCAGCCGTGAATACGGTAAGAAGCCCGGCCATGACGATCGTGCCGCCGGCCGCTGTTGCGCCCCACATGGCCACGGCGCGAACAGCCTCCTGATGACGCCGCCTCCAAAACGCCAGCGTGAGATGAGGCAAGGTTGCCGCCAACCCGAGCAATGTGGAGACGAGATGCACGTAACGAAGCCATGCCGATGTCTTGACGGCAAAAAGCGCCTGCCCGGTGACAATCAATCCTGAAAGCAGGCAGATCGCAAGCACGCATGCGCCGGCGTAGCCAAGCAGCAGCACATCAGACATTGCCTGGGTGCGGTAGGTCTTCCAGTGCAGAAAGAAGTACCAGCAAATGGGGCCAACGGTAAGGATGCCGAGAGCAGTGTGCGCAATGAGACCCCACTCAATGACCGGGTGGAAGGGGCCGAATGTAACAGCAAGGCCAGATATGAGCTCGAATAAAAGCACAGCGCCGATTCCGCGCGAGAGCCGGGACGACCATCCGGACGGAGGAAGTTGTGTGTGAGTGCTGTTCATACGCCTGAACCTTGAGGAAATGGAGCCAAGATAGGGGTGGAATACAGCCGTGGAAAGCGACCAAAGTCACAAGATTCCTGGCTAATAAAGCGAGCTCCACCGAACGGTTGATCGAGCACTCCGCCGAATGGTGGGGAATTGGTGACGATCAGGATTTTAGTGCCAGCCGCAGGCAGCGGTGTATGACGGACTGAGATCACGTGAGCTGTGGATGTGACAGAAACCTGCGTGACGAACATCGTGAAGCGCGCGACAGGTATTGATGTGGCCATTCATGTAGATACATTTGGGGCCAGGGACAATCGTCACCTGGCCGGTACGTCTGATTCATTGTGACGGAAATTGCATGAGATGTACCTATAAGAACGGATCGCCTTGGAAGCGCATGACGATTGCAGGTGAAAGCGAAATGATGGACGAGACCGCCATCGGAAGAGGTGGAGTGATTTCGGGTGTTTTGAGGGTCTCATGGTTTCGTGCCTTGTACAGCCTCATTCGCAATACGAATTTCACCGCGTCCAACGTTGATCTCATGCACGACAATCTTGGCGTCGCAGGAACACAAACCAGGAAAGCAAAGTTTCCGCACCGGCTGGCTTTGCTCGCCACCGGCTTGTTTCTTCTCGCCGCTGTGGCGTCGTGCCTTCCATTGTTTCATCGCGATTTCCTGAGCGCATTCCCGTACCAATTGACAGCACATGTTGCACTCGCGGGAAGCATTGTGTTCAAGCCATCCGTCTGGCTTAGAAGCATCACCCGGCGACTCAGATCCATTGATCAGCTAGAATTAGTCGGACGGGAATCGGGGTTGGATTGCGGGCTCGACCGAAGAGATGAAGATGCCGAGATCACGGTCAGGCTGAATCGCCGTCCTGTCGGACTGCTGCGGAAGCCGAGCGGCGTTGTGACCATTTGCCATCCGAAGACCGGCGCATCCGGCGCTGGAAAATCGTTGCGGAGAGGCACCGGTCGCGTTGATTCATACACCTCCAGGAATGACCACGCGCTGCCTTTCTGGGTGAAATGATGTTCAACGCTTCCCGGATGCGATCGATGTCGGAGCAGAGTGTGATGCGTGAAGAGATCGAAATCCTGCCCATCAGCGCACCTGAGGAGCCCCGGATTCGCGCCGAGCGGCAGAGTCAGACTCTCATTGAGGCATTTCTGGCAAGTGGTCTGTTCTTCATGTTGCTGCCGGGCACCTTCCTGGGCGTGTGGAACCTGATTGGAATTTCTCGGCGGGAGGCGTTGAATGCCCTCTCTCCGGCGTGGCTCCAGGCGCACGGCCAGGCGCAAGTATTCGGATGGGTCGGCTCGTTCATTCTGGGAATTGGCTTCTACTCGCTCACCAAGATGCAGAGCACGCGTACGTTTCCGGTGGGCAAAGGCTGGACGGCATGGAGCCTGTGGACGTGCGGCGTAGCCCTGCGCTGGCTGGGTGGGGTGACGGGCTGGCACTGGCGATTGCTTCTTCCCGCATCTGGACTGCTCGAACTTGGCGGCTTTCTGCTCTTCTTCCTCGTTGTGAGTCGGCACCGGCAGGCCCGGGGCCAATCAGCGATGGCGGCGTGGATGATCCTGGTGATCCTTTCCACCGTAATGCTTCTGCTCACGCTGGTGGTTAACGCTGTCGCGCTCGGCCGGCTGGCAGTCACTGGCAGCTCGCCGGCGCTGCCGCACCTGCTCGATCTTCAGCTTGTGACCATGGCAATCTGGGGCGTTCTGGTGCCAACCATCTGGGGATTCAACGCGCGCTGGTTGCCCATCTTTGCGGGGTTTGAGCAGCCACGGACGAAATGGTTGTTTGCCGGCTACCTCCTCAGCCTGGCAGGAATCGCGCTGGTTTTCTTGAATCAGTGGGGGATATCGTCGGTAGTCCTGGTGGCAGCGGCCTTGCTGGCCGTTCAGGGATTGGGCGTGTGGCGGCCCGCGATTCATCCGGCAAAAGTACTCAATATTCATCCCAGCTTCCCGCACTTTCTGCGCATTGCATATGTCTGGCTGGTGATTGCATCGCTTCTCGGCTGCGTTGCGGCCCTCGAAGATCGATCCGGCGGCATTTGGGGAGCAAGCCGCCATGCCTTAACGGTTGGATTTGTAGCGCTGATGGTATTCACGATTGGCCAGAGAATCCTGCCGGCATTCTGCGGTATGCGCCTTCTCTGGAGTAAAGAACTGATGCTCTGGTCGCTCGTTCTGCTGAATGCCGGGTGCCTGCTGCGCGTGGCCATGGAGCCACTG
>DASSHM010000106.1:0-15034 GCA_035692885.1 Occallatibacter sp.
GCGCGAGGGCGATTCGCTTGCGGTGAGCGGAGTGTGCCTGACGGCACTCAATGTGAATCCGGTGTACTTTCATGCAGACCTTGCGCGGGAGACGGTGGAGAAAACGTCTCTGGGGCACCTGGCGGCAGGGGCGAAGCTGAATCTGGAGCTGCCGACCACAGCAGGAAGCCCGCTGGGCGGGCACGTGGTGCAGGGGCATGTGGATGGCACCGGAGTGATTTCCGCGCTGGACTCGGTGGTTGCGCGAACCGATCCGGCCTTTGACGAGAAGACCACCGACTGGATGCTTAAGGTGCGTGCACCGGAGCACGTGCGGCAGTGGATGGTGCCGAAGGGGTCGGTGGCGATTGAGGGCATCAGCCTGACGATCGCGGAGTGGGACGGCGAAACGGTGACGGTGGCCATTCTCCCTCTGACGTACTGGCGGACCAACCTGCACACGCTCAAGGCAGGCGCGCTGGTGAATGTCGAGGCCGATGTGCTGATAAAGGTCGCGCTACAGCAGGCTGCTTTCAAGAAAGCGGCAGAAGCGGACTTGACGGCGGCGTGGCTGGTGGCGCGGGGATATTAAGCGCGAACGCCGAAGCAATTGTGAAAGGCGGACTTGCAAGCCCACCCTCCTGGAAAGCATTCAACTTTTATTTTGAACAGGAGGCTAAGGTCTAGTGCCCGGCGGGCGGCGGTTCGATGAGGAACTCGCCGCCGACGCGGGCCAGTATCTGTGCCCGGCGGTCGGTCAGCAGCTTGAGCCGGGTAGTGATCTCGATAAACTGCTGTTTCTGTGCGGGCGTGAGCACTTCGGGTGGCGCGGGAGGGGTTCCAGGCACACCCGAAGCCGGTGGGGCAGATGAGTCCGCCAAGTTCTGGCCAGCAGCCCGGGTGAGCGCGTCGAGCTGCGCCTGCAGCAGTGGAATCTCACGATCGATGAGGACAGGATGGATGTCAGGCGCTGAAGCCTTGCCGCGAGCGATCTGGTTGCGGTTATTCACGCCCCACACGGGCAGAATGCCGACATGGCCGAGCTCGACGCGGGTGCCCGCCGGGCCATAGTCCATTTTCACGGCGGAGAAGAGAGCAATGAGCGCGTCGCGTGGATCGCCCTCTCTGTCGGGCATGAGGCCATCGATGTAGGTGCGCGACTGGTTGGAAAGGAAGTTGCCGAGCGAGTAGAAGATGATGGTGTTTCGACCGTCGGCGGTGTGGTATGTCTCAATGGGCTGCAGCACGTGGGGATGGTGGCCGACAATGACGGAGGCACCCGCATCGAGCATCTTGTGAGCCAACTCGACATCCTGTGAGCGGGGTGCCGAGGCATACTCGATGCCCCAGTGGATGGAGACGACGAGGAAGTCGCACTTGGCGCGTGCAGCCCGGATGGCGGCAAGGACCTCATCTTCGCTTGCGCCGGGTGCGCCGCTGGACTCACCCGGGTAGGGGAAGAAGTTGACGTGGGGCTGACCCGGCGTGTCGGGATTGCGATTGCCGTTGAGCCAGCGGGTCATGCCGAGCCAGCCGACCGTGATGCCGTTGGCCTGGGTAATGACGGGCTGCCAGGCGTCTTGCGCGGTGTCTCCCGTACCGGCGAAGAGGAGGCCAATCTGTCGCAGGTGGCCGAGAGTCTCCGCAAAGCCCGCCCACCCCTGATCCATGACGTGATTGTTGGCAAAGGAAACAATGCGGATTCCGCTGGCCTTGAGAGCCTGGGGCAGCGCCAACGGAGCGTTGAACATAAAGGGCTTGGTGCCATGCGAGTGATCCGGAGCGACCGGAGTCTCCAGGTTGACAAAGCCGAAGTCGGCAGAGCGAAAGACGCCGGCAACATCATTCAGGAGGGCGGCCCAGCCCTGTTCTCCGGGGCCATGTGCGGCAGCCGCAGCGCGCACGGCATCGTGGGGGATCACGTCGCCCGCCACGGCGAAACGAACCTGGGTGAGTTCGTGCGGATAGGGCGGGGGGGCGACGGCAGAGCGGACAGGACTGAAGTAGAGAAGTCCGGCCACTGCCAAGGCGGCGAGAGAGCCCGCGACGAGGGAGACTGCCGCGAGCAGGCGCCAGTGCCCGGCCGCGGCAGACCCGCCCACGATGAAGCGACGCCAGCGCGGCCAGTGGATGAATCGACTCAAGATGAATTCCACAATGCATCCGCCGGATGCGGAGAACGGAACCAGCATACAGCAGCATGAGCTGCCCGTCAGGACGGTCGGCGAACGATTCCTGCGGGGAGTGCGTCTATGGTAACGGCAGGACTGTTAACCTTGAGCAAGCGAGAGGTTTATGCGGATGACTGGGGCGCCCCAGGACGTGCCTCCGCTGACCGGGAGTATGGCAGAGTTCGTCATCAGAATGGCCGATGAACGCGGCCGCGTGCAGGAGCAGGTGCAGACGGCATCAACTGCCGAGGAGCTGCGGTTGCGCTTTGCCCACGCGGGCTACCACGTCTTCAGCGTGAAGGCGCGGGGCGGCCTCACGTCGCTGGGCCGGCGCAAGGTCAAGCTGGAGCCATTTCTCATTTTCAACCAGCAGTTCCTCACCCTCATTCGCGCGGGTCTGCCCATTCTCAGCTCACTGCAGATGCTCTCGTCCATCCAGAAAAATGCCGGCTTCAGCAGCCAGTTGGATAACGTGGCCAACCGTGTGAAGACGGGTGAAGCGTTGTCTGCGGCATTTGAGGCCCAGGGAGGAATTCCGGCCATCTATACGACTACGTTGCTGGCAGGCGAGCGCAGCGGGAACCTGCAGGAGGTGCTGGATCGTTATATCAGCTTCCAGCGGGTGTCACTCACATTCCGTAAAAAGCTGAAGGCGTCGCTCATTTATCCGGTTCTGCTGCTCACTCTGGTCTGCGCGTTGCTCATCTTCATGTTCACGGTCGTAATTCCGCAATTTGCCCAGCTCTATGATCAGATGGGTTCCAAGCTGCCTGCAATGACCGTCGGCCTGCTGGCATTTGGGCAGTGGATGCGGCACAACATTCTGTGGATTGCGGTGATAGTGGCGGGTGCTGGCCTGGCAGGATACCGCTTTTTCGTGACGGACAGGGGCCGCGACTACTTTGACGGTGTGCGGATTGGCACGCCGGTATTCGGCACCATATGGCTGAAGTACCAGGTGGCGCTGTTTGCGCGCACGCTGTCCACTCTGCTGACGGGCGGGCTGCCGCTAGTGCCGTCGCTGGAGACCGCCGCGCGGTCGATCTCGTCGCGGCGGGTGGCGAAGGCCGTGCTCAGCTCCATTGGCACGGTACGCGAGGGCAGGAGCCTCGCCCGGTCACTTGAGGGGACCAGGGTGATCCCCAGCCTGGCCACGGAGATGATCGACGTGGGCGAACAGACGGGCGCTCTGCCCCAGATGCTCAACTCGGTGGCCGAGTTCTACGAGGAAGACGTGGGAACGGCGCTGACGGCGGCCCTGGCGCTGATTGAGCCCGCCATTCTGATTGTGATGGGCGTGGTGGTGGTGTTCATTCTAATTTCGCTCTATCTGCCAATCTTCTCATTCGGACAGACGGTTGGAGGCTAAGGGGATTCGACCATGAGTGACGCAGGCGTTCTGGCCACACCGAACGGTCCCGCACCCGGCAGCGAGGAAGAGCGCTCGCATGCCGAGGCGCTGGCTCGCCGCTATCGCGCCGAGTTCGTGGACCTGAAGCATTTCAAGATCCAGCACGACCTGCTGCGCACCGTTCCGGTGGAACTGATGTTCCGTTATAACTTTGTGCCCATTGAGCAGCAGCCGGACGCCCTGGTCATCGCGGTGAGCGACCCATCGCGCCTGATGGTGCTGGACGAGATTGCGGGACTGCTGGGACATCGCATTCTTGCGCGCGTCGCCACGCTGTCGCAGATTACCGATCTGCTGAAGAAGACCGAGCAGTCACAGCGCGTGCTGGACGAGGCAAGCGAAGGGCTGACCTTCGACGTGGTGAGCGGCGAGGAGAACACCGACGAGAACATCTCAATTGAAAAGCTGACCAGCGATGAGGACATCAGCCCGATTATCCGTCTGGTGGACACAACGATTTTTACAGCGCTCGAGCGGCGCGCCTCGGATATTCACATTGAGACATACGATGACTCGGTGCACGTGAAGTACCGCATTGACGGCGTGCTGCAGGAGGCGATGGCGCCGATTGCGCGCGAGCATCACACCACTATTCTCAGCCGGGTGAAGATTATGAGCGAGCTGGACATTGCCGAGCGGCGCGTGCCGCAGGACGGCCGGTTCAGAGTGCGCTACAAAGGACGGCTGATCGACTTCCGCGTATCCATCATGCCCACGGTGCACGGTGAAAATGCGGTGCTGCGCGTGCTGGACAAGGAATCGATGAGCGAGAAGTTCCGCAATCTGACCCTTGACGTGGTGGGATTTGCCGATGACGACCTGCGGCGGTTCCGGCGCTACATTCGCGAGCCCTATGGCATGGTGCTGGTGACGGGCCCCACCGGATCCGGCAAGACCACCACGCTCTATGCCGCGTTGAATGAGATCAAGAGCGACGAGGACAAGATCATCACCATTGAAGACCCGGTGGAATACCAGATTCGCGGCATCACCCAGATTCCGGTGAATGAAAAGAAGGGACTGACGTTTGCGCGCGGGCTGAGGTCGATTCTGCGCCACGACCCCGACAAGATTCTGGTGGGAGAGATCCGCGACCAGGAGACCGCGCAGATTGCCATCAACTCCGCGCTGACCGGGCATCTGGTGTTCACCACCGTGCACGCAAACAACGTGGTGGACGTACTGGGCCGCTTCCTGAACATGGGCGTGGAGGCATACAACTTCGTTTCGGCGCTGAACTGCATCCTGGCACAGCGGCTGGTACGGACCATCTGCGAGTACTGCACGCACACCGTGAAGTACACGGACGAGGCGCTGGCGGCGAGCGCGCTCAGCCCGGCCGAGTGGCGCGACTTCTCCTTCCGCGAGGGCGCGGGCTGCATTGAATGCGGCGGGACCGGGTACCGCGGCAGGACGGCGATTCACGAGCTGCTGGACTTGACCGACCCGATCCGCGAGCTGATTCTTGAGAAGAAACCAACCTCGGAGGTACGCAAGCTGGCGCAGAAGGAGGGCATGACCTTCCTGCGCGAGTCGGCGCTGGACCGCGTGCGGCGCGGAGTGACGACCTTGAAGGAGATCAACAAGGTGACATTTATCGAGGCCAGCCGGTGATGCGGCCGCAGGCGGGAAGGACTCAATCCGGCAGCCACACGGGCAGCCGTCCGCCCGCGGCGGTGGAGATCGCTCCGCAGGGGGTGCTGGCCGCTGCTCTGCCCCGGCGGGGCGAGGCGCCTGCGTTTGCCTTCGTTCCGTTACCCGCAGGGGCGTTGACGCCGGGACTGGCTGACACGAACGTGCGCTCGCCGGAGGCGGTGGCAGAAGCGGTTCGCAAGGCGCTGGACGAGGTTTCGCCGCATACACGCTGCGTGACGCTGGTGACGCCGGACACCTCGACGCGGGTGTTCGTGCTGGATTTCGATTCTCTTCCCGCCCGCGCAGCGGAGACGCTGCCGGTGTTGCGCTTCAGGCTGCGCAAGATGGTGCCGTTTGACCTTGAACATGCAGGCATCAGCTATCAGGTGCTGGCGCAGGGCCGGAATGAGGTTCGGGTGCTGGTGGTGGTGACCCCGGCACAGGTGCTGGCGGAGTACGAAGCAGCGGTGCGCGCGGCGGGTTATGAGCCCGGGGTGGTGCTTCCTTCCAGCCTTGCCGCCCTGGCGGGCATGGAGTCCGCAGAGCCGGTGCTGGCCGCCTGCCTGAGCGGCATGTCGCTGTCCACATCGATCAGCCAGGGGGACGACCTCCTGCTCTTTCGCACGCTGGACCTTCCTGAGGATCCGGAACAGTGCCGCGCAGAGGTGCAGCGAGATATCGCGGTGGCGGCAGCTTATTTTGAGGACAAGCTGGCAAAACACCCGCGCACGCTGCGCTTTGCGGGTGTGAGTACGGCGGACAATTTTGCGCGCTGGCTCGGCGACCCAGATCTTAAAGTGGTGGAGATGACCGAGCGTCCCGCCACGGGAATGACCACGACCATGGGGAACATGAGTCTGGCCGCCCTGGCAGGCGCGCTGGCGGGGGCGCAATAGACCATGAGGATTGCACTGAACCTGGCGACCCGCCCCTTTGCCGACGTTGGGCCTTCCCTGAAGCGGCTGCGCATTGCCATGGCGGTGCTGGCGGTGACGGCGATTGCGCTGGGGATTGGATTGCACGCGGTACATCGCGAGGCGCAGCAGGCGCGGGAGCGGATCCACTCACTGGATGCGCAGATTGCCGGCATCCAGCGGGAACGGCAGGATGATCAGAGGCTGATGAGCCAGCCGGACAATGCCCGGCTGCTGGCGCAGGTGAGCCGCCTGAACCAGCTCATCGACGAAAAGGCCTTCAGCTGGACACTCGCCATCGAGGATCTGGAGACGGTTATGCCGGGCGGTGTGCAGGTAACGGCGCTGGAGCCTGCGCGCGACAAGGATGGACATATCACATTGCAGTTGCGGGTGCTCGGTCCCCGCGACAAGGCCGTGGACATGGTGAGAAACCTGGAGCACTCCCGCCACTTTGCGCAGGCGCGCATCGTCGGTGAAAGTTCCGAATCACAGGGCGGGCCAAACCAGCGGATGGAGCCGGTGAGCCTGTCGAGCCGCGTGAACTTTGATGTGCTGGCCGATTACATTCCGCCCACCGCGGCGGAGCAGAAGAGAGGGCAATCCCCGGCCAGGCATCGGGCGGACGGCGCGGCGGGGCAGAAGACGTCGCAGACTGATGAGCCAGCGCGCATGGAGACCAACGCGGGACGCAAGCGGATGCCGTATGTGCGTCCTGTCCGGCCTGATTCACCGCGCAAGCCGGTGGAAGGAGGACCGCGATGACGCATCGCTCCGCCTCCATCCGGGGCGAATGGCTGAGGTCGCCCCTCGCATGGCACTACGTGGGGCTAGGTGTGCTGGTGCTGCTGGTGGCGGCGCTTGCCGCGCGGCTGGGCATGGACTGGGCCGCTGCAAATCGAGGTTCAGCCGGAGAACTGGCGGCCAGGCGGCTGGAGCTGCGCGCGCTGAAAATGGAAACTGAACCACTGCACGGGTTGAGCGGCCGTGTGGCGGCGTCGCGCGCCAATCTGGATCAGTTCTACAAAGATCGCATTCCAGCGAACTATTCTTCAATCGCAATGCACATCGGCGAGCTGGAGGTGAAGTCGGGCGCGCACCTCTCGCGAGTGCAATACGCACAGGGTGCGGCTGACGCCAATCTGGCCGAGATCACGATGGATGTAGGCATCAGCGGAGAGTACCCGCAGATTATGCGCTTTGTAAACGGACTGGAGCGCGACCAGACCTTCTTTGTGATTCGCAAGATGGCGCTCACGGGGCAGCAGGGCGGCATGGTGAACCTTCGCCTGCAGATGTCCACGTGGTTGCGACCGGCAGATGCGGCTTCAAGCGGCGTGCCAAGGGCCCAGCCCGGCACGGCAGATGCCGGGGCATCGGGCAAGGAGGGAGAGTAGCCATGGCCATCCCTCTGGGCTTTGAAAACAAGCGGCAGATGTATCTTCTAATCGCCTTGCTTACAGTGATTGCAGCGGTGGGGGGATATGAGATATTCGACACGTTCGGCGGCTCGCCCTCAGCAGTGCAGAGGATGCCGCAGCGCGTGGTGACTGGAGAAACAGGCTCGACGACAACTGCAGGGCCGGCCGCGCAAAAGCTCACCAACGCCGGACTGGACCCGACACTGCACCTGAACCGGCTGGCGATGAGCGAGGATGTGGTGTACGAGGGTACCGGACGCAACATCTTCTCCGCTGAGTCGGCCCCGGTGACGATTGAGACGCCCATCAAGAGTGCGCGGGCAGACAAGCCCGCGGTCATTCTGCCGCCGGGACCGCCGCAGCCCCCGGCAATCGACTTGAAGTACTTCGGCTACAGCGAAGAGGGCAACCAGTCCCTGCGGGCATTTCTGGTGCATGGCGACGACATCTTTATTGCACGGCCCGGCGACATTGTGGATCACCGCTACAAGGTGGATGCCATCCGGCCGCAGAGCGTCCAAATCACTGACCTGGGCTACAACAACACCCAGACGCTGCCGCTGGCGGCGAACTGAGCAAGCTCCCCGGCATCGGCATTTTCGTCCGGACGGGAATGAATCGACCATGACGCTGCGCCCCCACATTCGACGACCGCACGGCCCCGGCGAAGATGGCTACATGCTGCTGGCGGTGGTGTTTCTGCTCGCGCTGCTCATTCTTTCTTTGTCGGTGGCGCTGCCCCGTGTCACAGAGGATATCCAGCGCGATCGTGATCTGGAAACCATGCATCGCGGCGAGCAGTATGTGCGCGCGATCCAGCTCTACTACCGCAAGTTTCACGCCTATCCGCCAACCATCGATGCCCTCGTGAAGACCAACAACATTCGATTTCTACGCAAGCGGTATACCGATCCCATGACCGGCAAGGATGACTGGAAGCCCATTCACTTTGGGCAGAACAAGACGCCCACGGCGATGGGTTTCTTCGGCCAGCCGCTGAGCCAGTCCTCGCTTGCGGGCACCGGACCAGGCGGCGGCAACGGCATCGTCGGAGCTTCAACCATTGGAGGCGGGTTAAATTCCCCGCAGGGTTCGGGCTCGATGTTCGGAACGCCGACGACAACGACAGCCGGCGCTGCTCCAACCGGAACCACGGCGGGCGCAACGGGTGCGGCTGGAGCCACAGGCGGCACGGCGGCCGGCGGGACAGCAGGCGGAACAGCGGGAGAGACGTTCGGCGGCGCGGGAATCATCGGTGTATCGCCTGCCAGCCCACGGCAGTCAATCTTCATCTACAAAAAGATGAATCACTACAACGGGTGGGAGTTCACCTACGATCCGCTGATGGACCGCAAGGTGATCAGCGGCAACGCGGGCAATGTGGGACAGTCTGCCGGTAGCATCAGCAGCGGCATCGGGGGCATATCGAATGGGAGCGGCAGTTCGCCCTCAACCACGGCCCCTGTGTCTCCAGCGGCGCCTGTCAATCCGCAGCAGTAGCGCGAGAACACCATCAGAGTCGTCTTGATGCACAAAGGCCCATCCTCGCGACGAGGGATGGGCCTTTGGTGAGTACGAGCGCAGCGGGCTGCTTAGACGTTGAAGGACGAGCCGCAGCCGCAGGTGGACTTGACCTGGGGGTTATCGAACTTGAAGCCGGCGGCTTCAAGCGTCTCAACGTAGTCCACGGTGCACTCATTCAAATACATGAGTGAGGTGGAGTCGACAAAGACCTTGAGATCTTCAAAATTGAAGACCTTGTCCATCATTCCGCCCTGATTCTCAAAGGACATCGAATATTGGAAGCCAGAGCAACCACCGCCGACCACGCCGATGCGCAGCCCTGCTGGCAGCGGGTCCTGGGTAGCCATAATCTCACGCACCTTCGCAATCGCCTGAGGTGTCAGCGTGAGGGGTGCCTTCTTGGCAGTTTCATTGGGTGTCGTGGTTACCGTGGCCATGTCTTCTCCGATTCTTAAAAAATGCTTGCCGTTAGGCTAACTGTACCGCTGAGCGAAAGTGGATTCAAGCGCCCTCGGCATCTTCGTTCTATAGGATGCAACGATGGCATGGAAGGTCGCATCCGCGCCGCGAGAGTACCGGGGGCTGGATGATCTCCGGGACTCTGACTTAGCATGCTTAGAATGAATAGTTTATAAGAATCATATAACGTAGCGCATCATGTCTCCAATGCTGCTGGGCAAACATTCATCCAGCGCAATGGGATGAAAGAATTCTGAAATTGCCGGGCGATGACCACGGATGACCCGCACTCTACTGTGCAGTGGAGAATCGCCGGGGGTATTCCGACAGGCTCGCCACACCGGCAGGGTGGTGCGGCTCCACTCGCAGGCGGTGGAGGTATGGGCCACAAACGGAGAGAGGGCCCTCCGTGGTTTTCAGCCTTCCAGCCGGCGGAAGGGTAGATATCAAGAAGCGCACGCTATATTTGTCGTCACAAGAGCGCATCATAAGGACTATGATGTTTTGCCGTAACGTTGTTTGTCCTGCGAAGCCGCGTTCACAGTTGCGGGTCGCCCGTTCTGAAGCCAGAGAGTACGGAGGTGGCGTATGACGTTCGTTCCTGTCATGTGGGTGGTGTGGGGGGTGTTGATCGTGATTACGATTGCCCTCTATATTTATCGATCGAACCTGACCAAAGATGAGGAAGATCAGATCTTTCTCGACGACTCGTTCCAGCACGAACGGGTGGCGCAGGAAGCCATTGTGGCCAAGGTGAACAAGCTTCAGCCGCTGGTTCGCACCGCTCTGGTGGTGGACTTGATTGCGACGCTTTTTGTGATTGGTTACTACGTTTACGACATTCTGAGGCAGTTTCACTAGACACGAAACAGGCAGCGCCTGAATCGGGAACGGGACGGCACGGATGCCTTCCCGGCCGCCGCGCGCCGCACGAAGCCCGCTACTCCACTTCCTGGCGGGCCCGGTATCCATCGCGCGCAAGAATCTCATATTTCATGGGCTTGTGTTTCTCATTGACGATGCGAAGCGGGTGCCCCTCGTTGTCGACCAGCTCAACGCGCAGCTTGCGATAGGTGCCGTCCTGCTTGGCATCCGTGGGATGGTAAACGAGCTGGTACTTGGAGCGTATGGCCGCATTGATGTCGGAAAAGATATCGGGCATCTCCCCTTCAAAACGCGGGAAGAAACTCATGCCGCCGGTTAGCTTGGCGAAGGTGCGCATCTCATTGTCGGCCTGCAGGTAGTCAAGGTCGCGCATCTCGGCGCCCCAGCCCGGCTGTCCCTCGGTAATGGCGCGCAAAGCGCCACCGGTGGAGATGGTAAAGATTGTGATGTCAGGCGTGGACTTGACCTTCTTAAGAATGTCGTCATAGGTGATGCGGGAGAAGGTGTCGCGGCCGGAGGCAATGAGGATGATGTACTTGCGTCCCTCAATGCGGCTCAGGCGGTCCTCAGCCTCGTAGAGCGCGTCGAAGAGATTGCGTTCGCTGAAGCCGGGAATGACGAGGGAGTTAAGGGCGTTGAGCAGTTCGCGCTTGTCCTGCGTGAAGTCGAGTTGAATCTGCGTGCGCATATCGAAGGTCATCAGGGCGACATAATCCTGTGGCCGCAGCTGCTGGGCAAAGGCCCAGGCGGCATTGCGCATGTCGTAGACGAACCAGTAGTTGGTGGACGCAAACTCGCACAGCAGCAGAGCGGTGATGGGCGCCTCGACACGGCGGAAGCCAATAATGTGCTGCTGCACCCCGTTTTCGTACACGCGGAAATTCTCCGGCTTGAGATTGGAGACGAATTGGCCGTTCTTCTGGAGCAGTACGCCCACGTCAACCGTAACCTCGGGCACATCCACACGCAGGGAGTAGCTGCCAAACCCCGGAGGATTCTTAAACTTCGGCGCCGCGGGCGCGGCCGGCGCGGGTTCCGCGGACTTCTCCGTTTTCTTGGGCAGGGCAATGGCGCCGGTGTCGGCAGCGGGGCCTCCGGCCGCCGGGGGCGCCTGGTCCTGATCCTGGGCCGGGGCCGGAGGCGCCTGAGCCTGGGCCCAGTTCAACGGCGCGGCGGGCAGGAACACGAGCACTGCGACCATCGGCATTAAAAGATGGCTGCGGAGGGTGGAGAGTGCAATGCGCATCGTGGACATGACAACCTCTTTGCTGCATAGCATACGGGAAGACCCGATCGACTCGGCAACCGGGGCTGGGCGTGGGCGGAACCAGATGGTGCGCCGCGGTAACATACCTTGAAACCAGCGTAGCTTCACGGGTGCAGCCACTTCTCGAGCAAAGCGTGCCGCCGGTTGTACTCTTATAGACGTGAAACTGCGCCTGAAGGGAATCCCGACTGGACCGGCTACGTTCGGCGTCGCTTTGACTCTGGCTCTCGCGCCGTGGTTCTCGGCGGCACAAAAGACAGCGGTATCAGCATCTCCACCAGCATCAACGGACGGCATTTACCCGCTCAGCCAGGTACATCGCGGTCTGGTGGGCACGGCGTGGACGGTGTTTTCCGGTACCCGGCCGGAGGCGATGAGGGTGCAGATACTGGGGGTGCTGCGCGGAGCGCGTGGACCGGGCCAGGACATGATCCTGGCACAGCTTGAAGGCGCCAAGCCGGAGTATACGGGCGTGGTGGCCGGTATGAGCGGCAGTCCGGTGTATATCGGCAACAAACTTCTGGGATCGCTCTCCTACCGGATTGGCCAGTTCAGCAAGGATCCCATCGCGGGCATTACGCCGATTGAGCAGATGCTGGAGGTGCGTGACATTCCTCTGCGCGCGGCGGTGGGAAAGGTGACCCCGAATGCGGCGCCGGCGGCCCGGATGGACGCTGGCCGCATGAACTTCCAGGCCATGGAGACGCCGCTGGTGATGAGTGGCTTTCGCCCTGAGGCAATCCGCCTATGGCAGAAGCAGATGGCCGGCACGGGGCTGGATATGGTTTCAGCCGGAGGAGTGGGCGGCACCTCCCAAAGCGGTGATGCGGTATCGGCCAGGGCCGTGGCCAGCATGGAGCCCGGATCGGCCGTCAGCGCGCAACTGATTCGCGGCGACGTGGAGATTGCCGCCACCTGCACTGTGACCTATATCGACCCGAAGCAACTGCTGGCCTGTGGTCATCCGCTGCTGCAGGCGGGCCCCGTCTCGCTGCCAATGACCGCGACCGAGGTGGTTACCACTCTGGCTTCGCCGCTGAACGCCTTCAAGATTGTGAACACTGGCGAACTGGTCGGAGCGTTCACTCAGGACCGCGACTCGGGCATTCGAGGAGTTCTGGGAGCACAAGCGCACATGATCCCAGTGCATATTTCCGTTCACGGAGAGAGCGGGGAGCGGAAGGTGAACTTCGAGGTGCTGGATCTGCCGTCGCTTACGCCACAGGCGCTGATGGTGGCTGTCTACAACACCCTCCTGCAGTCGAACGACAGTTCGGCTCAGACAACCTATCACGTATCCGGCAAGATCGACCTGGACGGCAAGATGACCGCTCCATTGGATGTTTGGGCGGTGGAGAGTGAAGGCTCTCCTGCTCCGCTGGCAGCAGCCCTCGCCACGGGCCGGGACTTCAACCAGATCTACGCGAATGACAGCCGTGAGGGCGAGGTACGGTCAATTCAGTTGAGCGTCAATGCCATTCCGCGGCGCATGGAGGTGTCACTGGAGTCTGCCCGGCTGGTGACCGGCGATATCGTCCATGCAGGCGACACAGTGGTGGTCGAGGCTACGCTGCGGCCGTGGCAGCAGGCAGCGCGGAATGTGCGCATCCCCATCCGGCTTCCGGCGAGGCTGCAGGCCGGAAATGTACGTGTTCTGGTTTCAGATGGCGGAACCCTGGACCGCGTGCTGAACCAGCCCACGCTGGGGGCGCCGCCGGAGAGCCTGAACGCGGTGGTGTCACGCGCGCGCCGCGAGCATGGGGCAACAAAGGTCTACGTGAGCCTGCTGGTGCCGGAGACGCAGGCCAACCTGGATGGACATACACTTTCGAGTCTGCCGCTGTCGGTGGCGAATGCGCTGGAGCCGATGCGGGCGGCGCATGACGCCACACTCAACGGCGAGTCGGCGGTGGTGGGCGGCGAAGCCGAGGCGGGCGGCGTGCTTTCAGGTTTTCAGGTTCTCAACCTCCACATCGACGCAGGCGGCGGCTTTCGCTAGCTCCGGCATAACGACTCGGTTCGCTCTTTCAGCGCCGTGGCATGGCCAGCGCGAGCGAGGTCATCGGGATGGTGAAGTGAACCAGACCTGCCATGACCCCGTTCCAGCGAGCCAGACAGGAATTCAGGGGTTGATGACGAACACTGCGATGGGATGAATTTGGGAGGCATGATTTGGGGATGACGGGCGTGCGCATTGACAAATGGCTGTGGGCCGCGCGCTTTTTCAAAACGCGGGCGCTGGCATCCAGGGCATGCGACCTGGGCCGCATCCTCTCCAACGGAGTCGCGGCCAAGCCGGCGCGCGAGGCAAGGTCCGGCGACATGTTGCGCGTACACAACGAGGCCGGCGACTTTGAGATTGAAGTGCTGCAACTGAGCGAAATGCGCGGGCCCGCGGCGGTGGCTCAGGCGCTCTATAGCGAAACCGAGGCAAGCAGGGAACAGCGGTTGAAGCTGGCCGAAGAGCGGAAATCAATGCGGCAGTACGCGCAGCTACCCGAGCGCAGGCCCGGCAAGCGCGACCGGCGCAGGATTATCCAGTTCCGCGGCCGGGGCTGAGCCCGCATCTGCGCGGTCCGCGTTTGCGGCGCTCGCGACCGGCCGGTTCTAGTAGACTCAGGGGCAGCATGCTTGTCTCCAGCCGTTTCAGAAATCAGCTCTTTTGTGTAGCCACCAGCATCATGGCGGCACTTTTGCCGGCGATTTTGAGTGCGCCTCTGGCTCGCGCCCAGGGTACGCATCTTTGGACTCAGTCGCAGTTCGAAGAGTTTGAGAAAGGCACTCCGCAGGGTGTGGCCATCGGCAGTGACGGGCAACTGCGCCAGGGCCCGGCGTTGAAGGACCTGCTGACCACGCCGTCAACGTTTGTGTGGTCCGTTGCGGTGGATATGGGCGGAACGGCGTATCTGGGGACCGGTTCGCCGGGTACCGTACTTCGCCTCGGAAGGGACAAGGACAGCAAGCCCTTCACGCTGTTTGAGACCAGGGACCTGAGCGTGCAGGTGCTGCGCATGGGTCCGGATGGCGCGCTTTACGCGGCCACCGTGCCCGGAGGCAAGGTTTACCGGTTGAACCCGAAGGCCACCGTGAAACAGGACGATGCAAGCGCCACGGTGGTGTTTGACGCGGAGAAGGCAGGCACGGCAGAGACGGCGACCGGCTCCAAGTCGCACTACATCTGGGACATGACTTTCGACAAGTCCGGCCGGTTGTACATTGCCACTGGAGGACCCGCGGCAATCTATCGCATTGATCCGGGCAAATCCGCTGCCAAGCCCGAGGAATTCTTCAAGTGCGATGAGCAGCACATCCGCTCACTGGCGTGGGACGCAAAAGGCAATCTGATTGCGGGAACGGATGGAAGCGGC
>DASSHM010000107.1:0-8825 GCA_035692885.1 Occallatibacter sp.
AGAAAAGAGAGCGTGGCCTCGGCCAGGATGACGCCGGCCATGCCAATGGCCGCCTGCACCAGCACGGGCTGCACGATGTTGGGCAGAATGTGCCGGAAAAAGATGCGGAAGCTGCCTGCGCCGAGGGCGCGTGCGGCTTCAACGTACTCCCGCTCCCGGACGGACATGACCTGAGCGCGGACGAGGCGGGCATACCCGGCCCATCCGCCGATGGCAAGGGCGAGGACGAGATTCAAGAAACCGGGTCCAAGAAACGCGGCGAATGCGATGGCCAGCAGGATGCCGGGAAGGGCGAGGAAAGTGTTCATGGCGAAGGTGGTGAGCGCAGTATCGACCCATCCGCCCATGTACCCGGCAATACCACCGACCGCAAGCCCAAGGGCGAGCGAGACGCTGACTACGCTGACCGATACAGCAAGCGAGATGCGCGCGCCCCAAAGAAGCCGCGAGAGGGTGTCGCGGCCCAGCTCGTCCGTTCCAGCCAGATGCGCGGAGGAAGGGCCCTGGAGCCTGTGAACGAGGTCGATGGATGCAGGATTGTAAGGAGAAATCCACGGAGCCGCGAGACCTGCCGTAACAAAGGCGATAAGCAGAACCAGGCCGAAGGCGGCCAGGGGCTGGCGACGCACACGCTTGCCGAGCTGGCGGAAAAGGCTGGCGGCTGGGGATGACATGCTCAGTGAAAGAATACAGCGACGGATGAGGATGAGAAGGGTCTAAATGATCATGGAGATGGTGCGGCGGCGGGCTCTTGCCTTGTTGATGGTTGTGGGTGTGTTGATGGGAGCGGGAGCGGCGGCAACGGCAAAGGCGCAGATGAAACCCGGCGCGCAGGGTGAGGCAAAGCTGATGCCGGCCGCGGGAGAGCAGCTTTTTGCCCTGGCGAATCACGCCCGCGCGCAGGTGGAAGCGGACCGGTTGCAGTGGGATGCGTCTCTTGCCGAGGCAGCGCGCCAGCACTGCATGAGGATGGTGCAGGAAGGGCCCATCGCGCACCGTTATGGGGGTGAACCGAGCCTGGAGGAGCGCGCAGCCGCTGCTGGCGCGCACTTCACGTTGATTGAGGAGAATGTGGCTCTGGGTCCGACGGCGGCCGAGATCCATGACGGGTGGATGAACTCGCCGGGTCATCGTGACAACCTGTTGAGCCGTTCCATCAACGCGGTGGGGATCGCCGTGGTGTCGAGCAATGGGCTGTTATATGCTGTTGCGGACTACGCACGTGTCGTTCCGCAATTGGGCAAGGCGCAGATTGAGCAGCGGGTTGAGCAGCTCATCCGTCCCAGCGGCGTACAGGTCGAGCGGCAGTCCGATCTGGCCCGCGAGGCATGCGCGAGCGATCATGGGATCCCGGCAGGCCGCGATGGCTCGCAACCACGATTTGTGATGCGCTGGCAGGCAGGAGACCTGAGCCATCTGCCGAAACAGCTTGTCGATCGGCTGGCATCAGGGCAGTACCGCCGGGCCGAAGTGGGCAGTTGCCAGGCTCGCGACGTGGAAGGCGGGTTCGCGGCGTACCGGGTGGCGGTGCTGCTTTATTGAGTTGGAGCAGCTGCGGATTTAACCGAAGGATCGATACTTTTTCCAATATATGTTCCAGGGCAATTTGGGCGGTCCGCAGACGAAGATGTCGGGGTGGTATCTGCTTTCTTCGTTGACCACCCCCTCAGCATTGCCGTTGTGACCGGCGAGGCGACAGCCGGTAAAGGCATCGTCTGCCTGCAGGCGAGTAAAGCCGAGCACGATGAGCGTATTCGGCGCGGGGTTGGGATAGCTCCAATACCACGCAGAATTGGTGGTGCTGATGGGCTGGGGCAGGTGATAGGCAGGGCCGAGGATGGCAATTGCGCCGGCTTCGCCGTAATTGCCAACGACAATACCGAGGCTCTTTTGCTCCCGGGCCGACAGGGAGCCGCGGATTCGGGCGACAGTGCTGACCAGTTGATTCCAGCCGATTTCTTCGCGGAGATCGCTGCTGTGGGCAAGAGCGAGGCGTTTGAGCGGACCCGATGACGCCAGCGGGACGATGGATGCAATGACCAGCGCTCCGCAAGCAATCAGACCCGTGAAGAACACCGAAGGCACTGCGGCGCGGGCGCGACGAGGCAGGCGGGCCAACCACCGTTCGCCGGCAACCGCGCCCATGGCCAGCAGTGGCGGGTACGCGGGAGCCTCATAGTAGAAGCGGCCCCTGCCAATCCAGAAGAGCGCGAGAGAAACCAGATACATGAGGGCGAGCATGCGGTAACGGACGCTGCGCAGCAGTGCGACCAGTCCCGCAATCCACATGGGCGCGGCAAAGAGGTTGACGCAGAGCCAGAACTGGCCGGTGAGGAATCCTCTGGCACGGCCCTCGCCAACATCCCGCGCGTGGATGTGCTGCAGGAAGCGATAGCTGATGAAATCGTGGTGAGCCAGCCAGAGGAGGTTGGGGAGAAAGACGAGCAGAGCCAGCGCGACGCCGGACCAGAACCACAGATTACGAAAATCGCGGCGGGCGCCGGTGACTGCCATGCCAATGAGCAGACCTGCGATATAGAAAACGATGGAGTACTTGGTCTCGAGCCCCAGACCTACGACCGCGCCGATGGCAAGCCACCAGCGGGGATTGCCGGTGCGTAGAAGGCGAACGATGAACCATGCAGTGAGCACCCACCAGAGAAAGTCGAAGGAGGAGTACTGGAATTCCGTGGCTTCAAAGACAGGCAGCGGAGATAGCGCGACGGCGAGGGCAGCAGCGAACTGGGCAAGGCGGCCGCCGCCGAACTCGCGGGCCATGAGGCCACTGACGAAAATGACGGCCGCCTGCGCGAGCACTGAAAAAAGGCGCAGACCGACGAGTGACAGGCCGAAGAGTCCGGTGGAAACATGCTCGATAAATGGAGTGAATGGCGGATAGGCAACGAATCCCCAGTCGAGATGTGCGGCATCGGTGAGGAACTGAAGTTCGTCGCGATGGAAGCCGTAGCAGCCATTGGTAGCAATGTGAAAGACCGCCGCGATGACGGCGACGGCGAGGAGGATCGCATTGTCGCCGTGATGAGCGGAGACCGGATAGTTGATCGCTTCATGTCCGGTGGGATTTGGCGTCACGTCCAGGCTCCGCAGATACTGCGGGTATTCAATCGGAGTGTACGGCTTATGTTAAGAATTGGTTCCGTTCCTTCGTTCGAGGGGTTGCGGAACTCTGACCGCGGCCATTCCTGCAGCTGTAGCGGCCTCAATCCCCATATCGGTGTCCTCAAAGACCAGGCAGTCGCGAGGAGGGATACCCAACTTCTCAGCCGCGAGCAGAAACGCATCGGGAGCGGGTTTTCCGTGCGCATAGTCCTCGGCGCAGACGAGCGGGTCAAACCTGTCGAGAAGGTGGGTGACGGTGAGGGAGCCCACAACGGAGTCGCGGCGACTGCCTGAGACGACTGCCAGGGGGATGCGTCCGTACTGGGCATCGACGTGTTCCAGCACTTCGGGAATGACTTTGAGCTGCGGAAGGAGTTCGTGGTAGTAGCCCTCCTTGATGCCGGCGAGTTCCTCCACCGGCATGTGCAGGCCGTGTATCTGATTGAGATCGGCAACGATCTTTCGGACGGGCTTACCGCCCCAACTGTAGAAAAGCCGCTCGTCAAAGTCGCAGCCCCATTGCGCCAGAGCCCGCTTCCAGGCGATGTAGTGCAACGGCATGGAGTCGACGATGGTGCCGTCGCAGTCAAAGAGATAGGCGCGAAAATTGCCCTCAGGGATGGAGAGTTTCATGTGAGGCCGGTTGCTCCTTGGCAGGGTGTGGGTGTTGGCTCAGTGGGCCTTGCTTCCTCGGTCTTTGGCTCGCCGCACCCTCCCTCGCCAGGCCTGGTTGGCTCCATGCGCAGAGCGTTATTGAACCTGTTGAAGTAGTTGAACAGTCCAATCGCACAAAGCAGTTCCACAATTTCGCCCTCGGAGTAGAAGCTGCGCAACTCGGCAAACTGTTCGTCAGAGACGGCGTGAGCCTCGCGGGTGACCGTTTCAGCAAGGCGCAGAGCAGCTTTCTCCGCGGGGGTAAAGTCGGCGCGGCCGGGCCAGTCAGCCAGGTGGGCCAACTGGTCATCGGTCCAGCCAAGGCCACGAGCCAGGATGGTGTGGCTGGCCAGGCAATAGGGTGTTTCATTCACCTGGCTGGTGCGTACGATGATCAACTCCTTGAGCTTTGTGGAGACAGTTCCGGTGGTGAGAACCGCCCCGAAGTGGGCCTGCATGGTGGCAAAGATCTCAGGACGGTGGGCCATGACACGGAACATGTTGGGCACGTTGCCGCGCTGGGCAAAGGCCTTGTCGTACACGGCGGCAAGGTCAGGGGAGACCTGGCTGCGGTCGAGCCGGGAAATGCGGGACATGGCGCCTCCTTGAGGGCACTCTCCATGGTACCGCCGGAGGGGGAAATACAGGCGTTTCGCCGCTTTGACGGGGCCTGCACGGTCTGGTAACTTGATAGAGGACAATCAGCGCCCGACACTCCTCAGTAGCTCAATGGCAGAGCATTCGGCTGTTAACCGAAGGGTTGTAGGTTCGAGTCCTACCTGAGGAGCCAATTCGTTTCAACGGCTTACGTCCCTTACCAACTCCCCGATGACCCTCAAAAATGTCCGACTGTGGGACTTTTGTGGGTACTCCCTCAAACTCCTGCGTAAAACCATGCGATTCTGAGCAATCGCCCGCGCCGTTTTTCGGTGCAATTGCGAGCTCCGTCAGCTCCGGTGCGTGACCGTTGTTGAGCGTCTTGCCGCCGTTCTGCGGCGACTGTGGGACTTTTGTGGGTACTCCTGCTGCGACTCATTCGCGGGGTTCGACTTACGGACGATGGCTTCGAGCGCACTGCGCGTGGCTTCCACAGGCCTCGTCGCAGAAGGACTTGCGCCCACGGTTGCGAGCGGACAGTAGGAGAAGGTCTCATTACTCTTGATCTTCGCAAGGTGACTACCGGGGCATACTTCCTCTCAACGACGCACGAGCAGAACCAGGCAGCGTACTACTACCCGCTGCAAATCAACTGATTTCTGCTGAATTGCAGAATAGCAATTCGCATTCATCAGAGGACATGACGGCTTGTGCTGCAATGCCAACCAAGAGTTCGGATGAATCAATTGCCTTTTGGGCGCGCAACGGGAAGATGCCAGCCGAAGTGGAGGGCCAGGAGGCGGAGGGTGATGCAGAGTGCCGCTCCGACCGGTGCTGCCACATGCAGCGGCATACCCAGCCTTTGCCCAAATACTGTGAACGCTGCACCAAGCAGCGCAGCGACCGCGTAGAGCTCCGTACGCAAAACGTTAGGGATCTCCATAACCAGGACATCGCGAACCATACCACCACCGATCCCGGTCACCATTCCAAGAAGAGTTGCAGCGACGGGTCCAGCATGAAATGCGAGCGCTTTGTCTGCCCCGGCCACGCAAAATAGGCCCAACCCGGCGGCATCAAACAGAAGTACAGGACTACTCAGACGATCGATGAGGGAATGAGCGAAAAATACAATCAAGCCGGCAAGAATAGAGACAGCCAGGTACCTCCCTTCGCTTATCGCTGCCGGAGGAATGGCGCCGATCATGATGTCCCTGGTAATCCCACCGGCGTTCCCCGTAACGAAACATAAGACCAGAACCCCAAAAGCATCGAGCCTGTGCCTGACCGCAGCCATTGCTCCACTCAGCGCAAATACGAAGGTTCCGGTCAGATCAAAGACCGTGAGAAAGGTGCTTACTACCTGATGACTGCCGGATGGAATCAAGGTCATGGCTTCAGCCAGGCCTGAGAGGCTACAACTATTGCCTCAACACCTGCCTCCAGGGTTGGATGGATCACCGGAGCGAAGCGGGGGTTATGGTTTGTGGGTATGTCGGCAAGTTTTCCGGTCTTTATGGCCTCAGCATACATTTTGGGATCGTTTCCTCCCACAAACCAGAATACCGAGGGAACATGCCACCCTGTTCCGAAGGAACCAAAGTCCTCGCTTGCGGTGGTCGGCTGCGTTTCCTGAACGCGCTCGGCTGGGAAATGATTCCGAAATGCGTCTGCAACGCGCTTTGTTGCTTCGGGATCATTCGATACAAAAGCATAGCGATCCAGTGGCGTGATCTCAGGCTTTCGGGGTGCTCTTGATGCTTCGGCTTCCGCGTTGACGATGCGCTCGATCGCGGCCAAAACCCGCGTTCGCACATCGTCACTGAAGGTGCGAACATTCAACTTGATGATTGCCTCGTCGGGAATGACATTTTCCTTCGTTCCCGCTTGCAGAGCACCGACAGTCAGGACTACAGCGTCTGTTGGGGCGACCTCTCGGGAGACGATCGTCTGCAGTCGGAGCACGGTTGCGGCTGCCATTACAACAGGATCGATACTAGCCTGAGGCATCGATCCGTGAGCACCTCGGCCGAACATACGTATTTGCAAACTGTCGCCGGCGGAAGTGACCACTCCGGACCGGTAGCTCACCACTCCAGCGGATCCGACCATGACGTGCTGCCCGAGAATCACATCGGGCTTTGGCACACGGTTAAAGAGGCCATCGTCAATCATCGCTTGCGCCCCTTCGCCAGTTTCCTCGGCTGGCTGAAAGAGTGCTATCAGAGTCCCGCGCCAGTCATCTCGATGCTGCGCAAGTAAGGTGGCCGCTCCGATCAACCAAGTGACGTGCATATCGTGGCCGCAAGCATGCATCACAGGCACGGCCTTTCCTTCGCGGTCGGTAGCCGAAACGTTGCTGGCATAAGACAGACCGGTGGCCTCACGAACAGGTAGCGCATCCATGTCGGCCCGCAGCATGACGGTCGGACCATCACCATTCTTGAGAACTCCGACAACTCCAGTTGTTCCGATGCCTGTAGTTACTTCATAACCGGCGAACCGCAGTCTTTGTGCGGCGATGTTGGCGGTCCGCGTTTCCTGCATAGACAGTTCAGGGTGAGAATGAACATCTTTGTAGAGCGACTCTAAATCAGGCAATAATCTGTCCAGGCTTGCCAGGATGTTTGCCGGCTGCTGTGTGGAATTGGGGCTCATGGTTCGTACCTCTTTTCACTCTTCACTTGTAATTTCGGGTGCTCAAACCTTCTCTTGTGCGGGCATCTGTATGGGCGAGCGCCTAAAACAATAGTTTCGGAAACAGATTGCGAGAAATTCCTAGTCTACCCTCAGCGGATTCCAAGGATATTGCAGTTTGCATGCAATGCCAACTTGTGGGCGGTTCCGCCCAGATACTGGCTCAGCCCGCCTGGTTCGAAGCGAAGGCCAACAATCAAAAGGTCGGGATGTAGTCGGTCGGCCAGATGCAAAAGGCCCTTCATCTCATCTCCATCGAAGAACTCGGAATGAACATTGACACCTGCATCTTCCGCTACGCTCTTGGCCTTGCTGTGAAGATCCGTATAGAACGCCTGCCTGTCGTTCTTGAGCATTCCCGGCACGTCAGGAGCGATTGACGAGATGTAGCCTATATACGGCGGTAGATTTTCGACCACAGTGATCAGATAGAGCTCGGAGCCGCACAGCTTAGCCAAATCCAAGGCAGCTTGAAAGGCGCGCCCCGCCTCCGGTGATTCATCAAATGCAACCGCTATCCTCTTAAACTTGTCGTCATCTCCCTGCCGCATGAAGCTGCCTTGAGGCTCCTGACAAACTCGGCGCGACTGGTTTGTGCATCGATATGTAGCTACTATCCGGAAGCGTACCAATCGGTAGGTTGCTGCTATCGGGCAGCGCTCTCACCGTTTCCGACGATCGAAAGTCTCGCTATCTTTCAAGCGCGCGGTTCAGTTGCCAGTCTACTCCACTGCGCCTTCGATCTTTCCAGTCGAACTCTGAAAGGGATTTCGTGTTCGATGGGATTGCCCTTGCAGACTGATTCCTTCCATGTGCGATATACACCGGTGCGAAGTGCTAACCGGAATCCTTTGCCTACCTTGACTGAGGTGGCGGAAAGAAGCGGTCCTGCAGTCTTCTCGCCGATGATAGTTGCGAGATGGTTCTCTCGCGCAAAGGCGACAATCATCTCGGCCGCACTGGAGGTGTGGAGAAGCTTGTGCATCTTTGAAGGTGATGCCTTTGCCGCCGATGCCGGAATCTAAGCCGGGTCGGACCAGAGATCAGTTGACAGATACTTCAGTCCCGAATCGCAGATGATGACAGCGAGGGATTTTCCTCGCATTTCATCGCGCAGGAGGCGAAGCGCAGCAGCCACGTTTGCTCCGGAGGAGAAGCCCGCGAACACACCTTCGCATTGTGCTAGCCTGCGGGCGGCGGTCCGCGCTTCGTCTCCAGAGACCTGCATATATCCGTCGACGGGTACTCCATCAAGAAACTGCAAGTCGCTCATCGCGTAGCCGCCACCCTGGATTGGATGTTCCTCTCCGGTGATTTGCTGACCTGCCAGTGCGGCGGCTCCGGTGGGCTCAACGATGTAGCAGCGGATCGATGCGTTCCTCTCCTTGAAGAGCTTTGTAACGCCGGCGTAGGTGCCGCCGGTTCCAACAAAGTCCACGAAGCCATCGATGGCGCCGCCGGCTGCTTCCCAAATTTCAGGACCGGTCGTCTGGTAGTGAGCCATCCAACTGCTTTCAAGATGGAATTGATCAGCCCGAAAGGCGCCGCGATTCTTTGCAAGGCGTTCCGCCTCCTGCCTGACAAGTTCCAGGTCACCGCCCGATACCTGTCCTGGACGGGAATGCGGCAACTGGTTGACCAGGACCACCTCTGCTCCGAGAGCACGCATCATCCGCGCGCGCTCCTCGGAGTTGCCCTTCGACATAACGGCGACGAAAGGGTAGCCCTTTACACGGCAGATGATGGCCAGCCCTGTT
>DASSHM010000108.1:0-4892 GCA_035692885.1 Occallatibacter sp.
ATGCACGGCCGCCCTGTCGCCCAGCGGCTCAATCTCCACGCGCGCGCGATGCGGATACGTGGCCTCCGGCGAAAATGTGTAGTCATACATCCGCCGCAGCACCCTCGCCGTCTCCTCGGTCGCGTGCAGCGGAATGTGCCCGCCCTCGCGGGCCACCGTGAAGCTCAGCGGGCGCAGGTCGTCAAGGCCCAGCACGTGGTCGGCGTGTCCGTGCGTATACAGCACCGCGTCCACGCGGCTCAATCCACTGCGCAGCGCCTGTTCGCGAAAATCCGGCCCTGTGTCGATGACCACCACCCGCTCACTGCCGCCTTCATGCCAGCGCAGCAGCAGCGAAGGCCGCAGCCTGTGGTCCCGCGGATCCTCTGATGTGCAGACCGGGCAGCCGCATCCCAGCGTTGGAACCCCCATCGAGGTTCCCGTCCCGAGAAATGTCAGTTGTCCTTCCATCCCCGGTTAGTGTTTTGCAGGCGGCGGAGGCGGAGCCTGCACTCCCTGCAGCGTGATCATGCTGGTCAGCTCCAGAAACGCCATGCGCGCTTCAAACAGCATCGTCTCCAGCACCCGCTGCTCCGCGTCGGTCAAATTGCCCTTGGTCTTCTCCGCCAGCACGCCCATCAGGTCAATGGTCTGCCGCGCGCCCAGAATGTCCACTCGCGGGCGCTGGCCCTCCTGGGCCCCGGCTCCCATCTGGATCATGGCTGAGATATAAAGCTGCTGCACCAGGTGCTCGAAGCCCACCGGGGGCTGTGCTCCCGCGGCCGGATTCTGGGCTCGCACAAGATCTTCGAGCCGCTGCGCCGAGGCGTCATAGGCTGACTTTTGCGCCTCGCTCTCCTCGGTGGTCGGCGCAGGCGGCAGCTCAGGAAACACACCGGCTTCGTCCGCGGCGGAAGAACTGGCGGCAGGCTCCGCCGGCTCGTTCGGGGTCACCAGATGTGGTCCGGCCTGCGTTCCTTTCGCCGATTCGGGAGGAGTCTCCGCTTCCGGCGTCGCGGCCGTCCGGGCGCTCTCATGTTCCTCATCCGCCTTCATCTTGCGGCGGTCAATCACTTCAAATTTGGGCGTATCGCTCATCTTCCCCGTCTTTTCGTCCAGCTTAACTCAGCGCCGGCGGCGCGGCCAGCAGCCGCGCAGTCCCTGAATCCGTGCCTGTCGAATAGTTCATGGCTTCATTGCGGCCCTCGGCCTCGCTGCGCATCATCGCCAGTGCAAATACCCGTGTCCCCAAGGCCAGCTTCAGCCCTGTCGCGCTCGTAATTCTTCCCGCCTGCGCGCCATCCAGCGTCAGTTCCGTTCCCGCCGCCGGCACGGGCCCCTCCAGTTCCAGTTGGCGCAAGTGCCGGTGCACATTGCCCCGCGAGCGGATACGCTCCACAATCTCCTGCCCCAGATAACAACCCTTGTTGAAGTGCAGCGCGCGCATCTGCGACGTCTCCTGCGGCAGATCACGCTCCGCCATGTCCACGCCGTACAGCGGCACTCCCTCCGCAATACGGAATGCATCCAGCGTCTCCGAGCCCACCGGAACAGCTCCCGCTGTCGAGAGCGTTCGCCAAAGGCGGGTAACGCCGGCCGCCTGGGTCCAGATCTCGTAGTGCGGCGTCAGCGGCCCATGGTTTCGCGTGATGCGCAGATTCAGCCCGTTCCACTCCTCGCGCGTTCCCGTCATCGGCTCGGCCAGGGCCGGCAGGCCCATCCTCTCCAGCACCGCGTCCGCCTCCGGTCCGGAGAGACCCAGAGCCGTCTCTTCCCCGCCCGGTTCCTCGCCCAGAGGCAACAGCTCCACGTCGTCCATGATGATGAAGTGCTCCAGATGCTTCATCAGCCCTTCAAGCTGGTCTGCCGCAATGACAATCTCCAGTTGATCCTCATCCCGCCAGATTGTCAGGTCGCCCTGGATGCGCCCCTGCGAATTCAGCACCAGGCTCCATGCCCCGGCGTGGGCACCGAGGTCCTTCACTGAGTTGGTCACCATCCCGTTCAGCCAGCGAAATCTGTCTTCGCCGCGCACCGCCACCCGGCGCAGCCAGCCCAGGTCATGGGCGGCCGCTCCCTGCGCCAGCGCCGCCGTTTCTACCGCCTGCGCGTCAAATTCCCGTGGAGTTTGCGCTCCGCGATACACTGCTAGCCGGGGCGCCTCGGCCGCCAATCCCAGCGCCGTGGTCAGCAGCGTCGCCGAACCCGCTCCCGCAGTTGCCGATTCAGTCATGAATACACATCCCCGCCGTCCGCCATCCGCACTCGCAGTTCCAGCGCCACGACGGACTGCATCCTGATGATTATAGCCTCGGTATTGGATGCGATTGTGCCTCGCCGAGTGGCTCCGAACCACGTCTTGAGACCGCAGGGAGAACCAATGATTCAGCAGTCCGGCTTGGCGCTTCGTACTCTACGCACCCCGGCCTTCGTCCTCGCCATCTGCCTCGCTGTCGTGCCCCTTTCGGCTCAGCAGGTTGCCGCCCCCGCTCCGCAATCCGCTCCTTCTTCTCAGGGCAGCCCTCCAGCCCAGGTTCCTGATAAGGCTCCGGATACCTCCGCAGCCGCGCCCGGGCATCACATCACCGCCGAGCAGGCCCGGCAGCTCTTCGGCCTCGTCGATCAGCTCATCCAGTTCTCCTCCCAGGAAACCGGCTTCCCCATCCGCGGAGAAGTCAATCGTCGCCTCACCACCCGCGCCGCCGTGGCCAGTTATCTGATGGCCAAGCTCGATGACGATCAGGACGCCAAGCGCATGCAGCAAAGCGAGATCGTCCTCAAGAAGTTTGGCCTCCTCGACCGCGATTTCAACCTTAAGCCCTTTCTCATCGACCTGCTCAAGGAGCAGATTGAGGCCTACTACGACCCCAAGACCAAGACCGTCAATCTCCTCGACTGGGTCGCTCCGGACGAGCAGAAGCCGGTGCTCGCCCACGAGCTCACGCACGCCCTGCAGGACCAGCACATCAATCTCGACAAATGGGACGAGCAGACGCCCGTCGATGTCTCGCTCAACTCCTCTGACGACAACATTCACCTCGCCAAGGATGAAATCGACGCCGCCCGCGGCGCGGTCATCGAGGGTCAGGCCACCGCCGTCATGATGGACAACATCCTCAAGCCCATGGGCCACAGCCGGCTCAAGGACCCCGAGGTCGTCGAGTTCATCAAGCGCAAAATGGCTGCGTCGTCTGACTCCCCCGTCATGGCGCGCGCGCCCATCCTGCTTTCTGAGTCGCTCATGTTTCCCTATCGCGATGGCCTCAGCTTTGTGCAGGACATCTGGATGGATAAGGGGCGCGACGCCGCCTTTACCGGCACCCTCGACCATCCGCCCACATCCACATGGGAGATCATCAATCCGCTGCGGTATGAGCAGGGCATGACACCTCCCATTCCTCTTCTGCCCGACATTCATCCCCTGGCCGACAAGCTCTATCGCCCCTACGACATCGGCCAGGTCGGCCAGCTTGACGTCAAGATTCTCTGCCATATCCTCGGCGGAGATCAGGCCGCCCGCGACTTTGCTTCCGCGTGGGACGGCGGCCTCTACTGGGCGGGTCAGCGCCGTGACGCCACACCGTCTGAACGGGCCACCACCGGGTCCATCGCCCTCTTCTATCTCTCCATGTGGACCAATCCCACCTCCGCGCAGGACTTTGCCCGGCTCTACGCCCGCAACCTGGGACGCAAATACTCCAATCTCAAGCGCGATGAAGCCGCTGAAAAATCCACCCCCGCCGGCGTCGATGAAGAGGTCTACTCCACCGGCGAGGGCCCCGTCGTCATCACCACCCGGGGAAAGATGGTTTTCATCGCTGAAAGCTTCCCGCTCAGCCTCGCCCGCAACCTTGCCTCGCTCATCCTCGACTTTCAAGGGAGCGGCGCAATCGAGACCGCCCGCGGCAGGTTCACGCCCGCCAATCCCCCCGCGGTTGTCTTCGCATCCGATCCCCAGCCCCTCACGGCCAGCTTCGTCCGGTTCTTCGCCCGCGCCGGCGTGATGAAGTCCGCGGTCGATGCCGCCCTGCAGGCTCGTGCATCACTAGTGGAGGCGGCCCCCGGAGCCCGCCGCCAATGACTGACGTAAGCGAATCCCGCATTTCTTGCTTGTCTTGTGCCGCGCAGTTTTGTTCTGCTGGACAGGTCACATCGCCGCCCCGGGGGAGTGTATGAAACCCACCCTTCTCGCCGTCCTCGCCATCGCCGTCTTCGCCTTCAGCGCGCGCTCCTCTGCCCAGGCCTTCGGAGAAGCCATCCAGATGAATCAACAGTCCATGCAGGGCGTCGGATCCAACTACCGCATCGGAACCCCCGGCAGTCCATCATCCTCTGGGACTGATGCGCGGGACGCGGCCCGGATACAGTTTCTTGAGGTGCCGCATCCTCTGCCCGACTGCGGTTGCGCCCAGCCGCCCGACATCCTTCTCGATCCTGATCCCAATCATTCGGGTCTGCGTCTGGCCATCACCAGCCCATCAAAAGACGCCGCGATCTACTACACCACCGACGGCTGGACGCCCACGCAGAACTCACAACGCTACACCGGCCCATTCGCCGTCAGTGCCGGTGCCCACGTGCAGGCCATCGCATTTGAAGCCGGCAGAACCCCCAGCGGAATTGCGTCGGCCAATATTCCTGCCGGCGCCCACCCCGTTCCACTGCCGCGAAACATTGAAGCGGCGGGCAGTGTACTGCGCAAGGGGACGGTGCTGCGTCTGGTGACGCACGCTGACGTCACATCCGACGAGGCCGCGCCCGGCGATCCACTTCCTCTGCTGCTCGATGAAAGCATCGTCGACGGCGGCACTGTTCTTGTTCCCAGGGGAACGCGAGTCGAGGCAAAAATTACCCGCGTCAGCCCCGCTGGACGCAACGGAAAGTCCGGCGTCATCTCCTTTGAGGTTTTGTGG
>DASSHM010000109.1:0-4209 GCA_035692885.1 Occallatibacter sp.
ACGGTCACCAGCAACCTGTCGAACCCGGCCAACAGCGCGGCCATCAAGCTGACCGGCACCATCACGCCGAACCTGCTTGTGGAAGCCAGCTTCAACTACGACGGCAACGTCATCAACATCACCAACAGCGACCTGGCCAACAAGCCAAGCGGCTGGAGCGTGACGCCGTTCTTCAACAACGGGTCGAAACTGGTTCCCGGCGTTGGCGGCGGATGGGGCGGGCCGTATTACGTGGCAGAAGACATGGGCTCGGCCCCATGGCACAACGCGGCGCAGGACTACATGCCCAAGGGCGACATCTCCTACACCAAGGGCAAGCATGCCATGAAGTTCGGCATCAGCTACAACCGCTACACCAAGAACCAGCAGCTCTTCGGCGACACCGAGGGCAACCTGGGCTTCAACGCCAACAAGACCGGCGACGCTTTCATGGACATGCTGCTCGGCATCTCAAGTAGCTACGGTCAGTTCATGGTTGCGCCGATTCGTCACTACGTGAACCAGACGCCTTCCGTCTACGCGATGGACAACTGGCACGTGACACCGCGGCTGACCCTGCAGCTCGGTCTCCGCTATGACGCGCTGCCGCACGCATGGGAGCGGGGCAACTACGTTTCCAACTTCAACCAGGAGCTCTACCTCAGCAGCCAGGAGCCAATCTTCAATCCAGACGGCTCGATGGATCCCAACGGTCCCGGATTCCAGACGGTGGGCGGCATTCCCTACTACCTGAATGGCGTCGGTCTCGCCGGGGTCAACGGCTTCCCGGTTGGACTGGTGAAGAACGACTACGAAACACTGCAGCCTCGCGTGGGTTTCTCCGAGGACCTCACCGGAAATGGCAAGACCGTTCTCCGCGGCGGCTTTGGAACCTTCTACGAGCGCATGCAGGGCAACGACATCTACAACGCAGCCACCACGCCGCCGTTCGCCTACAACCCGAGCGCCAGCAGCGTGTACATGACCACCCCGACCAAGAGCTGGGTGACCGGCGCGCAGGCGTCCACTCCGTTCTATCCGTCGGGCATCACCAACCTTCCCTCCACCTACAAGGCCCCGGCCGTGGCCATGTTCAGCCTCGGTGTTCAGCATGAGCTGGCGCCCTCGGTCATCTGGGTCGTCCAGTACGTGGGCAACATAGCGTGGCACCAGAACATTGAGCGCCAAATCAACAACTTCCCAATCAACACCCCCCTGAAGACCCGATGCGACGCCGGTGATGGAAGCAACAATTATCCGGGCGACGCCTGCACCAACCTTGCCATTCCTGATGCGCTCCGCAGTTTCCCGGGATGGGGCGCCATCAACCAGCAGGAGAACACCACCAACGGAAACTACAACGGCTTCCAGACGGGTGTCCGAGTGCAGAATCGCTGGGGCCTGAGCGGTGAGATCGATTACACGTGGTCACACGAAATCGACATCACCAGCTACGACCTGGGCCCAGTTTCAAACCCCTGGAACCTGAAGTATGACAAGGGCTCCGGCGCGCTTGACCGGCGCCAGATGCTCAGCGCCAACTACATCTACAACCTGCCTATCTTCCGCCAGAGCGGCGGACTGGCTCACTCCCTTCTGGGTGGATGGACGCTGGCCGGTACGGCGGCCGTTGAGGATGGCACGATCCCTGCGAACCAGGGCCCGGGCCTCTCCATCAATTACGATCCCATCGGTCTGGACGGCGGTTACACCAACCGTCCGAACGTGAGCGGAAAGATGCGCTACATGAAGAAGAGGGGCGAGTGGTTCGATACGTCGATGTTCTCCGCTCCGATTCCCGTGTGGGCAGGCGGCACCAACCAGGGCTTCGGCAACGCCGGCAAGGACGCTGTTGTCGGCCCCGGACGCATCAACTTCACGACTTCGCTGTACAAGTCGTTTGCCATGACCGAGCGGGCGCACATCGAGCTTCGCTTCGAGTCATTCAACACCTTCAACCACTTCGAGCCAAACGGTCTGAACGCGAGCTACGGCTCGAGCCAGTTTGGCCAGATCACGAGTGCCCACGATCCACGCAACCTGGAGCTGGGCGGCAAGTTCGTGTTCTAACTTAACCTTTCAACCGGGCGCGGCAGGCATCCCCTGCCGCGCCTTTTTATTTGGCCATTATCATTTCCACGCCAATTGCTCCTGGCGCTCCGGTGGAGAGACAATCAAAGACAGGTATTCGCATGCCGGAACCCGCATGAACATGAATGGCTCCGGGCGGGCAGGCGGCAGCGGCCATATGTTTGCAGGGAAACGCATGAATCGAGTTGTTCATTGGAGTGCGGGCCTGATTCTGCTGGCGGCGTCAGCGTGCCCGGGCCAGGTCCGGATTGTTCAGAGCCCGCTGCGCACGTCGGCGCTAAGCCTGGAGCAGGAGGGCCGCCTGACCGAGGCGGTGGCGGCCTGGCAACGGCTGGCCCGGACCTATCCCCGCGATCCCGAGCCGTATGCGCACATCGGACTGCTGGAGGCCCGGCAGGGCCACTACAAAACGGCAATCCCCGCGTATCGCAAGGCGCTGGCCGTCTATCCCAGCGCCACCGATCAAAACGCGCAAGCCCTGCGTCTGGACCTGGGGCTGGCGCTGTTCAAGGCGGACCAGCCGAGGGAGGCAATCACCAACTTCAAGATGCTGCTCAAGGAGGAACCTGCGGACTCCCCGCTGGCGCAGCGGGTCACGATTCTAACGGGAATGGCGTACTACGGGCTTGCGGAGTATCAGGAGGCCGCGCCCTACCTGAAGGCGGCCTCGGCGCGCGAACCGAACAATCTGCCGCTGCTGCTGGCGCTGGCACACAGCTACCTCTGGTCAAAGCAGTTCAAGTACGTGATGGGCGTCTATCACCAGATTCTGACGATCAATCCCGACTCCGCGGAGGCCGACATGCTGGCCGGCGAGGCGTTGGACGAGATGAAGGACAACGCCGGAGCCGTGAAGATGTTTCAGGCTGCTGTCAAGGCCGATCCCAAAATGCCCAACGCGCATTTTGGGCTGGGCTACCTGCTGTGGGCGCAGAAAAAATTTCCCGAGGCTGCCGGGGAATTCCAGGTGGAACTGACCATCAACCCCCGGCATGTGCAGTCCATGCTGTACCTGGCGGACGCGGATATCCAGATGAATAAGATGAAGGAGGCGGAGCCGCTGCTGGTGGAAACGCTCAAGCTGGAGCCATCGCTGGGCCTCGCGCGCCTCGATCTGGGCATCATCTACATGGAGTCGGGGCGGAACCAGGACGCGTTGCGGGAATTGACGGCGGCGGCCAAGCTCACGCCGGATGATGTGAACGTGCATTGGCGGCTGGGACGGCTCTACCGGACGATGGGCAGGAAGGAAGAGGCGAAGCTTGAGTTCCAGAAGGCGGCCAACCTGAACAAGGCCGCCGACGAGGCACTGTATCAGAAGATCGCCAACTCAAGGCAGCATCCACCCAAGGGGGCGGATGCCGCTGCTGCCGGAGCGGACAAGCAGCCCTAGTTGGTTTGCAGCGTGCCGAAGATGCGTATCGAGCGCAGGCGGCGCGCGACGCTCAGGTGCGAAGAACTACAGGGGCACATCTTCTTTTGCCTGCCGGCGCACCTGCCAGCAGGGGTCAAGGCCGCGCTGCGGAAAGAGCGAGACCGAGCAGGGGACGTGCACGATGCCGAGCGGATCAAATTCGCGCCGGTTCCCCTTGAGCGGGACGGTCAGATAGCGGTTTACGCTCACGTCAGAGGTGGGAGAGCCCCGCAGCTTGAAGACTGCCAGGTCTGCGACGTAAGCTGCCACGAATGCCACAAGCAAAGCCAGTATGATCCGCCGCGGCCAGCGCTTCTTCAACTTTCACCATCCTGCAACCATGTATACCTGATTGGCACGCATCGCGGCCAGGCTAGGTCTGCGGGCGCGCAGAGACGATGGCCGGCCTCGGAGCGCCATGCGGCATGACCAGCCGGCCGGGGGAGCAGCAGGCGCGCTCAAAGCGTGCCAGATCAAACTGCATCCGCCGGTTGTCGCGCAACGAGGCCAGTGTGGCAACAAGGATGGATGCGGCCCCGGCGTCCGCGGGCACGCACATCCGGTAGTGCATCCACTTGCCTTCGCGCCGCGCTTTCACAATGCCCGCTCTGCGCAGGTAACCCAGGTGGCGCGAAATCTTGGATTGGCTTTGCCGCAGGATCTCAACAAAGTAGCAGACGCAGACCTCGCGGCCGGCCATCAGGTTCAGGAGGCGCAGCCGGGTG
>DASSHM010000110.1:0-6525 GCA_035692885.1 Occallatibacter sp.
AACTTTTTCAACGGTCGCGACTACTCCTGGATGCAGTTCAACCGGCGTGTCCTTGAGGAGGCTGAGGACTCATCCAATCCGCTGCTTGAGCGGGTCAAGTTCCTTGCCATCACCGCATCCAATCTGGATGAGTACATTGAAATCCGCCAAGCCGGCCTGCTACAGCGCATCGAAGACGGCTATCGCGAGCGTGGCTACGACGGCTTGCGGCCCGAGGAGTCGCTTGCCGCTCTCAACGCCGAGGTTCACAGCTTCGTTGAGGCGCAGTATCGCTGCTGGAACAGACATTTGCTTCCCTCCCTGCGCAGCGAGAAGATCCGTCTGCTTGAGTGGGAGGAACTGACCGGCGAGGCACGTGCCTCTGCGCAGGACTATTTTCTGCGCGAAGTTGACCCGCTGCTCACGCCCGTCGCCATTGACCCCGCTCACCCCTTTCCCCGTGTGCTCAACAAGGCGCTGTGCCTGGCCCTGCTGCTGCGCCGCAAGCGGCGGTCGAGCAGCCCGCTGGTTCTGGGTGTGGTCACGGTCCCGCGCGCGCTGCCCCGGTTTGTCCGCCTGCCGGCCGACGCAGGCAACATCGACTATCTGCTGCTGCAGGACCTGATTGCGCAGAACCTCGGCGGCATGTACCGCGGCTACGAGATCACCGCCTACACGCCTTTTCGGGTCACCCGCAACTCAAATCTCTACTTCGAGGAAGAGGAGACCCGCTCCCTGCTTGAAACCATCCGGGCGGAGTTGCACAACCGCCGCAAGGGCGATGCAGTGCGGCTTGAGATTGAGACCGGCGCTGACCCGCGGATCGTCGAGTACCTTCGCGTCAATTTTGAACTGGACGAGAAGCAGATTCTGCGTGGTGACGGTCCAGTCAACCTTTCACGCATTCAGTTCTTCTACGGCGACATTCAGCGTCCTGACCTCAAGTTTCCGCCGTTTGTGCCCAAGCCTCTCCTCCTAAGCCGCAACATTCACACCATCTTTGAGGAGATTCGCCAGCACGACATCCTGCTTCATCACCCCTTCGACTCCTACGACCCCGTCGTTAATTTCATCCGCGCCGGCGCTGAAGATCCCGCCGTCGTCAGCATGAAGCAGACCCTCTACCGCACCAGTCACGATTCGCCCATGTTTGCCGCGCTCACCGAGGCCGCCGCCACCAAGGAGGCGACTCTGGTTGTGGAGTTGATGGCCAGCTTTGACGAGGCTTCGAACATTCGCTGGGCCCGCAGCATGGAGGATGCAGGCGTGCAGGTCTTTCACGGCGTCGTCGGCCTCAAGACACACTGCAAACTGGCCATGCTGGTGCGCCGCGATGAAGACGGCGTCACCCGCCGCTACTGCCATCTGGGCACCGGCAACTACAATCCCGTCACCGCGCGCTTCTATACCGACCTGAGCCTGCTCACGTGCGATGCGCATATAACGGAACGCGTGCATATGGTCTTTAACTACCTCACCGCACACGCCGAGGTTGATGACTATCGCCCGCTTCTGGTCGCCCCGCTCACCATGGCGGAGAGCTTTCTCGGGCTTATCCGGCGAGAGACCGAGCACGCCCGGGCGGGCCGCCCGGCGCACATCATCGCCAAAATGAATGCCCTGCTTGAACCCTCGGTCATCGAGTCTCTCTACCGCGCGTCGCAGGCCGGAGTCGAGATTGACCTCATCGTGCGCGGTCTCTGCATCCTGCGCCCCGGCGTCAAGGGGCTCTCTGAGCGCATTCGTGTCCGCTCCATCGTCGGCCGCTTCCTCGAGCACTCCCGCATCTTCCAGTTCGCCAACGGTGGCGACTGCGAAATCTTCGTGGGTTCCGCCGACTGGATGCCGCGCAATCTCTTCGAGCGCTGCGAGGTTGTCTTTCCCATCCGCGACGCAGCGGCCCGCGCGCGCATTCACAACGAGATACTGCCTGCCTATCTGGCCGATACCGTTAAGGCCCGCCTCCTGCAGCCGGACGGCACTTATCTCCGCGCGGGCCGGACATCTCGGGATCCCCGGCCGTTTTCCAGCCAGAATTTTCTCATCCAGCTCGCCGAGGGCAAGACCGATCTCGACGCCATCCCCGCTTCTTCCATCGCCCGGCCGACCGCCCGTTCCTCCGCCCGTAAGAGCATCGCTGCTGACTGACCGGTTGGCAATGAGTGTTCGCGCGGCCGGGTCCTCGGCTGGATCCTCTCAGGGCGGTGGCCTTGCACCGCCGCCAGGACTCTTACACCCGCCGCTCTCTCCCACTACAATCGAATCCATGCCGCCTCCCCTGGCAAACCCGCCCGCGCGGATCAAGGTACAGACCGTCCACAATCTGTGTTCGTCCCGGCGCGCTTCGATCCCATTGATTGACGCACCTGGCCCGTTGCGCCTGTGGCACCTCGCCAGTCTTGACGCCCCCACTGTCGCCGTCGTCTGGGCGCTCGGCTTGGCCTGGACCGCAGAAATCCATCTGCCGCTCTGGATGCCTGTTCTCGTCGCTCTTGGCTCCTGGACCGTTTACATCGGTGACCGCCTGCTCGATGCCCGCTCCGGAATCCGCGCCGAAGCCCTTCATGACCTGCGCGAGCGCCACTTCTTCCACTGGCGTCATCGCCGCGTGCTCATCCCGCTGGCCGCCGCATCGGCCTGCGCGGCCGCCATCATCATCTTTGCCTTCATGCCGCAGGCTGCCCGCAGGCTCAATTTCACTCTGGCAGCGGCCGCTCTGGCCTACTTCTGCGGTGTTCACTCTCCGCGCCCGCCGCTCCGCCTGCACTTCATCTCCAAGGAGTGCCTCGTGGGCCTGCTGTTTGCAGCTGGATGCGCCCTGCCGGCATTGTCGCACTGGCACATGGCGGGCGCTGCGCATTCAAGCCTCTTGCCGCTGGCTCTGCCCATTGCATTCTTCGCCTGTCTCGCCTGGCTCAACTGCCACGCGGTGGAACGATGGGAGTCAGGCGGCTCTTCTCAGACTACAGTGGCGTCAACCGCGCTTGTTGCGGCTGGCAGTTTCGCCGCATGGCTGCTCGCCTCGTCTTATCCCCGCTCTGCAATGCTCCTGCTCGCCGCGGCGGCCAGCGCCTTGCTGCTCCTGCTGCTCGACCGCCTCCACGAACGGCTTACTCCGCTGGCTCTCCGTGCCGCCGCCGATCTCGTTCTTCTCACCCCGCTGTTCTTGTTTCTGCCATGAGACGCGCACCCAATTTCGGGCGCCTGGCCGGCCTGTACCGATGGATGGAACTGGTCACCTTCGGTCCATGGCTTTGGCGCTGCCGCACCGCCTTTCTTGACAAGCTCACAACGCGCCGCAACGCCCTCATCCTCGGCGATGGCAACGGCCGCTTTACCGCCCGGCTCCTGGAGTTGAATCCCTATGTCGTAATCGACGCGCTCGACGTGAGCCCGGAGATGCTGCGCAGGCTGATTCACAATGCAGGCTCGCGATGTGCGCGCGTGCGCGCGATTCCCGCTGATGCCCGCCTGTGGGAACCCGATGGCGCGCGCTATGACCTCATCGTGACCCACTTCTTTCTCGATTGCCTCACCACGGGCGAGGTGTCGGCACTGGCCGTGCGCCTTCGTCCCAGCATCAGGCCCGACGGCATGTGGGTCATCTCACAGTTTGCCGTGCCGCGCAGCATGTTCGGATGGCTGGTGGCCTGGCCCATCGTCACATTTCTTTACCTGGCTTTCGGCGTGCTCGCGGGGCTCGCCGTCTCCAGGCTGCCTGACCACCGCAAAGCACTGGCAGAAGCCGGATTCGTCCCCGCGGAATCGCGCCCCTGGCTGCGTGGATTGCTGGTCAGCGAAGTGTGGCAGCCACGCCCCGACGTCGCCAGACTCAAGCCTGTCCAGCCCAAGTTCTGATGGCTTGGCGATGAAATCCAGCATGTTAAAATCTGCATCCAAGGAGCAGGACCGCGCCTTGGTATGGCGGGTCCATCCCTATGAACCTCTATCTCATGCGCCATGCCAACGCCGGAGTTTCCCGGGGAAATCCTGCGGTGGACTCAAAGCGCGCGCTCGTCAAGGAAGGCAAAGAACAGTGCATATTGATGGCGCGCCTGCTCAGCGCCCTCAAGGTGCAGATTGACGTCATCGTCTCCAGCCCCCTCAAGCGCGCCATGCAGACCGCCCAGTTCGTGGGCACTGAGATGGGTTACGATGCCCGGGTTGAGGTCAGTCCCGCGCTCGCCCCTGACGCCGACTTTGCCGATTTCCAGGCCATGCTGGCACAGTACGCCGAGTGCGACGGTGTTCTCGTGGTGGGCCACAACCCCAACCTGTTCACGTTTCTAGGCCGCCTCATCACCGGCAACGGCGGCGCCGCGGTGCGCATGCGCAAGTGCGCCGTGGCACGCATCGATATGGACCGCCACCCTCCGCTGCTTAAGTGGCTCATAGATCCGCGCACGGCGCGCTCCATCTACGCCAGCGCGGCAAAAAGCTCCCGCCCGAAGACTTCGCGAAAGTAATCAGCTTCCTTGTGCAGCGACCATAGCTCCAGTTCGGCGCCCGTGCGCCCCGGCTTCAGCTCCAGATACACGCGCTTCGGATAGCTCTTTGCCCTGACGCGCAGCACATCGCTGGCGCGGTCCTGGTTCAGCGCCACCGCCAGCCGCAGCAGCACCACCGCCCGCTGAATATTCCGGTGCTCGTCGCTCGAAATATTCCGCAGCGCGCGGTCGCCCGCCTGGGGGCGGCTCTTGCCCAGATAGCGCGCAATCGCCGACACCACCGTCCGCTGCGCCTGCGTGTAGCCGTACATCTCCGAACTCGAAATGATGTATTGCGTGTGCCGGTGATGCCCCTGGTGATTGATGAACTTGCCCGTATCGCGCAGGACTGCCGCGGCCGCGAGCCAGCTCTCGTACTCGGCCGGAAGCTGATGCAGCGGCTTCAACTCGTGAAAAAGCTGTACCACATGCGCGCGCACCGGCTCAGCCTGACGGGGATCCACCCCGTACCGCCGCGCCGTGGCAAGCACGCTCTGCCATCGCTCATGTTCAAACTCGCGGTGGCTCGATGCCTGCGCATCCTGCTCAGCCAGCATCTGCGCCAGCATTCCGTCACGCAATCCCAGGGGCGAATACCGAAAGCCCCGCAGGCCAAAGCTCTCCATCAGCTCCGCAAACACCTGCGCCCCGGCCACGATAATCTCGGCGCGGCGCACGCCAATGCCCGGCACGGCCTCGCGCTCGGGCAGGCTCATCCCCGCCAGCCTCTTCGCCAGCTTTCGTACCAGGAGCACCGGCGCAAGCCCATCCACACCGTTTGACAGCCTGCGTCTGGGCCGACCTGATCCGGTGGCAGGCCGTGCGCCCTTTCCGGCAGCCCGTCTCTGGCTCCCGGCCAGTGCCCCGCACGCCTCCGCCAGCGCCGCCGCGGTCCCCGAGGTTGCCACCGCCAGTGAAACTCTGCCGGGCTTGATCCGCCGATGGGCTCGCCGCAACTCGCGGCTGATCAGGTGGCGCATCTGCCCGAGCCCATCCGCCGTGGGCGGGTCTGCCTGCAGAAACTGCTCTGTCAGGCGCACTGCTCCAAGCGGTACGCTCGCCATCTCCTTGATGTGCCTGTGCTCGGACAGCGTAATTTCGCAACTGCCCCCGCCCAGGTCAATCAGCAGCACCCGGCCGCCCACGCCCGGCTCCATACTCATCAGCCCACGGTGGATCAGCCGCCCTTCCTCCAGACCGGAAATGATTTCAATCGTCCAGCCGGTCTCGGCCTTCACCCACGCCTGGAATGCCGCTGCATTCCGGGCGTCACGCATGGCCGAGGTGGCCACCACGCGGATCCTGTCCGCGCCGTGCTGCTGCACCGCCCTCTGAAAACGCTTGAGAGCCCGCAGCGTGGCCGCCATCGCATCCGGTGAAATCAGGCCCGAATCGAAAACGCTGGCGCCAAGCCGCGTCACCTCGCGATCCTCATGCAGGGTCTTCAGCCGGTGCGACACCGCCTTCGCAATCTTCAGCCTGCACGAATTCGACCCGATATCAATTGCCGCAAAAATGGCCATGCGAGTTTCTCGCGCCCTCCCGGCGGAGCGGATGCATCTCTTCGGCCAAGATACACGACCATGCGCGCCTCTTGCTCTTCGCGCGGCAAACTGAATCTGGCCGCGTCCGCACCTCCCGCTCATTTCTGATTCTGCAGCGCATGTGCGCAGACGCCTGGCGAACACTCCCGTGCATTCTGCTGGATAATTCCAAGCTGCTATTCTGCAAGGGACGGCGTTTTTCTCAAGAGCCCATGAACATCAAATCCTTATCTCAACCGCGTTCGCGGCGGACTCCCTCGGCGCTTGCCGCCTGGACGCTCCTGCTGGCCATCTTCGCCGCCGTGCACTTTGCCTCGCTCTTTACACCCCCGCTGCTCGACGATGCTGACGCCAGCCATGCGCAGGCCGCGCAACACATCGCCGAAACCGGCGATTGGGTCACGCTCAAAATCGACGGCATACGGTATCTTGAGAAGCCGCCCCTGCCCTACTGGATTGACGCCGTCTTCTATCACATCTTTGGACAGAACGTCTTCGCCACCCACCTGCAGAAC
>DASSHM010000111.1:0-12234 GCA_035692885.1 Occallatibacter sp.
CCTTGAGTTCGCACCTGCCGCACAGCAAGGTGAAGGTGGGGGCAGGTTAGTACAAGTTAATGCGCGGACGTTTCAGCAGGAGCGAGCGTGCCACGCTGAACGGACCTGCGGGGAGGGCTACTCATGAGGCTATTGATTGCCGAGGACGATCAGGCGCTGGGCCAGTTTTTGAAGCGCGGGCTGGAAAGCGAGGGGCATCGGGTGCGCCTGGCCGGCGATGGCGAGGTCGCGATCCAGGCGCTTCGTGAAGAGATGCCGGACATGACCATACTCGACCTGAACCTGCCCAAGAAGGATGGAGAACAGGTGCTTGAGGAGGTGAGGGCACTGGACGCCGACCTTCCGGTACTGATTTTGACCGCGCGGCTGGAGGTAGAGACGCGGGTGCGATGCCTCGACCGCGGGGCCGACGATCTGATGCTGAAGCCCTTCAGCCTGCAGGAACTGCGCGCACGCTGCCGGGCTCTGCTGCGCCGGCGGAAGGGCTCTCAGATCGTACTGCGCGCCGGCGACCTCGAACTCAACAGGCTGGAGAGGAGCGCCAGCCGGGGCGGGCGCAGGATTGAGCTTACCAACAAGGAGTACACACTGCTGGAGCAGTTGATGCTGAATCGCGGACACGCTGTCTCCCGCATCGAGCTGCTTGAATCGGTGTGGAAGATGGAACCGGCGCAGACGACGAATGTGGTCGACGTATACGTGAACTATCTGCGCCGCAAGATTCATGATCCATCCCCGGGCAGAATTATCCGCACCGTACGGCGCAAGGGCTACATGATTCCGCTGGAACGCGCTCCGGGTGACGACCATGCAGTTCCGATGAGCGCGGAGGAAGCGGCGGCCGCGCATGCAGTGGCGATGTCCTAAACGGCCCGGCCTGACGGGGAGCAGCACGTCCACATAAGGAGAATTGCAATGCCGGAGAATCCTTCGCGGATTGGCCCAGGAGAGGCCCGGGTGAGCCCGCGCACAGCGGTGGTTGCAAGCGCGGATCGCAGCTTTCGCGAGCGTGTGAGCGAAGCGCTCACCGGCCTTCGCTGGCGGGTGCGCGAGGCTGAAGGCGGAGCCCAGGCCTGGGCTGAGGCGGATGCCTCCACTCCGCAGGCCATGATCGTAGACGACTGGCTGCCCGACCTTGATTTGAACGAGTTTCTGCTGGAATTTGGCGCCTCTTTTCCCGAGGTTGAGCTGATGCATGCGGACGGCACGCTGCATGGCGCCTGCCGCGGCCCGCACCGCCAAGAGCTGCTCCATGCCCTGCGCTCCAGCCAGGACACGGATACGGCCGCATGGAATACAGCCCCGATGCTGAAACCTCAGCAGCATGCAATCGTGGATTCGATTGCGCCGATGGCGGGCGCAGGCAAGACGCCGCGGGAAGAGCAGGTGGAGCCTCTGCCTGGGATGGTGGGGCGCGCGGGCTGCATGATTGAAGTCAGCAGGCGTGTGCGGCTGGTTGCCCCCCGTCCGGTCCCGGTGCTGATCGAGGGTCCGACAGGCTCGGGCAAGGAGCTGGTTGCGCGGGCCGTGCACCTTTTATCAGGTCGAAGTCACAAGCCGTTTGTCGCCATCAACTGTGCTGCAATTCCCGAAGCGTTGCTCGAAGCGGAACTGTTCGGGCATACCCGCGGAGCCTTCACGGGCGCTGTGAAGGGCCGCACGGGCCGAATCGAGGCAGCGGACGGGGGCACGCTCTTTCTGGATGAAGTGGGCGAGATGCCGCTGAGCGTACAGGCCAAGCTGTTGCGATTTGTTGAGAGCGGCGAGCTGCAGAAGGTGGGCGACAACGCAGCGGCGCGGGTGGATGTGCGCTTGCTTGCTGCCACGCATCAGCCGCTTGCTGCGCAGGCGCAGGCGGGCACGTTCCGCGCCGACCTTTACTACCGGCTTGCCGTATTCCTCATTCGCACGCCCGCACTTACCGAGCATCTTGAGGACCTGCCGGCACTGGTCGACTACTTTCTCAATATGATGGGTCGTGAAATGCCGATGAAGTCCATCGACACGGAGGCTTTGTCCAAGCTCCAGGGCCACAGCTGGCCGGGTCATGTGCGCGAGTTGAAGCATGTGCTTGAGCGTGCCGCGATTCTGGCCGGCGACGCGCAGCAAATCACCGTGCAAGAGATCGATTTCTGCTCTCTCGTGCATTGAATTCCGGCCCGGGCCAAGCCTGCGGGTTATCGGGGCGTGGAGAGATGTTCAATGCCGGGGTCAGCGCGGTTTCACCTCGACGAAGAGTCCCTTGCCGTGCGCAAGCAACACTCCATTCTCGCTGAGAATCGCTGCTTCGGCCCAGTGCTTGCGCCCGTCGCTGCGAACGACGCGGCCCTCGATGCGGATGGGTTTTCCGCTCGGCACCGGGCTGCGAAATTCCACTTCGAGATGGCGCGTCATGGTGGTGAGCCCGAGAGCGCGGTTCGCCTTGCTCATGGTCTCGTCAAGCAGTGTGGAAATGATGCCGCCGTGCAGATATCCGGGATGCCCGTCAAAGCCGTCGCGGATGGCCGCCATGCAGACCACGGACTTGTCCGGCGCCTGGAAAAATTCAAGATGCAGCCCGTTTGGATTGGCCGGCCCGCAGCCGAAGCACCTGTTGTTGGCTGAGTGGGACAGGGGAGTGAGGTTCTCATTCTGGACGGTCATCAGTGCTTACTCTACATCGATGACCGCCGCCTTGGCATCCATACGCGACCGCCGGACATACTGTCCCGGCAGATTCGCGAATTTGCGTCTTTGAAATCATGAAGGCGGGCCCGGTGCGTAGAATGAGAGGTGATGACGATTGAATCGCGTGGCAGTCTCCATTCAGTATTTCTTACTACTTTGCTCGCGTTTGTTTCCTCTGGTTTCGTGGTGTTGGCCGGATGCCGCTCCAAGCCGCAGCTGACCCCGCAGCAGGTAGCGGGGAAGCAGCTATATATCATTCGCTGCGCACACTGCCATGAGTACAACGATCTGAACCTGAAAAAGGCGCCACCCGATTTGCATGGGCTTTTCAAGCACAGCAAATTGCCCAGTGGCGCGCCTGCAACAGACGCGGAGGTGGAGCGCACGATTCTCGCGGGCAAGGGAATGATGCCATCGTTTGCTGGGCGGTTCACACAGGAGCAGATGACCGACCTGCTTGATTATCTGCATTCTGGGTTGCGATAACACTGGCCGTTCCGGCCGCGGACGGGCTCTTGAGACGGCCGCAGGGAGCGACGCTCATGCGGCGACGAAGTGGCAGTAGAGAAACTGCTGCGTCGTGCCGAACGGCGTTTCATAGTCTTCTATCAGACTTTCAGCCAGGCGAAAGTGTGAACCCAAGGTGCCGGCCAGCAACCCGGCACTGTAGCGGCAAACTTCCAGGCCGCTGCATCTTGCCGGCCCTTCCGGGCCAAAGGTGGCCATGATGACGTGCCCCGCAGACTTGAGTGCGGCTGTCATGCGGCTCACATAGCGCTGCCGGTCAGCAGGCTTGATGAGAAAGTGGAAGAGAGCCCGATCATGCCAGACGTCATAGTACTTCTGGGGGAGTGCAAGTTCGAGAATATCGCCGGCTTGCCATTGGACCAATGCAGCGTTTTCCCCCAGGCGGCTTTTGGCTTCTTGAATGGCGGACTCTGATATTTCGCAGGCCGTCACATTGTGATACCCGCGGTGGATCAGGTCATCGAGGAGCGTTGATTGGCCGCTGCCCACGTCGAGGATCGCGGCATCGTGGTCCGCCGCGCTCTCAATAAGACAAAGGGAAGTTTCCAGGTGGGGCCGATACCAGCTCACGCCGGTGGGCGCTGTCCTAGAGTACACATTGTTCCAGTGCGCCCGTCTATTTGCGGCTTCTCCGCCGTCTTCCATCAGCCGTCTCCGCCAGTTTCATTCTAATCACCGCCTTGTCTACAGTGCATTTGCGGTTCCCGGTATACTTGGAATTGCCATGGCAACCGAAAAAACCTTCTATCTCGAGACCTTCGGGTGCCAGATGAACGCGCACGACTCCGAAAAGGTGATTGGCACTCTGCAGCAGCAGGGGTACCGTCAGGTGGAATCGGAGGAGGACGCGGGCCTGATTCTGTACAACACCTGTTCCATCCGCGATAAAGCCGAACAGAAGGTTTTTCACCGGCTGAACGACTACAAGCGGCTCTACAAGGAAGGGAAGCGCTTTGGCGTTCTCGGCTGCGTGGCTCAGCAGGAAGGTGACAAGATCTTCGACCGGGCCCCATATGTGTCGCTTGTGTCAGGCTCCGCCTCATACCGCAAACTGCCCGGGATGCTGGCGCGGCTGGAAGCAGGTGAGAAGCGCATCACGGGCCTGGATGACCGGCAGACCGAGGAGACATTCGAGACCGAGTTTACGGCGCGCCAGAATCCCTACCGCGGTTACATCACCATCATCGAGGGCTGTGACAAGTTCTGCGCCTATTGCGTGGTGCCCTATACCCGCGGCAGGGAGCGCAGCCGAGGTTCGTCGAGCGTGCTGGCCGAGGCGCGGAGAATCGTCGACGAGGGCTACACCGAGATCCAACTGCTGGGCCAGAATGTAAACAGCTACCGCGATCCGGAAGGGAAGTTAAGCTTTGCCGAACTGCTGGCGGCCGTTGGCCGGGTACCCGGCATCAGGCGAGTGCGCTTCACCACCAGTCATCCCCGCGATTTCACCCGGGACATCGTCGACGTCATCGACGCCGTGCCGACCCTGTGCGATCACGTGCATCTGCCGGTTCAGTCGGGCTCCAACCGTGTTCTGAGGCAAATGGCCCGGGAATATACCCGGGAGTGGTATCTGGAGCGGATTGGCTGGATCAAGGGCGCGAAGCGGAATATATCTCTCTCAACCGACGTCATTGTGGGCTTTCCGAGCGAAAGTGAGAACGAGTTCATCGAAACGATGGACCTTCTGGCCGAGGTCGAGTACGATTGCGTCTTCGGCTTCAAGTATTCGGGGCGGCCGAACACGCCCGCGCTGACGATGATCGACTCGATTCCTGAAGCCGAAAAAGCCCATCGGCTGCAGGTGCTGCTGGAACGGCAGAGAGATATCCAAAGAGTGAATTATGCAAAGCATTTGGGAGAAATGATTGAAGTAATGGTTGAGGGAATGAACCCGAGCCGTGGCCAAGTCTCAGGCAGAAGCAGCCAGAATACGCCGGTGAACTTTATTCCCGCACAACCCATTGCACCGGCTCCGGGCAGTTACGCCTATGTGAAAATTACAGGTTCATTCCCGAACAGTCTGGCGGGGGAGGCAGTCTAAGCCAGCAGGAGGGCAGCATGGATATCGAGGTCAAGATTCGGGGCTGGATGGTGGACCCGGCAACCAACATGCCAATCGTGGTGCTGAAGGATGTTGCCTCAGAGGCCGTGTTGCCAATCTGGATCGGAATCTTTGAGGCCAATGCCATCATGGCCGAAGTGGAAAAGCTGCCGGCTCCTCGCCCCATGACGCACGACCTGACCCAGAATCTCATCCGCCACCTTCAGGGCCAGTTGGAAAAGGTGGTTATCACGGAACTTAAAGATCAGACATTTTTTGCCGGATTATGGCTGATGCAGGGTGATGAGCCGGTCTTCGTGGATGCACGGCCCTCTGATGCAATCGCCCTGGCATTGCGTGCGGACTGCCCAATCTACGTTTCAGAACAGGTCATGCAGTCGGCCAAGCTGAACTCCAGCGGCCCTGCGGATGGTCCAACCGCAGAACAGTTGAGAGGATGGCTCGAAGGACTGAACGACGAAGATCTGGGCCGCTACAAGATGTAGGGAAGAGGCGACCATCTGGCAGATTTAGGCCGGGAATGAGGGGTTTAAGGCCGGCTCGGCCGAGAAGTGCTTTTAGATTACAGAATATCCGTTATCGGACGTTAGCTATATCTGACAAATATGAGAGCTAATTCCTTATCTCCCGGAGGATCTGCTCAATCTCATGTCTCTGCTCCGCTGCCAGTGGAATGAGCGGGAGACGGGCCTTGCCGCCGTAGAAGCCATTGAAGTCGCAGGCATATTTCACTCCGCTGATTCCCAACTCGCCGACCACGCGCCGGTTGGCGTCGAGTAACCGCCGCTGCTTTTCTGCCGCAAGCGGCTGATCGCGCTCCTTCCATGCGAAGTAGACCTCGTAGCAGGCCTGGGGCACACACGCAGCCAGGCCGAGGATTGCTCCTGAGGCTCCAGACTGCAGCGAATCGAGCACAATGGCTGCAGAGCCGGTGAGCACCTGAAAGCCTACTTCCCTGGTTCGAGTCTTGATTGGGGCCGCGGGCATCTCATGGGACAAGCCAACCGCCAGGCCTGGGGCAGCACCCGGGGTCTTGAGCTCCCCCAGTGAGACGAATGCCGGGGCATTTTCTTCGCGCCGGGCCGCGGGCGCCCTGAGCATTCTTGCTGTGACCGCCTCAAAGATGGGTGTCACCGTCACGGTGCGCCGTGGAGCAGGCCGCGTGAGTTCAATGAGGGCCTTCAGGCGGGCCATATCACCTGAAGAATCCTTTATTCCGATGATGTTCGGATGCCGCGCCAGCTCCGCAACAATCTCCACGGGAATGTTGTACGGGACGCAGCGTGGAATGTTGTACAGCAAGACCGGCAGCGGAGACTGATCGGCTACGCTGAGAAAGTGAGCGAGCACTGCCTGAGGGGTCATCTGGCTTGCGTAATAAGTGGGCGTGCGCACCAGAACCGCGTCGTACTCGAATTCGGCGGCCGCGTGTGCCAGTTCGAGGGTGGACTTCACGCTTTCGCGGCCCACTCCGGCGATGAGGACCTTGTCTGGAGCCGCGGCCTGTGACGCGGTCCGCAACACCTCGCGCGACTCCGCATCGCTCAGTGCCGGCGCCTCGCCGGTGGAGCCAAGCACGACCATGCCGGCAAGCAGGCTGCGCGAATACCGTTCAATATTCGCTTCAAGCTTCCGCAGGTACAGCCGCTCATCCGGATAGAACGGCGTGGTGACGGCGGCGAAGACTCCCTCAATCAGCATGGTGATATTTTAGAGCCGGGCTCGATGAAAATCGAACGATCCAGATTGAAGCCGGAGCAATTAGAGCGGCCTGTCCCAAGGTACTCTCAACTCTCTAGCACCAGGCCGGCGGTTGCGATGTGCAGATGCTGCAGCGCATTCACGGTGACATGGCGCTTTTGCATCTCGGCAATTCCCTCCACCGCCGCCTGAGCCGCGGCAATGGTGGTAATGGTGGGAACGCGCGCCAGTACCGCCGCGCGCCGGATGGCCTTTTCATCAAAAAATGTGTCCTGCCCGCGGGGCGTGTTGATGATGAGCTGGATTCGATTCCCCTTGATGAGATCAACCACATTGGGGCGTCCTTCCTTCACCTTGAAAACCCGTTCGACGGTCAGGCCGCTGGCCTCGAGCACGTTGGCGGTTCCCTCCGTGGCGACCAGCTGGAAACCAAGGTCAACATAGCGGCGGGCGAGGCTGATGGCCGCCGGCTTGTCATGGTCGTTGACGCTGAAAAAGACTGTTCCCCCGGAGGGCAGCACGTGGCTGGCCGAGAGTTGCGCCTTGGCAAAGGCCTCACCAAACGTAGCGGCAACGCCCATGACTTCGCCGGTTGATTTCATCTCCGGCCCCAGCACGGTATCCACACCGGCAAACTTGGACCACGGGAAGACCGGCGACTTGACATAGTAATGCGTGCCGGTACGGAGATCGTCGCCCGAGGCAAGCTGCTCCGGCAGCAGCTCCCGCAGCTTGCGGCCGGTCATCAGTCGCGCGGCAATCTTCGCCAGGGGGACGCCAGTTGCCTTTGATACGTACGGGACTGTTCGTGAAGCGCGCGGATTTACCTCGATCACGTAGACCTTGTCCTCGCCTGCGTCGTTGCGCTGGATGGCAAACTGGAGATTGACGAGCCCCACCACGTTCAAGGCCAGAGCGAGCTGGCGCGTGTAACTGCGCAGCGTGTTCAGCGTCTCCTCGCGGATGCTGACGGCGGGCAAGACGCAGGATGAATCGCCGGAATGAATGCCGGCCTCTTCAATGTGCTGCATGATGCCGGCGATGATCACGTCCTCTGAGTCGCAAAGCGCGTCGACGTCCACCTCGATGGCATTCTCTAGGAAGTGATCAATCAGCACCGGGCGCTCCTGGGAGTATTCCACGGCTTCGCGCATGTATTGCGTGACCGCCTCGGCATCGTATGCAATGACCATGGCCCGGCCGCCCAGAACGTAACTGGGACGAACCAGAACCGGATATCCGATGCGCCCTGCCACCGCCAACGCCTCGGCCACGCTGGTGGCGGTGCCTCCGGCGGGCTGCGGAATTTTAAGTTCCTCAAGAAGCCTGCCGAACTGCTTGCGGTCCTCGGCAAGATCAATTGACTCCGGCGACGTGCCGATAATGGGCACGCCTGCCGCGCGCAGCCTCTGCGCGAGGTTCAGCGGAGTCTGCCCGCCAAATTGCACGATCATGCCAATCTGCGCGCCCGAACGTGACTCGTGGTTGTACACCGCGAGCACATCCTCCAATGTGAGCGGCTCAAAATAGAGCCGGTCGCTGGTGTCATAGTCGGTGGAAACCGTCTCAGGGTTGCAGTTCACCATGATGGTCTCGTAGTCGTCCTCTCTGAGGGCAAACGCGGCGTGGCAGCAGCAGTAATCAAACTCGATTCCCTGCCCGATTCGATTCGGACCGGAACCGAGAATAATCACCTTGGGCCTGACGGTTGGCGCGGCCTCGTCCTCCTCGTCATAGCAGGAGTAGAGATAGGGTGTCATTGATTCGAACTCGGCGGCGCAGGTATCCACGAGTTTGAAGACCGGCGCGATGCCCTTTGATTCGCGCAGTTCCCTCACCCGCTGAACGCCCGCGTGGCCTTCAAGCTTCCACTGCGTTGCGATGCGCTCATCGCTCAGCCCCAGGCGCTTGAGCTGGCGCAACTCATCGGCGCTTATGCGCTCGGGAGAGTTTGCCGCCAGCGTGCCCTGGGCGAGGGCCACCTCGCGGATCTGGTGAAGGAACCAGGGGTCCATGCTGGTGAGGCGGGCCACGTCGCGCACGCTCATTCCACGTTCAAAGGCAAAACGGATGTAGCCCAGGCGCTCCGGCGTTGGCGTGACCAGCATCTGCGTCAGGCGGCGCGGCTCCAGCACTTCAGCGCCGGTTTTTTTGCCGGTCTCGAGCGAGCGCCATGCCTTCATCAGAGCTTCCTTGAAGGTGCGGCCCATCGCCATCACCTCGCCCACGGACTTCATCTGCGGGCCGAGCGTATCATCCGCGCCGGGAAACTTTTCAAATTGCCACTTGGGTATTTTTACGACGACGTAGTCGATGGTGGGCTCAAAGCAGGCGGGTGTCTTGCGAGTAATATCGTTGGCAATCTCATCGAGCCGATAGCCCACGGCCAGTTTCGCGGCAATCTTGGCGATGGGGAATCCGGTGGCTTTGGAGGCGAGCGCTGAGGAGCGCGAAACGCGGGGGTTCATCTCAATCACAATCATGCGTCCATCGACTGGATTGACGGCAAACTGCACATTCGAGCCGCCGGTCTCCACGCCAATCTCGCGCATCACGGCTATGGCCGCGTTCCGCATTCTCTGGTATTCGCGGTCGCTGAGGGTCTGCGCAGGGGCAACGGTAATGGAATCGCCGGTGTGTACGCCCATCGGATCGAAGTTTTCAATGGAGCAGATGATGATGACGTTATCGGCCAGATCCCGGATGACTTCGAGCTCGAACTCTTTCCAGCCGAGAACGCTTTCCTCCACCAGGCACTCGTGTACTGGAGAGAGGTCGATGCCGCGAGCCAGAATCTCCATCAGCTCTTCGCGGTTATACGCGATGCCTCCACCTGACCCGCCCAGGGTGAAGCTGGGGCGGATGAGGATGGGAAATCCAATCTTGTTGGCGAAGTCCAGTCCATCCCTCAGATTGTTGACCAGCGCCGACTTCGCCACCTCGAGCCCGATGCGGATCATCGCGTCCTTGAACAGCAGGCGATCCTCGGCCTTCTTGATTGCCTCGAGCTTGGCGCCAATCAACTCAACGTTGTACCGGTCAAGGATTCCCGCATCGGAAAGGTCAACCGCGAGATTCAGCGCCGTCTGTCCGCCCACGGTGGGCAACAGGGCAAACCTGCCTGCTCCGGGCCGGGAGGCCAGCATCTCTGACTCAACGCGAATAATCTCCTCAACGTACTGGCGGGTGAGCGGCTCGATGTAGGTGCGGTCGGCCAGGCCGGGGTCTGTCATGATGGTGGCGGGGTTGGAGTTCACCAGCACCACCTCATAGCCCTCCTGCTTAAGCGCCTTGCAGGCCTGCGTGCCGGAATAGTCAAACTCCGCCGACTGACCAATCACAATGGGCCCGGAGCCGATTACAAGGATTTTCTGAATGTCATTTCTACGTGGCATGCTTCGCTCTTGTTCGCTGTTCCGGCCAGTTCTTCGCTCATTCGCCGGACCGCCTTTGATCTGGTTGAGTGCGCTTCAGTCATCCTGCCTCAAAAAACAGCGGGGCCCTGGCCCCGCCTGTTTGCTGCCAACCAAGATGGGATGCCGTTTAAGCTTCATCCCTTCCACTCCTCCATCATGCTGCGGAAGTCGCCGAACAGATAGTGCGAGTCATGCGGGCCCGGCGCAGCCTCGGGATGATATTGCACGCTGAAGAGCGGAAGTGATTTGTGCCGCAGACCCTCAAGGGTCTGGTCGTTGAGGTCCACGTGGGTCAGCTCCACCTCGTTGGCGTTAATCGAGTCGGGATCCACGGCGAAATTATGGTTGTGCGCGGTGATTTCCACCCTGCCGGTGCGATTGTTGCGAACGGGATGGTTGCCGCCATGGTGGCCGAATTTGAGCTTGTAGGTGCGCCCGCCCAGGGCCAGCCCGGCCAACTGATGGCCGAGGCATATGCCAAAGATGGGCACCCGGCCCATCATGTTGCGCAGGGCCTTCACCGCATAGTCCACAGGCTCCGGGTCGCCGGGGCCATTGGACAGGAAGACGCCGTCCGGCTTGAGCGTCAGCACGTCTTCTGCGGGTGTCTCAGCGGGGACCACCGTTACGCGGCAGCTCTCTCGCGTAAGCATGCGCAGGATGTTTTGCTTCATGCCGAAGTCATACGCCACAACGTGCAGCAGCGGCCTGTCTGAGGCGTCAGGCAGCAATGGGTCGCCAGACTGGTTGCGCTCGTCGTTAGCGGCAAACTCGTAGACAGTCTTGGTTGAGACGACGCGGGCCAGGTCGGTGCCGTCCATCTTGCGTATCGCGCGGGCCCGCTCGACAAGCTTGCCGGTGTCGCTTTCGCGGGTGGAAATGACGCCGCGCATCACTCCGTTGTCACGCAAATGGCGGACCAGAGCGCGAGTGTCAATCTCCGCCAGTACCGGAACCGAATAGCGCTCCATGTACTCGTCGGCCACCTGCTCAGAGCGCCAGTTGGAGCTGATCAGGGAGAACTCGCGGACGATAAGACCCTCGATGAAGGGCCTCGTTGACTCGTTGTCGGCCTGGTTGGTGCCGTAGTTCCCAATTTGCGGATTGGTGAGAACGACGATCTGCCCGGCATAGGAGGGATCGGTTGCGATTTCCTGATAGCCGGTAAGTGAGGTATTAAAAACAACTTCTCCCTGACATTCGCCAGGTGCGCCGTAGCCTTGACCACGGAAGATGCGCCCATCCTCGAGCGCCAGGATCGCCTGCATCGCGTCTCCGGGGAGTGGATTCAATCGATTTTAGCAGGTTTTAACGGGTCGCCGCAGGTGGAAAACCGGGACCTTATCGAACAATTCCCGCATCGCGCGCCGGCCAGTAGACAAAAACCGCCTTGCCGTAGATGAGATCGCGCTCGACCGGACCGAACTCACGACTGTCTGAGGAGATGGAACGATGGTCGCCCATCATGAAGTAGTCGCCCTTGGGAACCACCATCTCCGCCATGGAGCGCGCGTCACGATATCGCGCCGGAACATAGCTTTCGCGAAGGGGTGCGCCGTTCAGCCAGACCCGGCCCTGGTCAATCCAGATGCGGTCGCCGGGCAGGGCGATGACTCGCTTGATATAGCTTTTGCTGGGGTCAAGCGGATAGTGGAAGACCACCACGTCACCGCGATGAATGGACGTGAACTCATACACAAACTTGTTGATGAAGAGGCGGTCGTGGTTCTCCAGCCGCGGCAGCATGCTGGTGCCTTCAACTCGCACCGGCTGATAAAGAAAGGTGATGATGAGGACCGAGATGGCAGCGGAGACAAGAAGATCGCGCAGCCAGAGGAGGACGGGGCCTCTTCGCGC